>CAZDTI010000159.1:0-17783 GCA_964508085.1 uncultured Saprospiraceae bacterium | reverse complement strand
AAGTAGCACCATTGTTACAATCAGTAGGTGTTCCAGCGCAAGTCTGACAAACCGTGCCATCTGACAGTAACACAACTTCCACATCATTAATGGTACAGGGGTTTCCATCGTCACAAAGGACAGTTGTTTCACAAGCGTCATCTGTGCCACAAGGAGCGGGAGTTCCCATACAAGGTTCACAAATGGAGCCATCGGAATCCAGTGTAGTTATCATATCATTAATAGTACAAGGATTCCCATCATCACAAGGTAGGGTAGAAGTGTCTCCAGAATCACAGTCAGTAGGCGTACCCATACAAGGTCCACAAGGGGAACCATCACAATCTAGTATAGTTTGTTGATCATTAATGGTGTTCGAGTTTTGATCATCACAATTGACCATAGAAGTAGCACCATTGTTACAATCAATCGGAGTTCCAGCACAAGTCTGACAAACCGTACCATCTGAAAGGAGTACAACTTCCACATCATTAATGGTACATGGATTTCCATCATCACAAGAAACAATAGATTCACAAGAATCATCCGTACCACAAGGAGCCGGCGTTCCCATGCAGGGTTCACAAACCGTTCCGTCCGAATCCAAAACAATTTCCATATCATTTATAGTACAAGGATTTGAATCGTCACAAGGAATCGAGGAGGTTGTACCAGTGTCGCAATCAACCGGAGTTCCCATACAAGCCTCGCAAGGGGAACCATCACAATCGAGGATGGTTTCCATATCATTGATGGTGAAAGGATTTCCATCATCACAAATTTGTACTGTTGTAGATCCATTGTTACAGTCAAGAGGTGTTCCTGTGCAGGCCTGACAAACGGAACCATCTGAAAGTAAAACGACTTCAATGTCATTAATTGTACAAGGGTTTCCATCATCACAAGAAACAATAGATTCACAGGCGTCATCGGTACCACAAGGAGCGGGCGTACCCATACAAGGTTCACAAACGGTTCCATCCGAATCCAAAACAATTTCCATATCATTTACAGTACAAGGATTTGAATCGTCACAAGGGACAGAAGAAGTTGTACCGGTATTGCAATCAACCGGAGTACCCATACAAGCTTCGCAAGGGGAGCCATCACAATCAAGGATGGTTTCCATATCATTGATGGTGAAAGGATTTCCGTCATCGCAAATTTGCATTGTTGTAGAACCATTGTTGCAGTTCAGAGGTGTTCCGGCGCAAGGCTCACAAATACTTCCATCAGAGAGGAGGATAACTTCAGTATCATTTATCGTGCAAGGATTCCCATCATCACAAGAAATAATAGATTCACAAACGCCATCTGTTCCACAAGGTGCAGGAGTACCCATACAAGTGACACAGACTGTGCCGTCAGAGTCGAGTATGATTTCTACATCATTAATCGTACATGGGTTTCCATCATTACAGGGAACTGCCATTGTCGTACCGTTGCTACAATCTACGGGGATACCCAGACAGGGTTCACAAACAGAGCCATCACAATCTAAAGTCGTTTCGACATCATCGGTTGTAAAAGGATTACCGTCATCGCAAATAGCAGTAGTTGTTTCTCCAGTATCACAGTCTGCTGGTACACCCATACAGGAGATACAAATGGTACCATCACTATCCAAAATGGTTTCGACATCATCAACGGTACAAGGATTTCCATCATCACATTCAAAAACAGTGACTGTGCCATTACTACAATCCACTGGAGTACCAACACATTCTTCACAAACAGAGCCATCACAATCTAATATCGTTTCGACATCATCTGTCGTAAAAGGATTTCCATCATCACATAATACAATAGTTGTTGTTCCATTAGTACAATCTACAGGTACCCCTAAACAAGGTTGGCAGATACTTCCATCAGAGAGAAGAATAGTGACTACATCATCGACTGTACAAGGATTTCCATCATTACAAGGTTGAGTCACTTCACAAGTAGCATCAGTGCCACAAGGAGCGGGAGTACCCATACAAGGCACACAAATCCCACCGTTTGCGGAAATGGTTTCCATGTCATTTATAGTACAAGGATTATTGTCATTACAGGCCTGCATCGTTGTACAACTTGGATCACAACTCGTAGGATCTTCTGTTCCCATGCATGGGACACAAGTGGCTCCGTTTGCCGAGACTGTTTCCATATCATTTGTGGTACAAGGATTTCCATCATTACAAGGTTGCATGGTGACACAAGTCGGATCACAACTCGTAGGATCGGGTGTTCCCGCGCAAGCTACACATATAGAACCATCAGCAGCAACCGATTGCATATCATTGGTGGTACAAGGATTCCCATCATCACAAGTTTGTACTGTAACGCAGGCGGTATTACAGCTAGATGGATCCAGAACGCCTTGACAAGGAACACAAATAGCGCCATTGGCAGCAACCGTTTCCATATCATTTGTGGTACAAGGATTTCCGTCATTACAAGCTTGTTGCATAACACAAGAAGCATTACAACTAGTCGGGTCCAAGGTCCCAACACAAGGAACACAAATAGAACCGTCAGCAGCAAGGGTTACCATATCACCTGTGGTACAAGCATTCGCATCGTCGCAAGGCTGCAAGGTCACACAAGAAGGATCACAACTGCTTGGGGCTGGAGTACCTGCACAAGCTACACAAATAGAACCATCACAATCAAGAACAGTTTGGACGTCATTAATGGTACAAGGGTTGCCATCGTCGCAAGTCACCACAGAGGAAGGGCCTAAAGCACAAGTGTTTCCGTTGGTATTATTTGCATCCATGTCGTCACAGTCTTCGGAGGTGATTACACCATCGCAATCCTGATCATTTACGTTTGTCGATGTATTGTTAGCATCCATGTCGTCACAGTCAATTGCAGTGGCCACGCCATCGCAATCCTGATCGTTCGTGTTTGTACTAGTAATGTTTGGGTCTAAGTCATCACAGTCTGTTGAAGTTGGAACACCATCACAATCTTGATCATTTACGTTTGTATTTGTATTAGCTGGATCCAGGTCATCACAATCTTCAGCAGTGATGACACCGTCACAGTCAAAGTCACCTGCATTCGAAGAAGTATTGTTAGGGTCCATGTCGTCACATTCTTCTGAGGAGATGACGCCATCGCAATCAAAGTCTGCTCCACAAATTCCACAAGAGAGTAAGAGTGTGCTCCCGGGGGGTAAATTTCCTGGACTTGGCTCACAATAAACATTGATATTGTCAATCGCTATGTCCTCTCCGTCTTGGTTTAATCCAACGATGTCGATTCGAATATCCATGATGTCGCCAAAACCTGGAATCTGAAAACAATAGGTTACAAAGCTATTGGTGATAACATGAACGTTGTCACCAACACCGTCGCAGTCTAAATCAAAAGAAGGTTCACTATCCTGACCATTAGTTTGTTCAATGTTGGCAAGTGGACTTGTGCCGGCATTGTCAATGTTTACAGAAAACATGACCTTAGAAGGGTTGTCCCAAGCAGGATTTGTACTCGCCTGATCACCCTCCGCAATATCAACACAAAGGTATAAGGCATCTGAAGGGCTACAACTAGAAATGTCAATCCCTGTCCATTCCGCAAATTCGATATCATTACCAACAGGTCCACAAGCCGAGCCACCGTTATCGGTATCTAGTGCTCCAAGGAATTGACCGGTAAAACCGGTATAGGCGGCAGTATTGTCTGCTGATATTTCATTTCCACAGCCGGCACCAAAAGCACACATGAATCCAAAGTAAGAGTTTCCTCCCGCGTTACATTGTGTGCTGGTCGAAATTGGAATGCCTGGATTTGACCCGTCAAAATCTTCTGTAAAGAGTTGGGCACTGACGTTGGAGCAACCAATAAGTAGTATAAAGAGTAATAGTAAGTTTTTCATAATTAGATATGGTAGTATTTTCCTTTTTCAATTTTTCAGACATCTCACGAGCAATAATTTTCAATTCTCTATTTCCAATTATATCAATGGATAATTTCTAAATTGTAAGTTTTTACTTTTGCAAAAGCATGTTTATCTCTAGTAGTTAAATAGTCGCCAACTTTGAAGTGATGTTACCTTCCAATGATTGAAGTCCATATTATTAGGGCCAGATACGGTTTGTTGGCTCCCATTTCCTGCTTTTTTATCGGTGTTGCAAGAGATGGAAAGAATTAAGATTAACCTAAGAAAAGGTAAAAAAAAGGGAGATTTCATGTAATTTTGATTGTAAAAAGTTTGAATTTGTTATTACCCTTAAGAAAAGCGCTTTGTAATGTTAAATGGGCAGGTGCGTTGATTGAGGCCTCCTTTAAGATACAGGTAATTTTATGCTATTAGGTAGCCTAGACTACCTAATACACTGTATGTGCGTCGTTAAACGACAGATTGGTTAACCGAAAAATTGGTCAACCAATTACTTAGCAAATATAATAAAATATTCCTTTTGATCTATTTTACAACAGATTCGTTTGTGATTATTAATATTAAAATCGTAAAATAAATTTGTGATAGTAAATAATAAGGCTATATTTGGCATATAATTTAATTGGTTGACCAATTTGTTTTTATTTAATAACTAACTATTAAAGAGAATTATGCTGGAGAATTTTAGTGAAATCAGGGTTGAAACACCTGTAGATAAGATAATCAAGCAGATTAGGTCTTTGATTACTTCTGGGCAATTAACCTCTGGAGATCGTTTGCCTCCTGAGCGGAAATTGGCTGAAAAGTTAGGGGTCAGTAGGACTCATATTCGTGATGCCATTAAGAAATTAGAGTTCTATGGCATTTTAAGAACACTTCCCCAAAGCGGAACAGTAGTCGCCGGAATGGGTATTACTGCCTTGGAAGGGTTGATAACTGATGTTTTGAAATTGGAGAAATCCGACTTTACCTCCCTCGTTGAAACTAGAGTGATATTGGAAACGTCTGCCGCTGTCTTAGCCGCAGAACGTCGAACAGATGAGGACATTCTAGAAATAGAAAAGGCACTAGCAGCCTATGAATCTAAAATAAGAGAAGGTAAATCTGCTGTAGAAGAAGATTTGATGTTTCACTTGAAGATTGCAGAAGCCAGTAAGAATGCTGTCCTTAAATCTTTGATGTTGATTATCACACCTGATATCGTAAATAACTTTATTCAATATAAAGTATGTGATGATGATTCAGAGTTTAAAGCGTTTCACGAGCATCAAAAAATTCTAGAGCATATTATTAGTGGAGATGGGCAAGCGGCTAGTAAAATGATGAAAGAACATCTAAGGGATGTAATTGATTTTAGTATTTCATCCAAATCTATTTAATATGAAATAAATACAAACCTATGTCTGACTGGGTTTAAGATAGCATAAATAATGGATCGGCTTTTCTGCCAATCCATATCTCCTCAAGGCAATCATAGTTGAGTTTTTTAACTGAGTAATCACTAAGCTGTAATCCCAAATCTATTGTTAGTGGTACTCAAAATTAAATCAATGGACTACTGTCCAAAATGATAAAGCTACCGCTATGTTTTTCGGTTATTAACTTACAAACTATTTAAACTTTTAATAAAAAAGTCTTGAGAAACTTAATGAAAATTGGTGAATGCTTAGGCAAGCAAATAAAAGAAGGACGAAGATAATATGAATGAATACTTAAGAACACATCCTGTTCTAACATTGCTTTTGCTTCTTGTGCTGAGCATCTCCGGCACTGCACAAAAACATCCTAATTTGATTTTGACAAAGGAAGGAGTAAACGCCATTCGAAGTTCAAAAGAAAATGCGCCACTTTTTGAAAAGGTACTAGAAGTGACAAAGGCAGAAGTAGATGCTGATATTGCCTCAGGTATTTTTGTTCCTATTCCAAAAGACATGGCAGGAGGGTACACCCACGAACGCCACAAAAAGAATTTCTTTATACTCCAAAAGGCAGGCAACTTATACCAAATTACAGAGGATGAAAAATATGCTATTTATATCCGAGATGTGTTTTTGGCCTATGCCGAGATGTTTCCAACACTAGGTTTACATCCAACAATGAAATCGTATGCCACTGGTAAAATATTTTGGCAATGTTTGAATGATGCAAATTGGTTGGTGTATTGTAGTCAGGCCTATGATGCCATCTATGATTTCCTAAAGGAAAAAGAACGAAAGAATTTAGAAACTAATCTCTTCCGACCATTGGCAGATTTTATCTCTCTGGAAAACCCAAAGTTTTTTAATCGAATCCACAATCATAGCACTTGGGCGAATGCCGCAGTCGGTATGATGGGCTTGGCTATGAATGACAATGAGCTGGTAGAAAGAGCCTTATATGGATTGAAAGATGACGGATTAGATAACAGCATGTTGGACAATGATGGTGGATTTATCAAAGTGGAAGGACAGACCCGTGCAGGCTTTTTAGCCCAATTGGATTTTTCTTTTTCACCAGATGGTTATTTTACAGAAGGTCCCTATTATTTAAGATATGCGATGACCCCTTTCTTACTTTTCTCGAAAGCCTTATCTAACAACCGGCCTGATTTAAAAATATACGATTATCGCGACGGCATTTTAAAGAAAGCTGTTTTTGCACTTTTAAATCAGACGGATGCTCAAGGTCAATTTTTTCCGATCAATGATTCCCAAAAAGGAATGTCCTGGAACGCAAGGGAAGTTGTAGCAGCAGTGGATATTGCTTACCACGATTTTGGAATGAATCCTATGTTATTGTCCGTCGCCGAGACACAAGGAAAAGTATTGTTAGATGGAACTGGCTTTGCAGTAGCTCGGGATTTAGAGAAAGGGATGGCAAAGAAATATGCACAACAGTCTATCGCTTATCGTGATGGAGCAGACGGAGATAAGGGAGGCGTTGCAATTCTAAGAAATAACAATGAAGAAGATGGTGAGGTCTGTGTCGTGATGAAGTATTCCGCTCATGGTATGGGGCACGGCCACTTTGATAAATTGTCCTATTCTTTGTATGACGAACAAGGAGAGGTGGTTCAAGATTATGGCGCAGCACGTTGGGTGAATATCGATCAAAAGGGAGGAGGTCGTTATCTGCGAGAAAACAATACTTTTGCAAAACAAAGTATTGCCCATAATACACTAGTGGTAAATGAAAAATCACATTATAAAGGCAGTGTCAAAAAAGGAGAAGCCAATAGTCCTGATCTACATTTTTTTGATACTAGCGATGAGAAATGTCAAGTAATTAGTGCAAAAGAAAAGCATGCTTATCCTGGAGCAGAAATGCACCGAACTTTGGTTTTATTAAAAGACGAAGACTTTAGAAACCCATTATTAATTGACATCTTCCGAGTGACTTCCGAAACAGAAAATCAATACGACTTGCCGATATGGTTTCAAGGGCATTTGTTATCAACTAACTTTGATTATTTTACAGAAACAAAACAATTGACTACATTTGGGGCCGATTCGGGCTATCAGCATTTATGGAAAGAAGCATCAGGGAAACCTGAGGCAAAAAGTACACAAATGACTTGGTTTGAAAAGGGGAAATTCTTCACAATGACAACATCGTCATTACCGAATGATGAATTGATTTTTGCCAGAGTAGGAGCAAATGATCCGAGTTTTAACCTGCGTCACGATCCCGTTTTTATTCAACGAAGAAAAGGAACGCAAACCGTTTTTGCTTCCGTAATCGAATCTCATGGGACTTACGATCCTGTTTCAGAAACTCCAATTCAGCCTTTTCCAAAGGTTGCATTAGTTGAGGTATTACATGATAGTAAAGACTACACCGTAGTACAATTTAGAAGCGGTTCAGAGATGGTCTGTAGGGTTTCAATAGCCAACGCTGATACTTCAAAAACAAAGAAACATAATATTAAACTTAATGATGGATCTAGTCATAGTTGGACGGGAACCCATCTCATTGAAAAATTAAAAAATTAAAAAATGAGTTTACACGAAAGTATTAAACCAACAAAAGGATATTTTATTGACTCGGAATCCGAATGGGAACCTGTAGCAGAAGGATTGACCAGGAAAATCACAGGTCATGACGGGAAAATAATGTTAGTAAAAGCTAAGTTTGAAGCTGGTGCGATTGGTCAGATGCACAAGCACTATCATTCTCAAGTTACTTACGTAGAAAGTGGAGAGTTTGAAATGACCATTGGCGATGAAGTTCGTACGCTTAAAGGAGGGGATTCTTTTTATATCCTACCACATGTAATGCATGGATGTGTATGTACAAAACCAGGGATATTGATTGATGTTTTCAGCCCAGCAAGAGAAGACTTTTTGGGGCATGAAATGTTAGACCTCTAATATATCTTTAACTTTATAAAACTTAGAACCTGCTTAATTTTTATTAATTAATCTGCGAAAGTATCTTTTTCCTTCACTCTTCAGCTTTTTCCTCGCCCGTAGCTAAGGCTACGAACCTGCCCGTTCCGGTCGGGCGGGCTCAGAAAAGAGCTTCGATTGAAAAAAAAATCTAGCTTTCTCAATACAAAGAACAAAACTTAAACAGGTTCTTACAATTGCAAACATATGAATCAAGGAAAACAAATGGGAGGACTAAGGTGGTGGGTAGTTGGTCTCGTCGCACTTGCTGCAGTAATTAACTACATTGACAGGCAGGCTTTCGGTGTCTTATGGCCTGATATTGCGGAGGATCTTTTTCCAGACTTAGATGCGGATGGTCGAAAATTGATGTATGGATCTATCTCTGGTGTCTTTATTTTCGCCTATGCTGCAGGACAAGCGGCTTTTGGAAAAATATTCGACTGGATTGGAACAAGAATGGGCTTCGCACTTTCTATAGGTCTTTGGTCGGCAGCTACCATGATGCATGCTTTAGCAAAAGGAGTGTTGAGCTTTTCTATATTTAGATCATTGCTCGGTTTCGCTGAAGCAGGGAACTGGCCAGGTGCTGCCAAAGCTAATGCAGAATGGTTTCCAACTAAAGAAAGAGCTACTGCTCAAGGAATATTTAATTCTGGTGCGGCCATAGGAGGTATTGTTGCATTTCCAGTAATTGGATTGTTAACAGGAATTATGGCTTGGCAGGCAATTTTTATTACGATAGGTTTGCTTGGGTTCCTCTGGTTGTTGCCATGGTTTTATATTGTTAAGTCAACACCTGAAAAACATCCATGGTTGTCAGAAGACGAAAAAAATTACATTCTTTCTGGACAAGAAAATCAAGATTTGAATGACGATGGAACCTATGATGATGGATACAGCCCAAGTACAGGAAAGCTCTTTAGTCACAAGGAAAGTTGGGGAGTGGTTATCGCTTCTGCAGCTATAGATCCTATTTGGTGGTTGTTCATTGTCTATATTCCAATTTACCTAAATGAAGTATTTGGGATGAATGTGAAGGAAATTGCATTTTCTGGCTGGCTTCCATATGTAGGGGCAATGTTCGGTGCTTGGTTTGGAGGACTGCTTGCTCAAAATAGATTGAGTGCAGGATGGTCTGTTAATAAAACAAGAAAGATGGTAATAACACTTGGTTGTTTCATTATGATTCCTTGCTTTTTTCTAATGAGTGCTCCTGGATCTGCTTTTAATGCCGTAATAATTATGGCGATACTTTTATTCGGATTCCAAACTGCAATCGGAAATGTTCAAACATTACCAAGTGACTTTTTTAGTGGGAAAGTAGTAGGGACACTTTCCGGTTTTGCTGGAATGGCAGCAAAATTAGGTGCATTTAGTCTAACATTGTTAGTGCCTTTCTTAACAAAAGGAGGAAATTACACCCCTGCTTTTTTGATTGGTGGAGCACTAGCTTTGACTGCTTTGGCTGCCATTTGGTTGCTGTGTCCGAAAATAGAACCATTGAAACCTGCGAGTTAAATAATAAATTATTATACATTTACAAATCAAACACTAACGTCTAAAAAAAATTAAAAAAGAATATTCATGGAATCACAGAAAAAAGTAGCTATAGTAACCGGTGCAACAGCAGGAATTGGTTTTGCAGTTGCAAAAAGATTAGGGAAAGACGGATTTACTGTAGTAATAAATGGAATCGAGCACGAAGAAGGAGCCAAAAGAGTTGCCGAACTTGAGGCAGATGGCATTACGGCTGAATATTATGGCTTTGATGTTACAAAGGAAGAAGGTGTAACGGAGAATATCACAAAAATTGGAGAAAAGTACGGAAGAATTGATGTGCTTGTAAATAACGCTGGTGGATTAGGTGGGCGATCTAGATTTGAAGATATGACAACAGAATTTTACAGATTTGTAATGGCATTGAATCTGGATTCTGTATTTTTCGCTTCCAGAGCAGCAATACCGTTCCTTAAAAAGGGAGATAATCCTACCATCATTAACTATACCTCAAATGCCGGTTGGAATGCTGGAGGACCTGGGGCTGGAATTTATGGAACTTCTAAAGCGGGTGTTCATACAATCACCAGAGCCTTAGCAAAAGACCTAGCGGAATATGGTATTAGAGTAAATGCCGTTTCTCCTGGTACAATTGACACAGATTTTCATAAGCAAATAAAATCAACAAAACCAGAAGTATTTAAATCTTGGGCAAATAATATTATGCTAAAAAGATTAGGTCAACCCGAAGATGTTGCTGGTGTTGTTTCTTTCTTAGCTAGTAAAGATGCGGCATTCTTAACAGCGGAAACAATCCAGGTTGGTGGTGGTCAAGCCTTGGGTATCTAAGTTTAAAATCAGTATTACTATATTTATATTGTAGTTTGCTATAAACTAAATGCATCTGCAAAATAATTTCAAATCAACTTAAAAAAATAACAATGAGTCAATTTAAAAGAAAAGTAGCTGTTGTAACTGGCGGAGGTCGAGATATAGGTAGAGCAATATCGGTTCAACTCGCAAAAGAAGGAGCAAGAGTAGTCGTCAACTATAATAGTTCTAGAAAAGGAGCGAGAGAAACCGTACAAGAGATAGAATCTTTTGGCGGTAAAGCTATAGCAGTCAAAGCGGACGTTTCCACTTTAAAAGGCATTAAGAGTTTAAAAGCAAAGACAGTTAAAGCTTTTGGTAAAAAAATACATATTCTAGTTAATAACGCAGGAGGTCTTTTTGCTCGTAAAACATTACAAGAGCTAGATGAGGATTTTTATGATCTAGTGATGAATGTAAACTTTAAGTCTACTGTTTTCGTGATGCAAGCATTTGAACCTATGATGGGTAAAGGAGCATCTGTGATAAATCTTTCTTCGCTTGCAGCCAGAGATGGTGGTGGAGGTGGGTCTTCATTATATGCGTCTTCTAAAGGATCCACCACAACTTTTACCAGAGCGATGGCAAAAGAGCTTGGTCCTAAAGGAATCAGAGTAAACGCAATTTGTCCAGGTTTGATTGGAACTAAATTCCATGATGATTTTACAAAAGATGAAATTCGTAAGGCTGTTGCAGGTAAAACGCCAGTAAGGAGAGAAGGTAAAGCTGAAGAGGTCGCAGACCTAGTGGTTTACTTAGCTTCTAACAAAAGTTCCTTTGTAACAGGAGCCAATTTTGATATTAACGGAGGATTAGCATTTTCCTAAACGGATAGAGGATTAAGGATTAAAGGATTTAGAATTAAGAATTAAAAGGTGGTGGAATAAAAGAATGCGCATTTTAGATTAAAATCCTAAATCCTAAATCCTAAATCCTTAATCAAAACCAACAAACAAATTACATTCATGAAAAAAGTAGTAACATTTGGAGAAATCATGCTTAGGCTGACCCCTCCAGGTTGGAAAAGATTTTCCCAAGCAAACTCTTTTGAAGCAATATATGGAGGCGGTGAAAGCAATGTAGCAGTATCACTGGCCAACTATGGAGTCCCAGTAGACTTCGTAACTCGACTTCCTAAAAATGACATCGGTCAATGTGCGCTAATGGAAATGCGTAAGCGAAATGTAGGAACAGACCACATCGTTTATGGAGGCGACCGACTGGGTATTTATTTTCTAGAAATAGGTGCGGTTAGTCGTGGAAGTAAAGTGGTTTATGATCGGGCACACTCTGCGATGTCTGAAATTGAAGCAGGGATGATTGATTGGGAAGAAGTTTTTAAAGATGCCGGATGGTTCCACTGGACAGGAATTACTCCAGCTATTTCGCAAGGAGCGGCAGATGCTTGTTTGGAGGCTATCCAAGTAGCTAATAAAATGGGCGTAACCGTTTCTACGGATTTGAACTACCGGAAAAAACTTTGGAAGTACGGAAAAGAACCAGGCGAAGTAATGCCAGCATTAGTGGCCGGTTGTGATATCATTTTGGGTAATGAAGAAGATGCGGAAAAGCATTTTGGCTTACATCCAGAAGGGCTTGATGTTACTGCTGGTCATGAAGTAGATGCCAAATCCTATTTATCGGTTTTACAACAACTGATGGAAATGTTTCCTCGGGCAAAGAAAGTCATTACCACTTTAAGAGGCTCGATTAGTGCTTCTCATAACACTTGGTCCGGCGTTTTATACGATGGCAAAACTTTGTATGAAGCACCGACATATCAGATTACACATATCGTAGATAGAGTAGGAGGTGGAGATAGTTTTATGGGCGGTTTGATTTACGGTCTATTGCAATATCCTGACGATGATCAAAATGCCTTAAATTTTGCAGTAGCGGCCTCTTGTCTAAAACATACGATCTATGGGGACGCAAACTTAGCGACTATTGATGAAGTGAAGAAACTGATGAGTGGAGATGCTTCTGGAAGAGTAGCTAGGTAATTGAAAATTGATGATTGAAAATTAAAAATTACCAATCGTACCAATCGTACCAATCGTAAGATAATTTTTATTTTACCTACTCTTAGGTACGTTCGGTCAATTTTCAATTTTCAATTATAAGATTACGATCGTGATTTGGTTGATTTTACAATAGCCGCTAGAATTTTAATGATTTCCATGCAATCAGGATAGATGGAGTTGAACTCTATTTCGGTGATGTAATTTCCTTCTTTTATCATTTGAAGCCAATATTCTGTTTCGTTAGCTTCTTTTAGAGCGATGCTAAGTTTATGAATAAAATCTTTTCGACTTTCGGCGTGTTCAGATTCTCTAACTAAAGCACCTGGCGCCGTACCACTTCGTTTTAATTGTTTGGAAAGAACATATTCGTTTTGCGTTTTCTCAATATGAATACATAATTTAACAATCCTTATATCAAAGGCAAAGGTTTTTACTTTGATAAGGTTCTCTTTCATTATTTATGTTTGTGAAAGGGAAAATACAAATCATTTCGCCAATATAAAAGGAAGCACATGAAATCACCTTTGCTAAGCGAGCGTTAGGTGCGATTGGTGAATTTTCAATTTTCAATTTTTAATTAGAATTTTATTATGGCAAGATTTACAAGAATAGAAGTTGCACAGAAGATGAAAGAGCAAGGAATGGTTCCTCTATTTTACCATTCAGATGTTGAGGTAGCTAGAAAGATGTTGAAGACACTTTACAAGGGCGGAGCCAGATTGTTAGAATTTACCAATCGAGGAGATTACGCGCACGAAGTATTTCGGGAGTTAAATAAATTTTGCGAAAAAGAACTTCCAGAAATGATCATGGGCGTTGGATCGGTAACTGATGCAGCGGCAGCTAGCTTATACATGCAATTGGGTGCTAATTTCATAGTAACTCCGGTAATGAGAGAAGACATTGCCATTGTTTGTAACCGAAAGAAGGTGTTGTGGTCTCCGGGTTGTGGAAGCCTAACAGAAATTGCACGTGCGGAAGAAATGGGCTGTGAAATCGTGAAGTTGTTTCCTGGAAGCATTTATGGCCCTGGTTTTATTAAAGCCATAAGAGGCCCGCAGCCTTGGACAAATGTTATGCCGACTGGGGGAGTCTCGCCTGATCGGGAAAACTTAAAAGGCTGGTTTGGCGCAGGAGCTTTCTGTGTTGGAATGGGCTCTAAATTGATGGTTAAGGATAGTGATGGAAATTATGACCTGAAAGCAATTGAAAAATTGACAATAGAAAGTTTAGCTACTATTAAAGAACTTAGAAAGTAACCATGCAAAGGTTTATTTTATCTTTCCTCTTTTTTGTAATGACCCAAGGTCTTTCTGCTCAGCTCTTATTAGATGCGGATGGCCCGGGTGGAACCTATGCTTTAATTACCTCCAAATTAGCACCGGGCTACAACCCCATAGAAGTCCCGGATTGTGGACATGGAATAGATCACATCGATGAACTTTTTGATGCGGATTTGAATACCAATGTTTTTCGTTTTTATCTGCATGTTCATGAAGACGACGACCGCTGTATTAATGAGGACCGGCAACGCTGTGAAATCAAAAGCTATAACCAATCTCCTGACTCCTTGCTGGGAATTGAAGGGGAAGTAGTTGTTTATAAGTGGAAGTTTAAATTAGCCGATGGCTTTCAATCTTCTCCTAGATTTACTCATATTCATCAATTAAAAGCAGTAGGCGGCTCAGAGTCTTCTATGCCATTGATAACATTCACTACACGTGATGGGAATCCAGATGAATTTGAATTGCGTTATGCGCAAAGCACTTCACAGGTGACTTTGATTGAAGTGGATTTAGCTCCTTTTATTGACGTCTGGTGTGAAGCGACAGAAACAGTCATCTATGGAGAAGTTGGTTCTTATGATGTAGTTATAAATACAGTGTCTTCAAACCCAGTCACTCTCTTAAGTTATACCGATAATAACATTAGAATGTGGCGGACGAACGCTGACTTTGTACGTCCCAAATGGGGTATTTATCGTAGCCTTCTTGATTCCGCATATCTTAGAAATGAAGAAGTATTATTTGCTAATTTTTCTATCGAAGAAATTGAAGCTCCTTTGCCGGTAGAATTAATTTCCTTCTCTGGAGCGGTCAAATCAAATGATGTAGAATTAAAATGGGAAACTGCTACTGAAGAAGATAACAAAGGCTTTGCAATTCAAAAATCTGCCAATGGTATCGACTGGAAAACAGTTACTTTTATTCCAGGAAGTGGAACCGCTGCTTTTTCGAACCGCTATTCGCATAGTGACAAACAACCGCTAAATGGCCCCAATTATTATCGCTTAGAACAAATCGATTTTGATGGACAAAAAACGTATTCCAATACCATCATCGTTCACTTTCAATCTCAAGATTTAAATGTCCAGCTATTCCCGAACCCAGCCACTGATATTGTTGAAATTATGGGAGTTCCTACAGATGTGCTCATTGAAGTTTATAATAGTGATGGCGTAAAAGTCATGGAAAAGTATCCTGAAAACCAAAAACTAGATGTGACTGTCTTACCGATAGGAATCTATTTTTTGAATATTCCTATCCAAGGAAAAAGTATTGTAAAGCGTCTGATAAAAAAGTAAGCAGGTATTCACATTTGTTTTAAAATTAAGTTGACCACCTGCTTAAATGCCTCATTTCTGCCTACCTGCCTAAGTCGTCATTATAAAATTACTACTCGTGTAAAATGGTTTTGTAACCCAGAGGTATTGATATAAGTGATTTTTGGTTGACCAATTTAATTTTTGTTTTCGATTTTTAGCAATTATTGGATAGCCCTTTCCAAGCTGTAAACAAACAAAGGTTAAGTCTTTTTCTTTATTTAAGTATAAATTTTCTTCTGTTTATATAGAAATTAGCCGTATTTATTGTAAATTTGGAGAACCAATCATTTTGGTCTACCAAAACCGTAAATTAACTACTTTCACCTTAAAATTGCTTATACAGTAGTAAAATAAGCTGGACGACTGAAATAAGAACTATATCTATTATTTTATAGTTAATTAAGTCTTCCAATTCCCGTCCCAAATCCTTGATTCAACTTTATCTACATCGGCTTAATCGTCTGGATTGCCGTTTGTAAATTGCTGTCTTTGAATGTCTTTTATAATCGAATATTAATTTGCTTGTAAAATGGTTCGCATTCAAAAGGCACCTTGTCCTGTGTCTATTATACGGTACACCATTCCGTGATTATATTGTTATGTTTTCGATTTATTTTTTTTGAAACCATTAAAACCTTTTCTTATAATGAGACTTTTAACCCTCTTATTTTTTATGTTGCCTCTGGTGACAAACGCCCAAATCTGGTCGGAAGACTTTGATGGGGGTAACCCCACGAATCCGCCGGTCTTTTCCTCTCCGAATTGTGCGGCTGACGACAACGACTATTTCGGTATTGTATGCCAGGACGGAGCAGGTTGTCCCAATGAAATAAAGGCTGAATTCCTTTACACGGGTGCTACGGGTCAGTTTTTTGGTGCAAGAGATGTGGATTCTGCACCTTGTAGTCCTTCCTTAGATCAATCATTTAGCTTTTCTGGTATTGACATTTCTTCTTCTCCTGCAGCATCGGTTCTCTACCTTTGTTTTGATGTAGCTGAAAGTCCAAACTATGATCCAAACGACGATGGCGATCCATCTGACGGTCCCGAATGGACTGGTAGTGGAGGTGGAAGAGAAGACAGCTGGGATGGTAATTCTACCCTTCAGGTAAACGCAAGTGTAGATGGCGCTCTTTTTACTCCTGTAACTGCAATTTGGAATTCCACTGTTGTTCGGAATGGCAGTAATTCTAGATCAGATGTAAGACCTGGTGTAGATGTAAACTGTAGCGATGAAAGTAATGATGCTGGCGAACCAGATTTGACAGAAGCATTTACTACCTATTGTTTCGAACTCCCAACCTCAGGTGCTTTGCTAGACCTTAGCTTCGAAATAGATGGGTTGAACACAGGGGGAGAGGATTTGGCAATAGATAATATTGAAGTATATAGCGGCTCCACTCCTGCAAATGGTACATTGTTAGATGCATGTACGCCGTTTGAAGCAAGTAATCCAGGTTGTAGTGGTATGACGATTTGGCGAGAAACTTTTGATGGTTCAAACACTACTAACCCATTTGCTTTCCCACCAAATTGTGGTCAAAGACCTAGTAGAGATTACTTGGGAATAGTTTGTAATCACCCTAGTAATGGTGGAGGTTGTACAAACGAAATTAATGATGATTATATTTATTTTGGCGCTTCCGGGCAATTCCTTGGTGTAAGAGATATGGACTCATCAACGGATGATGATGATACTTTACCACCAGGTAGTGTCTGTAACGATGTCCTTGGAGAAGATGTCACTGCAACTGGAATTGATATTTCGGGCTGTGCTGGGGCAACAAGCCTATATTTATGTTTTGATGCAGCAGAAAGTCAGCCATTTGCTCCTGGAAGAGAGTTGAATAGCAGTGATGGCAGTGAAGATACTTGGGATGGAAATTCTTCCGTACAGTTTTCTGTCAGTTTCGACGGTTGTCCTTTTGAGGACGTTACTGCAATTGAATCATCTGGTGGTTCAGACACTCGTCCTGGTATAGATACAGACTGTGGCGGTGGAAATGCTGCTGCTGGTTTATTACTATCGGATGTTTTTGGCACCTATTGTTTTGAGTTATCTCAATTGGGTTCTACTCTTGACCTTAATATTCGTATTATCGGACTTAACACTGATGGAGAAGACATCGCAATTGATAACATCGAACTTGTGTGTACGGATGATCCTAATTGTACTCCGGTTCCACCAACAGTTTCTTGTTCAATGGCAGAAGCTTTAGTTGTTACTTGTCCTGCTGACATAATCATTGAATGTGATGAATCAACTGATCCTGCTAACACCGGAGCGGCAACAGCTCCTCCTGCTTGTCCAGTTGAAACAGTCATTACTTTTGATGATGTAAGTACTCAAGGAATGGCATGTGGCGCTTATAGCTACACTATTATTCGTACCTGGACTGCTACAGATGCAGCAGGAAGTACAACTACTTGTTCTCAGATAATAACTGTAGAAGATAACAATCCTCCTACAATTACTTGTCCAGCAGACGTAACGGTAGAATGTGATCAGCCAACTGATCCAGGAGCAACTGGCAACGCCACTGCAAGTG
>CAZDTI010000158.1:0-17795 GCA_964508085.1 uncultured Saprospiraceae bacterium | reverse complement strand
AGCCATCCAACTTTCTGTTCAAGCATTTATGATGAGTTAAGCCATGATAAACGAAATTTATATTATCGCATTAATGTTAATAGGATTGGCTTGCGCCTTCTTCTCTGCCATGAGTACTTGATTCATAATATCCTTCACCTCTCCAGGTAGGATAATGTCTCGGATACCCGCATTGTGAAGAACGATGCCCATCTCCGCCACTTGGCTTTTGACGGCTTTCACGACGAAGGGGGCAACAGCTTCTTTATTCGCCAGGAGAGTATCCAAAGTTTGCGTACCGACATATGCACGTAGTGCTAGTTGCAACTGCAGATACAATTGGTTAGCGTAGTCCTTAGTTTCTCCAAGGGCTTTTTCGATATCCGTGATCTGGTAATTCGCATAGAAATTCAGACGGACCGCTGCCTTGTCTTTTGTCAACAATTCTTGCCCGCTAACTTCCAACATCTGCTTACGCAAATCGGCTTTCTTTAGCTCCACCTTCCAGTCGTTCTTCCAATAGAAGTAAACACCCGGCTCTAGCATTTCTCGCAATTTTCCATCTACGTATAACAATCCTTTTTCGTACTCTGCTACCTGAAAAGACAGCGTATGCAAACGTACTCTTGGCTTACTCAATACCTTTCGGGAAATGGCAGTCGTCACCTCAAAATCATTTACATCAAAAATGTCAAAATGATGATCCAGAGCATCTTTCCAATAGGCATGACGTCCTGGTTTTAGAACGGTATCAAAGTTTCCATTT
Source organism: uncultured Saprospiraceae bacterium (assembly GCA_964508085.1). Classification (GTDB taxonomy): domain Bacteria; phylum Bacteroidota; class Bacteroidia; order Chitinophagales; family Saprospiraceae; genus CALGLS01. The sequence continues at coordinate 17,050 of CAZDTI010000158.1, read as the reverse complement.
TCGTAACGAAGCGCTACTTCATTATCAGCTAGTTCCACCAAATCAATCATAGCACGGAAGTCCTCACTTTTCAGCAAGGTTCCAAGGAATTCTCCATCACCAATAGGGTAACGGGTATCCCGAATATTAATAGATTCGCCCCACCATAGCCAGTGTTTTCCCTGTTCCAAAATACGAACAAGAGATCCCATCTTGAAGACCAAACCGACTTGAAAAGCGTTGATTTTAATTCGTTGCATAATTTTTTTTGTTAGGGTGGATGAGGTAGATATGGTGGATGGGGTAGATGAGGATTCCCACTAACACAAAATGGTGCATATTACGGGAAACCTCATCTTCTCCTCCACCTTTTATAAATAAATAATATTCTTTTCTAAAACTAAATCGAGCCTCATCGAATAATTGCGGATTGTTTTTTAAGCTTGAAAACTATTTTTTGGTTTTTTACAAATTGCTTTCTTCTAACATAACACACTATCTACATTTTCTAAAAAAGCAGAAACAGTTTAACAAACGGTATCCAAAACAATGCAGGCAAATATCCGATTCCAGTAAAAAGACCAGCTTCCTACTGAGGAGACTCGCTGTGATTTATTGTAACAGCCTTAGTTTAAGAGCAAGGCCATAACTCTGATCTAGTTGGACTTTCAATCCATGCTGTGTTACCAATTACACTACATCAGCGAACTGACGGCAGGATTCGAACCTACATAAGTAAAAGAGCAGTTACTCTAACCTGACTGAGCTATTCAACCAATTCATGGTCGAAGTAGGATTTGAACCTACGACACACTGCGTGGTGGATTATGTTCAAGACTAAGATTAGTACATACCCAATTAATACGAACCCGCAAGGAGGCATACTGTGGTGCTATACAGAAACACGAACTTCAATCTTTGAAATGAACGATAACCTTCTTTGCCTCTAAGGAGGCGTTTCTTTATTTAACTTTACACTTTAGTAAAAATATTGTTAGATATTTGTTTTTAAATTTTATCGGACGGGAGGTATAACTATGGAGAGGTGGTGAAAAGTTCCGGGGACTTGGAAAAATATTTTATTTATTTTTAATAACAATTTAATTACGGGTTACAGCCTATCACACCATTCGCACCTCTGATAAAGGTGCCGCACCTACGGCGCTCCATTTTTTTTGCTTCTTCGAAGCTACAAAAATGGTACTCCTACGGAGTTCACGACCGCACCTAGAATGAAATATCACGACCGCGCCTAAGATGAAATGTTTGGTAAACCTAAACCAACAATAACAATCGGTTCTCCTCTTGTAGTACACAACAGACCAAACCTTCTCCAAAATGCAGGGCAGCTGACAAATACCAGAAAACCAGGAAAGATTTTATACTTTGGGAACTAATTCCAAGGAAGAAGCTTTTACTTATGTTATCCTGTATCTATTTAGGAAAAACTATTTATGGAAAAAGGGGTTGAAATGTTACATATTGAATTAAGGCTGGTTAGAAAAGATCAACTTGTTTTTTGGTTAAGGATTATTCCCTAAAATGTAAAAAAGATGTTAACTCGCGGCTGAGCGAATAATCCTTTACCCGCCTGACCGGAACGGGCTGGTCTTAACATCATTAATCCTAAATCCATTCTAATTAATTCAACTCCCGATTGACATTATTTACTATTAATCATCACTATGCGTCGATTCGCCATTTCTGACATTCACGGTTGTGCTGAAACTTTTAAAGCTTTATTGAAGCAAATCAACTTTACCTCTTCAGATGAATTGTATCTGCTAGGAGATTACATCGATCGTGGCCCTGATAGTAAAGGAGTTATTGATCACATTTGGGGTTTGCAGGAAAGTGGGCATCAGGTTTTTTGCCTCAAAGGGAATCATGAGCAGATGTTGATAAACGCCATTGACAACTGGGAGGAACGAAGTCGGTGGTTACGACATGGTGGTAAAGAAACGGTAGAAAGTTTTTGGATAGATTCGTTAATGGAAATCCCTAAACAATATATTTACTGGATGCGGAAGTTGCCCCATTTCCTGGAGATAAATAATTATTTGCTAGTGCATGCAGGTTTTCAGTTTGGGAGTTCCAATCCTTTACGAAATGAGGAAGCGATGCTTTGGATTAGAAATTGGTATTCAACCTTGAATGAGGACTGGCTGAAAGGACGAATCATTGTACATGGTCATACACCAATTCCTAAGACCAGTATTGAGCAAATGATTTTGAATTTAGAAACTTTTCCTGTTCTCGATATTGATGCCGGTTGCACTTTTGTGGAAGAGGAATATGGTTGGTTATGTGCGATGGATTTGGGAGCGAAAGCATTATTTTTTGAGCGGAGAAAATGACTTGTTTTACTAAGCCCTGATTCAACACCAGACACAAGAACGTCTGGCAGGGTTTATAGGATAAGCTTTATAAGTCAGATTTCACACCTTCCAAGTACGATAGTACATTCACCCTCTCTTTTTTCCCCATACGTTTAGCACCATTCCTAAGATAATCAAAATAATTCCAGAAAATGGAATCCATTCGTACGTCTCTCCCAAAAAGAAGAAACCAATTAACAATGCATACACGAGTTCCATATATTTAAAAGGAGCAAGTACACTGGTGGTTTCTTTCTGGAAGGCTTGGGTCATCAGCAATTGACCAACTAAACCGGTAGTGCCGATGCCAACGACTGGTACCCATTCCGCTCCGATCGGCATGCGCCAGAAGGCCATGGAAAACAAAGATACGATTAGACTAATCACCATAAAGTAATTGATGATCGTCAGAGGATGTTCACGAGTGGCCAGATATCGTACCAATACAAATACGATTCCGACAAAAAGCGCTGAATTAAGCACCAGCAAAAGTGCATAGGTACTGATTCTCAGGTCAAAACCTTTGAGAATAATGACACCAGTGAAAGAAACAACAAAACTAAACCATTGCAACCAACTGATTTTTTCTTTTAAAAAGAAGTAAGCTAGCACTGCTCCGAAAATTGGCCCCAAGTATCGGATCGAAACGGCAGAACCTAAAGGCATAATCTGTATGGCCATAAAAAAACAAGCAAGAGAGGTCACTCCTACTGCTCCTCTCAAAAATAAAAATTTCACGTTAGTACCTATTACCGGAACCTTATTATATAGCATGTATGGAAAGATAAAAATCCAGGTTCCAAAGGCTCGGAAAAAAACGACTTGTAATGGATGAAATTCACTAAGCTCTTTGGCAAAAGTATTCATGATGGCAAAGGCCAAGGTAGCTAGGAGAATTTGGGGAATGGGGCGGTTAAGCATTCGGCAGATTTTGAAATGAGCCGCAAAGGTAGTCAGGAGGAATTTGAAAATGGAGTGTTAGAGGTCTTCAGAAAAAAATATTTTATTAGAATAGATTAGACCAGCGCGACTGCCGTCATACGGGCGGGAATTAGGAATGCTAAGACCAGCCCGTTCCGGTCAGGCGGGTTGAGGATTAGCACGCAGACGGAAAAAAACACCCTATTTACGTTTGAAGGAAAAAGATTTAGTTAAGACAATTACTCCACAAATGCTTAACGATAAGATCAATAGGCTGTTTTTTGGATTTCAATGGTTCTATATTAAAAAATATTCTACTAAATGAAACCCTGAACCTCCCCTTTCTCCTTAGCAAAAATAGTAATATTCCCCTCTAAAACTGCGTTATAGCTATGGAATTGACCTCAATCCTACATCGTAACTTCTTTTACTTTTATTATGAAAAAAGAAAAATTAATCGTACTTTTGTAGCCCAATTGAGAAATATATCAATTTTAAGCTCAAAAAATGTGGTTTACGGACTAGAGATTATATCGATAGAATCAATTCCACTAAGAAGACTTCTTATTGAGCTGTAAGACCAAAAGTAGTCTTCCTATATTTATCAATCTAAATCATTAAAGAATGAGAAAGAAAAAAGCATTTACTAAGACCACTGGACATTACTTCTTCGACGTGGGAACTGGATTTAACAACATTACAATCTCCAGAGTAACAAGAGCAGAAGCAGTATACGCCTTTACGAACTACGTGAAACAGAAAAAAGAGTGCGAATGGTTCGGACAGTGGGATGGAAAGAAATTTATTGACACCGATGTTAAGAAAGTCGCTTAGTGAAAGCTATATTTAATAAAAATCAATTTAATATAATTTAAAATTTAATTAGTCTATGTTAATTATCGAAAGAGGTGATACCGAAACCATCGACAGAATGTTGAAAAGATACAAGAACAAGCACCGTAAGGTGAAGTTAAGAGATGAGTTGAACTCTCGTAAAGAGTTTGTCAAGCCATCTGTCTTGAGACGTAAAGAAGTGTTGAAAGCGGTATACACTCAGAAGAAGTACGGAAGCGACGACAGATAGTCAATAATCTGACTTTTTAGTCCTTATAAATGAGGGGCAACTACTTTTACGAAGTGGTTGCCCCTTATCTGGTTTTGGGACTTGGGTATTTGGCTTATCCTCCATTCAAGAATTCCATCATGTCTTTTAAAATGGTTATAGTTTCCTTGTCCGAAATAAATCCATCATCGTTGAAAGAAACCTCCTTTTGATAAAGGTCCAATTCTAACACTACTCTAGCCTCCAATGCTTGCAAAGACCAGCGTAAAGATTGCATAGCCTTCTCCCCTCTTGGTGGATTGGGTGTAAACGTAATAGCTGCTACTCGTTTTTGATGTAACTCTCCAGAAGTCGTAACCCACTCTAAGGCATTTTTTATAAGAGCCGGTAAATTGTGAAGGTACTCGGGTGTACAGATAATTAGCGCATCTGCCTCTTGCAATGCCTGACGCCAGCGAATTACCTCTTCCGGCCAGGGATGTTGATCCAGCTTTGTCGAAAAAACGGGAAGTCGATCTAAGGAAGAATATCTATTCATAACTTCATTAGGAAACAACTTCGACAAAGCATCCAATAACTGTGCATTCGATGAATTTGGGCGGGAGGAACCACTGATCATAAGGGTTTTCATAATGTTATAGACTAGTTTCTTTTCAGGTTATTGCATTTATCAACGTTTTGTAGCAGCCACCCCGATACAATTCCACTTCACTCCATTTCCTCGCATATCCAATGGTTCGATTAGCTCAATTCCCTCTTGCCAATCCAGTATTTCAAATCCAATCTCTTCCATTAATTTATAAATTTTAATTGCAGGGTAATAACGTGCCCAATGATGTCCTTTTACAAAATTCAAGGGAGTGATGAAAATCATAGTCCCTCTCTTCCGAAGAACTCGGTGCATTTCTCGGAGTGCGTTAGCGGGTTCATCAACCCGATCCAATAGGAAGCTGTGCAAAAGGAGATCCTGACTTTCCTGGTCAAAAGGCAAATCTCCGGCTTTGGCCAGACCGAATTGGAGGTTTGTTATTTTATGTCCTTTTAGTTCCAGCGTTCGAGGAAACCCCATTCGGGAGGCATCGAGATAAATCGTTTTTTCCGCACACCAATATTCTTCTGCTCGTTTGAGCATCTGGTAGCTATAGTCGATTCCCCAACAGTTGGCAGAGGAGTATTCTTTTGCTAAAGAGGCGATCCACCGACCAGTACTGCAACCTAGCTCTGTGATGTTTTCTGAGTTGGAAGGCAAGTGGCTTTTTGCGAAATCAAATAAGGGCTGTAAGGGGTACTTTCCCCAGAGTTCATCAGCGAAGTGCAAGGCGCTTTGTCGAAAGACCATGGGGTCGAAGCGTTCGTAGGAGTCTTGTTGGAATTCAGCTTCTGATTTATCGTAAAAGAAGGGGATGGATTGGCGGTGTAGAATAGGCGATTTCATAAGCTGGACTTCATTGGTCAAAATGCATCAAGAGTCTCAAAAGTAATTAGTTTTTCCTACATTGTAGCATCAAAGAAATCTAAAACAATGAAATCAATACTACTTTTTGCGCTAAGCTTGTTTTTCACCCTCTCTATTTTCGCCCAAGAATCAGATGGTGATAAACTATTACATTTCGGAGGAAGTTTAGCGCCTAAGCTAAATTGGTTTCTCTCCGAAGACAAGGATAGAGCCGAAGCTCAAACTGAATTTGGTTTCGCTCTCTATGGTAATGTCTATTACGACATCAATAATCGATTGCAATTACGATCTGGGGTGGGACTTCATTCCATTAATAACAGCAACAGAGATTATTCAATAACATTAGACTGTGATTTCGATGGACAGCGTGCCGACCTTTACAATTCATTTGTTGAATATAATTTAGAAAGTCTATACCTAGGAATACCACTTGAGACTAAATTAAAAGTAGCAGGTGGAGCTAATCATTTGTATTGGAAATTTGGCGTAGAGCTCTTGTTAAGAATTTCTACCACAGAAGAAGCTCAGCTTCATGAGTGTGGAATAAACACTCTTGAGCTAGATGAGAACTCGCTTTATGAACCGAGAAAAAATCTTGTTTTGCTACAAACCGGCTTTGGCTACGAATGGAAAGTAAGTACGTTCAAGCTATTTGCAGAACCAATGTTAGCTTATAGTACTTCTAAGACTTTTGAAAGCGTTGGTACTACAGGCTCCTTAATTGTAAATGGAAACACACTACAAGCAGGATTATTGTTAGGAATAATTTTTTAGAGAAAATAAAAACACAGCACGAGCAAGTCTTAAGTCTCTAGTTTCTTTTGCAGTGTTCAAAGTACATTATACATTGTTTTAAATAATACTAAAAACGTTTACTAAACTTCAAAAAGTTTAGTAAACGTTTAGATACACCAATCGTGATACAAATTCTATTTTTTCAGCGTAGAATTACTGGTAAATCAATTTAAAGGTTTTCTGTTGTTTTCCGTTAGAAGCAAGCAATTTGTAAACACCAGAAGGGGCATTATTTCTAGGCACTTCTACTGTAGTTTCTGAAGTTGTAAAGTGGTTAACCATTTTACCATTGACATCAAAAACAGAAATTTCATAAGTAGCCTTCACTCCTTTTTCAAATTCAACAATAACCATCTCGGATACAGGGTTAGGATAGACTTTAATATTTGTTAAAAGCTCAGGAGTAACCGCCGTTGGGAAATACCAAGGGTTAGACCATTTAGGATCAGTTAATACCGCTTCGGAGGTCAATGTTTCTAGGAAAGCAAGTAAGTCTTCTTTTTCATTATCGGTAAAATCATAACCCGTAAAGTCATCTCCGAACATCCAGTTAAAAGCAGAATTTTCATTAGGCTGTACGCCCTCACTATAAAAATCGATGACCTCCTCTAGCGTTTCAAATCTTCCATCATGCATGTAAGGAGCGGTTACTTCGATATTTCTTAAGGAAGAAGATTTGAAGGTTCCAATAAGCCAAGGATCACCTGTCCATCCTCCGGCTCCCAAATCGGTGTAGACGGAATCCAATCCATTGTTACCAAGCATGAATCCTACAAAAGGGTCCATTGTACCAAAATGAGGTGTAATATGGCACATCGAGCAATTCCCATCAAACAATGCTTTCCCATTAAATTCACTCGGGGTGAAATCCGAAAAGTTATTTTCAATTCCTACATCATGCTTCGAGTCAAAAGATGCAATAGAAGCGATGAATTGACTAAGCGCATTAGCAATTTTTAAATCATCGATATCACTCGTACCAAAAGCAGCTTCAAAGAGCGGTTCATATTCAGGAGCTGCCTCTAATTTTGCGATCAGAGTTGGAATGTCTTTACCTAATTCATGTGCCGCAAGAATAGGTTGCATGACCGCATCTTCTAAACTCAGCGATCTCATATCCCAAAAGAAGGTAGCCCCAAGCTGCCAGCCCAGATCGTTCAATCCCATTGAGTTTCTAGTCGTAAGGCTTTCATTGATCCCTTCACTAAAGGCTACATCATCAGCAAAAGACAGTTCTTGTTTGTGGCAACTTCCACAGGAAACGGTATTGTCTCCCGACAGTCGGTCGTCATAAAAAAGGACTCTACCTAAGGTGACGACCTCATTGTCCAAATTAGAAAGAATAGTAAGGTTAGGTTCTCCCCAAAACTGGAGTTCTTCCAATATCTCTTCCGGTATATCCAATTGATAATCCTCAACTTCATCTGGAAGTATCAGGGTTTTATCCGTTGGCGGAGGGAGGACTACAGTCTTATTTTCGTAAGAATTTACTGCTGAGGTTAGCATTCCTAAAAATAGGAAAAGACCTAGGGTGTAGATGATTTTTTTCATTAGCTTAATTTTTTAGGCTTGTTAACAAGTTGGCGAATATTCGCATTAAAATTTCAATAAAATACCAAAATTCAGAATAAAACTAATGCTTTATTCTTGAATTATGAAATTTAATACTTTGATTGACAATTTCTTTGCATTTCTCGACCGGTCATAAAATAGAATTTGCCCAACGTCTCGAAAGCCGTTGAGCAAATTATTATGTTGACCTTAAAGGTAAAAACAGGATTGGTTTCTAATTTATGACAATAGTCTTGATTAGGTCTTGGGTAACCGTTTTGATCAATTCTTTTCTATGTTTCAGCAATTTCTGCTCCCCTTGTATACTGTTTCTTCCCTCATTTAGTAAATCGGGATTAATGATTGGATTACTAATATCGTATTCATATTCCCAAGCGTTTCTAGATGAAAGCGGTGGGTTGTCCAGTTTATCATTTAGCCTTTCTAAATCAGCATCATACTTTGCTTCTAATTTATCAATCTCCGCAATTAGACTTGCTTTATAAGTTGCTAATTCTGTTTTGCTGCCCATTTTCTTTTTGGTGGAAGCCTCTTTATATAAATCAGTCAATTCGGATCCTACGGTTTCCAATTTAGAATTTAGTTTCTTTATTTCGGCATTGTGCTTAGCGATGCTTCCGTTGATTTCTTCTTCATTACTGATAAATTTTTGAATATCAAAAGATAATTCAATGTCTTCAGCCGACCAGGATTCCAATTCGTGAGAGCCCAACCAAACGATGCTACCAGATTTGATTTCGATCAACTTTGCGTTAAATTCTGCTCTCAACCACTTGGAAGAAACAGAAGATGGAAGTGCCTTTGGAAGTGAGCCGAATTTCAAGCCTTCATTGCCATTCATAAATTCTTGCACCTCCTCTAGGTCTTTTATTCCAATGGATCGATCTCCTGCATCAGCGACAGACACTTCATTTATTTGCAACAAATAATCGGCTTGATCTGCCCCCGTTTGAGCTGCTCTGATTACCTCTGCAATGTCATTCATTTCATCTTCCTCTCTTTTAGAACCTGGCAATCCTCTCTGACTTTGCTTGTCCACTTCGTTTATGATTTCCGTGTATTGCTGAGGATTAATTTTTCCTTCCTGCAATTGTTTTTTATATTGTTCTTTGACTATATCGTATTCTCCACTTTCTAATAAGTCCTCTGTCCAATCTTCCCAATACCAAGGTCTATCTAGAGCACGGTCTCTTAGATCTCGGAGTTTTGCTTCAAATTTAGAACGATCCAAGACATTAAATCCTATTCTCAATAAAGCTCGCTCAATCGCTTGTTCCGCCTCATTATAGTATCCACTCGTTCGGAACACTTTGTTTAAGTCATTCTGGTCATTAAAATCTTTTCCTTTCTTTTTACTTTGTCCTCTAGACACTTCGACCTCTTCTGGTACTGCAATAATAACAGTAGGTAGTCCACCATTTTTATTTTTTTTAGCGCCAGGGTTATTAAAATAATCATCTTCACTAGGTATACTTTCTTTAGCCAAACTTGCGACCAGCTCTTTCCGTTCTCGATCCGGAGTATTTCTCTCATCAACATATTCTATTTTTGGAAGCGGTTTTAGTGCTGGATTTCTCGAGTAAAGCGGTTCAAAGGTTTTGCCACCACAAGCGGACAAAAGCATAGCAAAGACACTAAGTACTAGGACCTGTTTCATTTTGATTTTTTTATAATTTCTAAAAATGATTACGTTCATCATTGAAGTCACCTATCACTGGTGACTACTTACTTAATTCGAAGAATTATTGTTACAGAACTAGATTGTGGAGTTATTTGTGGGTCGGTAAAAAGAAGTTCGCTGTTGATTTTAAAAAAAATCAACAGCTATAGAGAATAACAAGGATCAATAATCTAGCCAAGTCAGGAAAGAAAAGAAAAGATTTCACAGATGGGATAAATGAATTATTAAGCGGTAAGTTTTACAACTTTGTCGGATTCTGCTTCTTGCCAAGAATAACATAGTTAATAAAAATATTGAGGTAGGAACCCCTACTATTATTGTGATTGGGTACATAGAATCCTTATTGATACAAATCGGAATCTAAGTGCTTATTACCAGATATAAGTTTATATTTGGGATTTTCTAATGCCACCGCATACTTTTGCATCAATGTCAACCAAGATCACTTTTCTACTCGCCATCACTTTCTTATTCGGTATTACAGCCTGCAATTCAGATCGCCCCTCTCCAGATCGGACTGTCCTCCTCGCAGACCGAATGGTACTCATTCCCGGAGGCCTTCTCGATATGGGCGGTGACAATGAGCAAGCCGACGCCAATGAATTTCCAAAGCACAAAGTAGCCATTGACTCTTTTTGGATGGACCAAACCGAAATTACTAACAAACAGTTTACAGTTTTCGTAAAAAAAACTGGCTATGTTACTGTGGCGGAAAGACCGATCATTTGGGAGGATATGAAAAAAGAGTTACCTCCCAACACCCCCAAGCCACCAGATAGTCTATTACAAGCAGGAGCATTGGTTTTCCATAAAACAGCGCAACCTGTTTCACTCAATAACCCCGGTCTCTGGTGGCGCTGGACGATAGGTGCCAACTGGAAACACCCCGAAGGCCCCAACAGTAGTATTACAGATAAAATGGATCATCCCGCTGTTCAAATTGCTTGGGAAGATGCTGCCGCTTATGCAAAATGGGCGGGCAAAAGACTACCAACCGAAGCCGAATGGGAATGGGCAGCGCGAGGCGGTCAGGAAAATGCGATCTATCCCTGGGGGAATGAAAGCGTCTACGAAGGAAAAGAAAAAGCCAACTTCTGGCAGGGGCTTTTTCCTTATGAAAATAACTTGAACGATGGTTACTTAACTACCGCGCCTGTCAAAACCTATCCACCTAATGATTATGGACTTTACGATATGTCCGGCAATGTCTGGGAGTGGTGCGCTGATTGGTTAGATGTCAACTATTATGGCAAGCCTGAAGCTTCCAAAGCAAATACTGCTGGCCCTAACCGAGGTAATAACCCTAGGATGCCTTTCCAACAGGAGAAGGTGATTCGGGGTGGATCTTTTCTTTGTAATGATTCTTATTGTTCTGGTTATCGGAATGCGCGACGTATGGGATCTAGTGTGGATACGGGTTTGAATCACACGGGATTTAGGTGTGTGCGTAGTGTTAGAAAATGAATTTCTGCGATTCCAAATGGATAACGTTGAGAAATCTACCTCCTTTTCAACTCAGATATAAAGTCTAAATCTTTTTCAACGATTTTCAATCTACAAGAATAAAATAGTACAGGCTTAAAAGGGAAAATAATGCATGTCGAGTTCCCTTTTGTCCATTCCATAATCCTTTCTCGGGCTTTACCTTTGTGTTATTATTTAACCAATGATTCACAAGAGAGGAATCAAATCATTTCAAACTTATAAAAAGAAATTATGAAAAAGTTAATGCTCGCACTTGGACTTGGACTATTTGTATCTACCCTTACTTTTGCTCAAAGTCTTAATACAAAGACAGTTGCTTTAGATGGTTATGACTTGGTCACTTACTTCACCAAAGGTCAGGCAATTCAAGGAACAGACAAGTTATCTGTAGAAGTTGACGGAAGTCATTTCTACTTTAGCAGCGCGGAAACACAGCAATTATTCAAAGCCAATCCATCGAAGTACATGCCGGAATGTGGTGGTTTTTGTGCAACGGGTGTCGCTACTGCAAATGCAAAATTCCCAGTGGACCCGGAAAATTTTGTGGTTACTGATGGAAAATTATACCTATTCTACAACGGTACTTATAAAGGTGCTCACTTCGACGGAAAGGAACCTTGGATGAAAGACGAGAAGGCCTTAATTAAGAAGGCAGATGGCAACTGGAGTTCTTTAAAAGGAAAGTAATTTAAATCATTTGTTGTGCCCTCTATTTTTAAGAAACGCTGTAATCCTATGCGCAAATGTCTTAAACTTATATCCTTGACAAATCTTCTAACTAAATAATCTCGATGCTTGCCTGACTTACATTTTTATTGGTGTAATGGCAGGCATCGGAGTATTTTCTTTCAACTTAAAACTAAACCAATTTCATGAAACTTTATTTCTTTTTACTAGTGATTATGCTTTCCTCTTGCGATGGAGAAGCACAGCATGCCAATCACAAAAACAAAGCAATCAATCAAAAAAAAGTAGCTGTTGAAGGTTACGATGTTGTTGCCTATCATCTTGGGGAAGCTAAGCATGGAAGGAGCCAGGAGTTTGTAAAAGTAGATGACGTTTTTTACTATTTTTCAAGTGAAGAAAATAGAAAATTATTTGAGGGTGACCCTCATAAGTATTTGCCGAAGTATGGTGGCTTTTGTGCCATTGGTGTCGCGATTTATGATGGGAAATATGATATTGATCCGGAAGATTTTTTGATTGATGATGGAGAGTTGTATTTGTTTTGTCCGGATCAGTTGGATAATTGGATTGCCGATCAGGAGAATTTGAAGAAGCTGGCGGATATCGAGTGGGAGAAGATGGAGGCAGCTTTTAAGGAGGAGGATAAGTAGTTTGACTTTTAGCTAAGTAAGGGCACTGACCAAGATAATTTTGGAACAAAGGCGACCTACTTATTGAAGGCTATTAGTCCTTCTGCTTAAACTTAAAGGTATATTCAGTCGGCTTATCATTCTCTTCTCCACTAATTGTCCTATGAAATTCGTTCTCTGATAAAAAATAGTAGACTACTTTATTTGGATTCTTGTAATCTGAATTTTCAAAGACAATACACTTTTCAGAGAATGAAGTCGCTTTGAATATCTTCGGATTACTTTCTTTTATAACACTGAACAGAATGATTTCGTTATTGACTAATTCGATCTTATTCGTGGCTTCATATAAAACTTCCCCTTTTTCCAAATACTGTGCACATTGTGTTATTTGTCCGTTCTTATCTAGGGACCAACTTTCATTTAATTGACCATCCCAGGCTTTTGAAGACCACTCCCCTTTCAAATTAATTTTCAGTTTAGAATAAGCTTGCTCTTTAGTAAGAACCTCCCTTGTTTTAAATACAGTGCTTAAATAAACCTGATCCCACTTTCCATCTTTGTAGCGACCCACTTTAAAGTTATAGGTCGAATCATTTTGATATTCCCAAATTTCAGACACAAAGGAATCTCCATATTGGTATTGATACAAAATATCATTGCCCTTTGATTTTACGACACCTTGAGTTAAGCCTCCAAAGACATCAAATTCCCAAAACAGGATTTCTTCTGATACAGCATCGTATTTTCTAATTCCATGATTTCGTTCTCCAAATATTTTTTGGGCTTTATCTGTAAATCCTTTTGATTTGGTTATCACGATCGTACTGTCTAAGGAATACTCCAAGCGAATGCTTTGTTTAAAAGTACTTCCATCTCCCCATTTTCCTTCTGCTTGCCAGGTTTTATTTACTAAGTTGTCGAATAGTTTTAATTGGTGGTCCTGACTAAAGGACAGTTCCGGAAGGATAAGTAGAAGAAAAAGAAAGGTCCGCATTTTTATAAATTATTTTTTGTTTAAACTCCATAAACCACTAAACCATTTGTTACCTAAATATCTTTGGTCGCCTTATGAATCACTTTATTGTAAGGTTCAAGGCTCTTTTAAACAGACAAACTAACTACTGCAAAATCTCCTAATTTGTTCTAACACGATACAAGGATTACAAGATACTAAAAGAGGTTTCTGCTTAAAAGAATTCTAAAGGAATATTTTCAGATCAAAGTATTGTAAAGCTACAAAAGGGAAGTGACAAAAAAAATTACAGCTTTCCACTCTTTACTCCTTTGTCCCCTGCGCTGAAAGGAGTCTTCATTTTTTGGTGAACGCAAAGTTCGCTAAGCGCGCAAAGCCTTCAACATGTAAGCTATTATGTTTTACGCTTTCAATTTGGACATCATCTATTGAACATTCCCCTCTAAATCACAGCAATCCCCAAAAGAAACACTTGAAAAAAACATACCCCCAACTCCTTTTTACAGGAGAGAGGATATGGAAAAAAATATTAGGTCATTTATATTATTTAGGAGGAACTATTCTTCTTTTCTAAAGTCGGGGTTGAAGACTACAGCTACTTGTAAGTAATCTTTTCCGAAAGCATTAACACGCTGGCGCAGATAGCCCAGTTGCATTTGTGTTGTCTTGCTGAACTGATAACCGAGGGCCACATAAAATCTATTACGGTCAAAAAAGACTTGTTCGACATTCATAAAAATTTCATCATAGACCCCCAGGAAGACAGTTCCTTTTTCAATCGTCGGTTTATTAAGTGGTAGAAAAACCATGAGTCTATACCGGAGTCGAGTTCTAAAATCAGTATCCGTTCCATTATCTATCCAACGTTGTTCGTAGCGATAGCGGTGCTCGAATTTTAATCGACTTACTTTATTGATCAAAATTAGTTGTTGAAACAAACGGTGCTCTTTGGTTTCCGGTCCCTTCTGGTCACTTTCGTAAACATAAGAGGGGATGTATCCATAACCAGCAGTGAGTATTGCGTTTTTCCGCAGGTGATAATTCAGCCCAGTTCGCAAGAGCAACTGCTCTATGTTTACCGGTTCGATGGTATGATTTCGATACTGGACTTCTGTGTGGATACTCCAATCATCAGTGATTCGGTTGGTTCCAAAATACATTAGCCAGTTACCAAACTCATCCTGCCCCTGTTGAGCAATAGAAGCGTTTGGCAACACAGCTAAGAATAAAAGCATTATGAAAACAGAATAAAAACGTTTTTTCATTTTATAAAAGAGTTAGAATATTATATAAAAATAGTTTGTTCACCTTTACAAACTAATTCATAAATATAAACATTCTCACAAGTTTTTTGTCTTTTATTAGGCCGTAACTGAATTGTTGAAAACAACAGTTCCGCTTTTCACATCATACATTGCTCCAATGATGTCAATTTCACCATTGTCAAACATTTCCTTCAGTACTGGACTGTGGGTTTTAATGTTTTCTACAGTCATTTCTACATTTTTATCCGCTACTTCATTTACGAATTTTAAGTTAGATGAATTTCTAAGCTCATCTGGAGCGGTGCTTACGGCCTTCACTGCAGGCATAATTTTATCCAGCATTTGCGTAAGGTTTCCAAGTTGCGCATTATCACATGCCCCCTTCACCGCTCCACATGACGTATGTCCCATGACGACTATGACCTTCGAACCAGCGAGTTTACAAGCAAATTCTAAACTACCTAAGATGTCTTCGTTGACAAAGTTACCAGCTACTCTGGCGTTGAAGATGTCTCCTACTCCTTGATCAAAAACGATCTCTGTAGGAATTCTAGAATCAATGCAACTGATTACCGTGGCAAATGGGTATTGACCAGTAGCAGTTGCGTTTACCTGAGCTCCAAGGTCACGATTCAATGGAGTATTGTTTACAAATCTTTCATTTCCGGCTTTTAACAATTCTACAGCCATGATAGGAGAAATACTTGCTTGCGTTTCCGCGGTTTGTGCAAATTGATTCGAAGGAATGTTGTTTGTCATTTTTAAAAAAATTTTATTAAAACTGCAATTAAAATTATAGTTATCTCATTGATTCCTTTTGGTAGACGGTGGACTGTTCCAATGGTCAGCCTACCGTCTACCGTCAAGCAATTTATCCTATTACCACTTTACCATTCTTTGCTGCAAATAGGTTGTTACTAACCATTGCTTTCTCCATTACTTTAACCTGATTAGTCACTCCTTTTCTCTTTCTCTCTATGATTTTTAAATCAATGTCTCGGTATTTGGCATTGGTTTCAAACTCTTCAATGATTTCCACTACATCATAATCAATATTTATGGACTTAGAAGCATCAATGATTACTTTAGCACCATCTGGAATCTGAGACAATGTACGCTGGATACTTGCTTTGTTAATGAAGGTTACATCTTCTGCCAATTCCAAGTTAATGATGCCATCTTTAAGGTGCTTGTCTTTTTCGAAAAGGAAAGGCTTCTTGTAATTATTGTACAATACATAGAAGATTGCTACTGCCAAACCGAATCCGATCCCCATCAACAAATCAGTGAATACGATTCCTAAAATAGTAACCATAAATGGCACAAAATGCGTTTGTCCTTGTCCGTACATCTGCTTGAAAAGTACAGGTTTTGCTAGCTTATACCCTACTAAGAATAAGATGGCTGCCAAACTTGCCAGTGGAATCAAGTTCAAAATAAATGGAATTGCCATTGCGCATAACAACATGATTACACCATGAGCGATTGCAGACATTTTTGTACGTCCGCCGGATTGGATATTTGTAGAACTACGTACGATTACTTGAGTAATTGGTAACCCTCCGATCAATCCAGAAATAACGTTTCCAATTCCTTGTGCCTTTAATTCCTGGTTTGCTGGAGTTACTCGTTTGAAAGGATCCATTTTATCGGTAGCCTCTAAGCAAAGTAATGTTTCCAAACTGGCTACTACGGCAATGGTCATACCTGTAATCCATACCGCAGGGTTTGTAATTTGACTGAAATCAGGAAAGGTAAACTGCCCCAAGAAACCATCAAAACTTTCTGGAACTGGAATCTTTACAACTTGATCTGCCGTCAAAGCCATACCAGACATATTTTGGAAGATAAGGTTCAAAAAAATACCTAATCCAACCACTACTAATGGCACTTATATAGTTATAAATTAATATTGTTAGATAGATTTGCAATGTTTATATCATACTTGCTGCATATATGTGCATATTATACCCTGAGCTTAACGTAAGTGATAATTTTTAATTTTTGCTGTAAATATCGTGTGTTTGTTATTATTGTTTATACATGAGCAATGACAGCGCAAAGCGCGATTTGATGTTTGATATATTCTCAAGCAGAATATTTTATGATATGTGTTGCATGATAATTTATATATAAAAATGTATATATATATATTGTTGTATA
>CAZDTI010000157.1:0-17833 GCA_964508085.1 uncultured Saprospiraceae bacterium | reverse complement strand
CATCCAATACCTTCATCCATTTATCACTCAATCTTTTTTGTTTCAAAACACCGTCCAACATTCCTTTTAGAACAGCAGCCATTTCGCTATGGTTGTGTTTTTCGTTTGGATCTGTTTTACCTGAATAGGCCGTTTCTGGAACCAAGCCGTACTTTTTAGCAGCATTTATTACATCGTGCGAAAGACTCCCTTGACTAAAATTCGCTTTCCCTTGGCGGAGTACATAGTTCCTAGCTTTTTCTTTATAGATGTTTCTTACAACATACATTTCGGATAAATCAAAGGGCTCCTTTCCTATTCGAAGTAATTCTGATTCTAAAAAAGAGGAAGTCGCAAAGCTCCAACAAGTACCTGTATTCCCTTGGCTTTTGATGGCCGTGCAGTTTAATCCCTTTTCCAATTGAAAAGCATAGCCCGATTTCATTTCGACCTGAGCGCTCATTGAAAAAGACAAGCCTGCTATAAATAGGAAAGGAAGTACTTTTTTAAATAAAAGTGATTTTGAATGATTGAGTAAAAATTTCATGGTGGTGTTTTTTTATCAGAGACTATCAAATTTGATGGCCTTCCGTGTAATACATTTCATATTTGAATTTCTATTAATTAGGACCTACAAATATAAAAAAATTATGAAAAGCAAAACAAAATTGGCAAATCTCAGTATATGACATATTATATATATTTATTATACAAAACTGTTTTTGAATATGAAACACTT
Source organism: uncultured Saprospiraceae bacterium (assembly GCA_964508085.1). GTDB lineage: Bacteria > Bacteroidota > Bacteroidia > Chitinophagales > Saprospiraceae > CALGLS01. The sequence goes on along the minus strand of CAZDTI010000157.1, from coordinate 17,115 downwards.
AATGCTAATCGTTCTTTTTTGTTCTTTTTTGAGCCAACCACTCGTTTTTGGTCAAACTCCACAAAACAATTTAAAAACATTAGTTGTGGCCTCTGAAACATTGGTCTTAGATGTATCCGATGAGGTCAATATCAAAAACTTAATTAACATCAATTCGGAGGGAATAGAGTACAGCCCTATTTTTCACAGAAGTGGCGTCGTCTTTTCAACTGATCGTTCTATAAAGAAAACCTGGCTTGGGCGTTTGCTTTCTAATAACAACTCTAATCTCTTTTTCACTGGAATCGATGACAATGGTGACATTTGGGATGCCATTCCTCTTCCAGGAAAAATCAACTCAAAACGCCATGAAGGCTCAGCAACTTTTAATGCTAATGGCGATTTAATGATCTATACTCGAAATAGAAAGATGCCATCCTCCAATGGACAGTATGAATTAAAATTAAGTAGCGCTGTTTTTCAGGAAGGCAAATGGGAGGAACAAGCAGACCTGCCTTTTAATAAAAATTACAGAGCCTGCCACCCTGCTTTGTCAAACGATGGAAAAACATTGATCTTTTCTTCCAATCGACCAAATGGACTTGGAGGAATGGATTTGTATGCTTCTGAATTTATAGATGGACAATGGACAACTCCTTACAACCTGGGGCAGGAAGTCAACTCCTCCGGTGATGAAGTTTTTCCTTATGTGGATGCAGATGGAACTTTGTATTTCTCTTCTAATGGTCACCCAGGCATGGGCGGACTGGACATTTACAAAGCAGAACAAAATAGCGCATGCGGTTATGACAACCTTATTCGTTTTCCAGAACCTTTTAATAGTCGTTGGGATGATTTCTCTTTTATTACTGACCAAAGTTTATCAAATGGTTTTCTGACATCTAATCGACCTGGAGGTTTGGGGCTAGATGATATATACGGATGGAAAATCACATCTCCTATTAAGCTTCCAGTTGAATTTGAGCCAGAAATGACGACTCAATTTTCTATACTTGATGAGAATACAGGTCTAGCTTTGAATGAAACAGAGATTACTTTAATACAAATTAATCCGGATCTTTTACAGACTGGTTTTCTAGATGAACCAATTACCATTGTCAATCAATTGGATGAACATGTGCTTACCTTGTTAGGAACTGTCATTGAGCCATTAGAGAATCCGGAACCGTTTACTTCTTATCCTGTTTCTTTGAATGAAAGTTATCTTATTATAGCTAAACAAAAGGGAGCAAAAACATTTCAGCAGATTGTATCAGCAGATCAATTAACTGTGAATGAAACCTTTGCTTTAGTTATCCCTTCTGAAGTTCCAGCAGATATTGCAGTTACAGACGAATCAGCCCCCCTAAGTCCAGTGTCTTTAATGATTACAGAAGAAAGCAAACAAGAAGAAACGGTTGTTGGAGCAGTTGCTTTATTGGGAGTAGAAGAACGATTAATTGCTGCGTCAAACCCAGAACCAATTATGACTCCCTTCGAAGAGTCCACAGAAGAAATATTTACGTCTCGGTCTATTCCTACAAGTTTATTAGTTGAAGCTCCAACTTCCTTAGAGGCCGTTGAGATTCCAGTCGAGAATACCGTAATAGCTTTTAGTCCCATTTATCATAATTTTGATCAATACGATATCATATCAGAAGAGGAAGTACTGATCGAGAATATTGTGTGGGAAATGAATAAGAATTCTGGTTTCCATTTAACCATTATGTCCCATACTGATAATCGAGGTTCACAAGAGTATAATTTGAACCTTTCTCAAAAACGAGCAGAATCCGTTATGAATAAAATAATTGCGCAGGGGATATCACCTCTTAGGCTGACTGCAAGAGGCATGGGAGAAACCTCATTAATAAATAAATGTGGCACAAAACTGCCATGTACAGAAGAGGATCATAGGTTAAACCGAAGAACCGAATTCAGGATAAAGCGTCAAAATTAAGAGATAATTGAAAATGATTGGGTTATGAATAACAAAACATTGTAACAATAATCTATAATCTATTGATATTAAATCGCTTAAACTAAGATGTAAGCCTCAGAAAAAAAGTGTATAGAATTGGAGGCTCTCCATTTCTATACACTTTTTTGATAACGAATGAATAATAAAATAAACTTTTAAAAAGTTAAATTTTTGACGCAAATTTTATTTCTTTGCGGTGCTAATACTATTTAATACCAACTATAAGATCAGCGAACTTCTGTTAAAAGACCCCTATTCACCTTGATCTTATTTTATAATAAACTAACCCCAAGTTTTTTTATAACTTGGAGCCTTGGATTGGTTTGCCTTGGCTCTGCATAGGGACTATAAATGAATTTAGAAACGGTTACCTTTACGCCTCTTGGGCAAGGGTCGGATTGGGTTTCAGTGGGATTTGGTTTGATAACTTTACTAGGCATAGCTGTGCTTATCTTTCAATTCAACAGTAAACGTAAAGTTACACCTTCTGAAATTTCCAGTAATCCTATTATTGGTTTAGTGGCTTTGGCTACTCTACTGGCTGCTGCTGCATTTATTTACAGTAAAAAAACCAGTTATGAATTTGAAACAGTAGAAATCTCTTCCGAACATATCAGGACTCCTTTTGGCGAGTGCAAAATATCAGAAATTAAATCCGTCTCTATCTATCCAGAAAAAGTAAATTCAGAGGACCCTGACGAAGAATTAGATGAATATTATCTCATTATTGAAGAGACAAATGGTCACCGTCATCCCCTTTCTTCCAAAAGTTATGACATTGATCTTATCCAGAAAACCTGGCTGGAACTAACCAAAAAGAAATCCTCCTTTCTCTATTATAGCCTTAAAAAATAGCCTCCCAGTCGATAAGCTGTTGGTTTAGATTATTATATTTCCCTTTGCCGAGAAATATTCCCTATCTTTCCGCTCAATATCATTTTCAAGTTTAAAATTTTAATCATGATTAAAAGCATATTAAAAGTAGGCCTTCTTCTAGTTGTCGGAATTTTGGGTTATAATTACTTTCTTGGATCACCTGAGGAAAAGGCTCAGTCAAAAGAAATCCTAAATAAAGCTGCAGATGTTGGAAAAGCAGGAGTAGGTCTTTTAAAGGAAGAAATTGGAAAATTCAAATCTGGAAAGTACGATGATGCTTTAGATAAAGTAGGTAACGCTCTAAATAAAACCAAAGAAAAAGTAAAAGAAGGAAGCAAATTGTTGGATCAGGTTCAGGATTGGCAAACAAAGAAAGACGAATGGACTAAAAAAAGTGATGACCTCAAAGATTCTATGAAATCTGATGATGGCCCGTCCCAGGAAGAGACCAAAAAAGCAATTAATCAATTGAATGAAGAAGCAAAGGCCTTAGAGAAAGAGGGAAAACGTCTAGAAAAGGAAATAGAAAAAGAAGAGTCTTAGTTTTTAATAGAAAAATAAAATGTCATAAAAATTTCTTTTAAAACAGAAATACTAAGCTCTATCACATGGATCAATAGTGGAACAATCATCAATCAGAATGTTTCCATTGTAGTGAAAATAAATGCCATCCATGTGCTGTGCTTCAAAGATAATGTAATTGATATCAACATCTGGTAAGAATTTAAAATCGTATCGCTTCCATTCTGTATGGTTGATATAACTGGATTCTCCCAATAGTACATCTTTTCCGCAGGCTGTTTGACCGCCCCATATGCGCAATTTTATAGCTTTATTATAACCCGCATACTTTTTCGAGTTAGCCAACATCAAGCTGAAGGTATAGCACTCTCCACCAATAATAGTAGCACTAGTACGCTGGCCTACACTTTCCCAGGTTCCATCTTCTCTTGTAATCAAACCTAGATAAGTATTTCCTTCACTAGCCTCTATACGTACGTTCCATGGACCAGGTAGAATGTCAGGGGTGGTTCCCTTTTCGCAGGGCTGCCAACTTGTAGGCATTGTAGCGTCATCAGAGTCGTCCTCAAAGGAAGCATTGTCCAAAATAATCTGCCCAAAGGTCAGCCCTGTTTGAAATAGTAGAAGAGCAAAAAGAAAGTATTTTCTCATTAAATGATCCTAATTTATAATTCTTTGATAAAAGACCAAGCTTAACAATACAACAACACCATTCAATCCATCATCGCCATCAATAATTACCTCTAAAATAGATTTTATTCCACAAATATTATGTTCGCATCTAGTTTTTTCGCTTTCTGCTATATTACCCTCCCTTAATATGCCACGATTTTAATTGAAACGATCCCACTCGATAATAGGAAAAACAGCCTAATACGCCTACATTCTCCTATAAATCCGTACTTTCGTCTTTTTTTATAACGAATACTTTTAAGCTGAGTACTGCTGGTAAATCAAGACCCAATTACTTTTATGCCATTGTATGTGTTGCATTGGTTTTATTTCTATTTGGGCTCTTTGCTCTAATGGCTTTTTATGCCAATCAAATGATACAATTCTCTAAAGAGAACATCAATATCATGGTAGAGATAAAGGAGGAATCAACCCCAGATGAAACGGAGAACCTAAACGTATTTTTGAGGGCTCAATCCTTTATCAAACCAGGTTCTATCGTGTATACGACCAAAGAAGAAGCCGCTGAGGAGATGAAGTCAGAGTTAGGTGATTTCAGTAAATTTGGCTTTCAAAACCCCTTTCGGGATGTTTTGCATTTCAATATTTCAGCAGAATTCATGAAATCGGAGACCTTAGCGATTGTTAAGGAGAAATTGATGACACATAAGTCAGTATATAACGTATATTTTCAGGAAGCTGCTATTTTAGCTATAGAACGAAATATCCGAAAAGTCGGAATTGTAATGTTTAGTCTAGGACTATTGTTTCTATTAGTTGCTATTACTTTAATCCATAACACCATTAGACTAGCGCTTTATGCCAATCGTTTTTTGATAAAAAACATGCAACTAGTTGGGGCCTCCTGGCGATTCATCAGCAGGCCTTATTTATGGAAAAGTATTCAAAATGGATTTTGGAGTTCTCTTCTTGCAATTATTGGATTATTAGCTGTCACTTTTTTCATAAATATTGATTTACCTAGCCCTCAAGGAACCAATATAAACCTTAATTTAGCCGTTATTTTAGGAGGACTCACCATACTCGGTATGTTGATTACTTTCCTAAGTACTTTATATGTTGTGAATAAATATTTGAAAATGAGGGTGGACGATTTATATTAGGATTTAAGTCCTAATTTTATGGATTATCTTCTTGATAGAACTATAAAAAACTTGAAGCAGTTTACTTACACTTTAATAGAAAAATTTAAACCTAACGGTTACCAGAAGCTTATTTTCCCAGTTTCGTAGCCGTTTGTAATTGATATTCGCTAATGTACGCTCAGCTTGCGGTCTAGTAATTTTCACTTTATTCTCTGTCGAACCGCCAGACAGGATTTTCATTTTTAATAATACATTTTATGTCAAAGAAAAAAATCGTTACTACTAAGAAGAAAAACAACAAGACTGGCAAATCAAAAGTATCTCCTACCGCATCGCGTTCGAGAGCCTCTTCAGTGACTACTCCCACTGAAATGATATTTGGAAAGAAAAACTATATGTTTATGGGTATTGGCTTCGGCTTGATCCTTCTTGGAATGTTGCTAATGTCTGGAGGCGGAATGACAGATCCTAACGAATGGAATCCAGATGTAATCTATGGTACTCGAAGAACCCTTCTGGCTCCTATTGTAATTTTAGCAGGATTAGCTATGCAAGTATATGCTATTTTCTTGAAAAAGCCAGTTGTATTAGATTAAGGTCCTCTGCAAATTTAACTTGCTGATTTTATTCGGAATTCCAAGAACATCTAAGTCCAAAAACCGTACAAACACACATGTCAGAAACCATTAAAGCCATAGTTCTTGGTATTATCCAGGGTCTAACTGAATTTTTACCTGTCAGTAGCAGCGGGCATTTAGAACTAGCTAAATTCTTCATGGAGGATACTAATGTTGCAGAACAGAGCATGCTTATGACTGTTATGCTACATGGCGCCACCGCACTTAGCACAATTGTAATTTTCAGAAAGGATATTGCTGAAATGGCAAACGACTTTTCCAATTACAAATGGAATCGAAAATCTGAAATGCCTTTCTCTGTCAAAATAATGTTATCTGTATTACCGGCCGTTTTTGTTGGTTTAGCTTTTGAGCATCAGATAGAACAACTATTCAATAGTCAGTTACTACTTGTAGGTCTAATGTTATTGATAACTGGTGGTTTATTGTTTTTAGCGGATAAAGCAAAAAATACGACTAAAGATGTTAGCTCTAAGGATGCTTTTTTAATTGGCATTTCTCAGGCTATTGCTATTCTTCCGGGGATTTCTCGTTCTGGAGCTACGATTTCTACCTCTGTGCTGTTAGGCGTAGATCGAGAGCGGGCTGCCCGGTTCTCTTTTCTTATGGTCGTTCCTTTGATCATTGGTAAAATGGCGAAGGACCTGATGTTTGGTGAGATCGTATTTACTTCGGAAATTATTGTTCCGATGACTGCAGGGTTTATTGCGGCATTTATTACAGGTTTAGTTGCTTGTACTTGGATGATTCAATTGGTTAAGAATAGTAAGTTAAGTTACTTTGCAATGTACTGTTTTGTGGTTGGCGTTGGAGCTATTGGGTATTCTATGATGCATTAATTTTAACTATTTTTATCTACTTCTAAACTATGCCACAAAACCCTTCCACTCCTCCATACGATTTTATTGCAGGGAGCACTCTCCTAGTCGACAAACCACTGGACTGGACTTCTTTTGATGTTGTTAATAAAATCAGATATCACTTAAAGAAATTAACGGGTATCAAGAGATTTAAAGTTGGTCATGCAGGTACCCTTGATCCAAGAGCCACTGGTCTACTCATCATCTGCACTGGAAAATTCACAAAAAAACTAGCTAACTTTCAAGGGCTTGGCAAGACCTACTCTGGCACCATTACATTGGGGGCCACTACTCCATCTTATGATGCAGAAACAGAAGTTGATGCGACCTTTCCTACGGAACATATAACAACAGATTTGCTGGAAGAAAAAAGACAGGCGTTTATTGGACATTTAGAGCAATTGCCGCCAATATATTCAGCTATTAAAGTGGATGGTGAACCATTATATAAAAAGGCCCGTAAAGGTATTGTTGTAGAAGTAAAACCACGGCCGGTAGAAATCATGAATTTTGATTTAACAAGAGTCGAAATCCCTGAGGTTGACTTTCAGGTAGATTGTTCAAAAGGAACTTATATCCGATCGTTGGCTTATGATTATGGAAAAGCCTTGGGATCAGGTGGATTTTTATCCTCGTTGCGTAGAGATAGTATTGGTGATTTTTTGCTAAAAGATGCTTGGGCCCTGACAGATTTGATTGAGCACATTGATGAATTGATCAGGCAAAAAGAAGGATAATACGAAGCTTTTCAACGGCAAATTTCACCTCAAAACACTCAGTTCTCCTGCTGCCCCTACTTATTTATCGAGTTGAATTTATCACGTCAACTCTACGTAAGACGTTCGTCGAGTCCTTTCGACATTCTCAAGATGAGCTATTACGATTTCCCTTCACAATTTACATTCCCATTACCCCCATCTCCCCTCTTTTTCGTAATTTAGCAGCTAGAGTACAATACCATTTTAATACCACGTCCAATTATATGCTAACTGCCAAAAAGAAAATCAAAAAAGAAACCCTACATACCGCTTATTCCAAATTATATACCGCCAAACGGCTGACAGAGTTATACGAAGACAACTTCAAAGTAGTTTCTAAGTATGTCCATGCTACTTCCAGAGGTCATGAGGCTATACAAATTGCCGCTGGAATGCAGATGCTTCCTCAAGATTTCATGTACCCCTATTATAGAGATGATGCGATGTTGTTGTCCATCGGAATGCAACCATACGACTTAATGCTGCAGTTATTGGCAAAAAAGGATGACCCTTTTTCAGGTGGCCGTTCTTACTATTCTCATCCTAGTTTGCGGGATGAAGACAAGCCCAAGATTCCACATCAATCTTCTGCGACGGGTATGCAGGCCATACCAGCAACTGGATCGGCCATGGGTATGCAATATAAGGAAGAGCAAATGGGTATAAAAGAAAAAGTTGCCCCCATCACACTATGTTCTCTTGGCGACGCTTCTATCACGGAAGGTGAGGTAGCAGAAGCTTTTCAAATGGCTGCATTGCGTCAACTTCCGATACTCTATTTAATTCAAGATAACGAATGGGACATTTCTGCTTCTGCGGATGAAATTCGTTCTCAAGACGCCATGGGCTATATCAAAGGTTTTCATGGTATTGAAGCAGTTTCTGTTGATGGTAGTAATTTCATGGAATCTTACAAAGTACTGAACAAGGTAATTACAACCATGCGTAAGGAGCGAAGACCTTTCTTGGTTCACGCAAAAGTGCCTTTATTGAATCACCATACCTCCGGGGTTCGGATGGAATGGTATCGAGATGATTTGGAGGAAGCTAGAACTAGAGACCCCTACCCTGTTTTGAAACAACAGCTGTTGGACAATGATTTCACCAACAAAGAGATTACAGCTATTGAAAAAGCGGCTGAGAAGAAAGTGTTGGAAGATTATGAACGGGCACTTGCAGCAGAAGATCCACCTCCAAGCTCATTAATGGATCATATGTTTGCGCCAACTGATCTAATCGAAGAAAAAGGAGAACGACGTCCTGTAAAAGGAGAAGAGGTGGTAATGGTAGATTGTGCCTTGCACGCCGTTGAGGAATTAATGCATGACCATCCGGAATGTTTACTTTACGGTCAAGATGTTGGACATCGACTTGGAGGAGTATTCAGAGAGGCCGCTACTTTGGCTCAGAAATTCGGGAGAGATCGTGTTTTCAATACGCCAATACAAGAGGCTTTCATTGTAGGTTCTACGGTGGGAATGTCTGCTGTTGGCTTGAAACCAATTGTGGAAGTTCAATTTGCAGATTACATATGGCCAGGACTGAACCAGCTTTTCACGGAAGTAAGTCGCTCCAATTACTTGTCTAATGGAAAATGGCCGGTGAGTATGATTTTGCGCGTTCCGATTGGTGCTTATGGTAGTGGTGGTCCGTACCATTCTTCTTCTGTAGAATCAATTGTAGCCAATATCAGAGGTGTGAAAATTGCTTACCCTAGTAATGGTGCCGATATGAAAGGCTTGATGAAGGCCGCATATCACGATCCAAATCCAGTAGTCATTTTTGAACATAAGGGATTGTATTGGTCTAAAGTTCCGGGAACTAACATGGCCAAAACCATAGAACCTGATAAAGACTATATGATTCCTTTCGGAAAATCTAACAAAGTCTTGACGGCTTCTCAGGAACATTTGGATAATGGAACCGCCATGGTGATTGTTACCTATGGAATGGGTGTTCATTGGGCTTATAACGCTGCTAAAAACTTTGAAGGTCGAGTGACTGTCCTTGATTTGAGAACGATTGCACCATATGATGAAGCTGGAATTCTGGAAGCAGTTCGAAACCATCATCGTTGTTTAGTACTCACAGAAGAATCTGTTAACAATAGTTTTGCAAGAAGCTTGAGTGGCTTGATACAGGAGGAGTGTTTTGAGGATTTGGATGCTCCGGTACGGACGCTGGGTTCTGTAAATACACCTGCGATTCCTTTGAATAGTGATTTGGAGGCGGCATTTTTGCCTTCAGCAGAGAAGGTTGGAATTGTGATTGGGGAAGTTTTGGGGTATTGAAGTTAAGTCTCTTATTCTCAAACCTTATTGTTTTTCACGGCTAAATCTAATTCATCTAAGCGCTCCAACATCCATTTCCTTTCGGTATTTGGCTGGGTTTTTTCCACTAATTTTCGGAAGTCTTTAATTTCCTTTTTGTTGTGTGGCCCCAGAGTTCTTAGTTTACGAGTTAAATCTGTGATATTGTGATAAATATCCTTATGGTAGCCAATAACTTTCTTGCGATAAAGAAATGTTTTAAAGCTAGAGAGAAGAGAATCCAGCGCATCCCACTCTTTCGTTTCGAAGTAGATTTTCAAAAGGAGTATCTTAGAACTGATATTTAAAAATAGGTCGTCGTATTCTACTTTAGTGAGTAACTGCATTGCCGCTTCATAGTCTTTTCGGGAATAGTGTAGCTTGGCGAAATTATAACTATAATGGCTTTCCCGATAAGCAGGGGCAAGAAACTTTTTGTATTCATGCATAAAACGCTCTGCCCATTCAAACTCTTCCAAAACCAAACTAGACGCGATGATATTCTTATAAGCAAAACGAGAAATTTCTTTATTTTGAAGAAAGAGGTTATGCTCAAGTCCAAATTGATAAAGAGAAAAAAGCTCTTCGACAAAATTAACTTGTCCATCATTTCCTTTCTTAACTGCATAGTTAATCGGAACCCGAAAGAGAAAACTAAGTTCTTCCTTCTTAAAAAGAGAACCATATTGAATCAACTGTTCTTTCAGGCTGTAAAACCATTGTTCTTCCGAATCAGGGAGAAGAACATGATAGACAGAATAGTATAGCCTCACTGCCGGAATTCTCAAAAGGTTTTCTTTTTCGATATAAAGGATCAAGGTATTTGTCAATCCGTGGGCGTGCTCTACTTTCATGACATTTTGATGCGAAAGCATGTAACAGCTTCTCATCAGCTTTTCAATTATAAAACTTATCTCAAGAGCTTCGTTCAAAGGGGCCATATCTAATTGCTTATTCCGCTCTTTACCTCCTGATATTAAATGCTTTTCTGATAAAATTTGATAATGTGCTTCAAAATACGCTCTATTTCTTAACGTATTATTATTTACCAATGCTTCCGCTTTCTCTAAATTTTGAACGGCGGCCTCCCTCATTTTCTTATCTTTAAGAGCCCGTGCTGTCAGCAATTTCATCTTGACATCATCACGCATAAGATGGCTTACTGCAAGGTATTTCTCCATTAGACGACAGAGGTGAGTCATCACTTGTCTGAATTTTGCATCATTAAATTGCTGCTCGGTACATATGTAGGAATATGCTAGCTTTCTATCAAGAAGAGGAAGCTTCCGATGATTTTCCAGCAAATACTCATACAAAAGACGAGCATCTTCTCTTGCATTATGGAACGGAGAGCGTACAAATTTCTTAAAAGCTCGTCGCTCTTTAGCAGAAAAGCTCTCAAATAAAGAATAAACTCGGCTTTTTATCATAGCTAGAATAAACGAATGTTCAACAAGATCAATTTAACACACCCTAAATATAGGCAATATTCTAAAACGAAACTACAACAATGGCCTTTTTTTGTTTTTTTCTTAGCCTAAAAAGCTCCTCATATTTGTGACGGAAGAAAATTTTAAGTTAGGTTATTTGTTGTATTGGGATCTTGGTTGTGAAAATAACGGAGATCCCGATGCAAACTTTTTTCAATTATTAGCTTTGATCTCTAACTTTAACTTCTCACTATCGCAAATAAAAACAGACCATAAGCAAACTATATCCCTTGATCATGAATAAAATCTGTATACAATTCTTTTTTTGCTTTGCTTTTCTGATGAATGGCATTGCACAGGATTGTATACCAGATGTTCTAATTCTGAGTAGCCAACAAGAAGTTGACGACTTTCCGAGCAATTATCCCACCTGCACCAACATTGAAGGAACACTCATCATTACGGCTACTGACCTAACCAACTTAAATGGACTAGACCAGATTGAAAGTATAGAGACGGAATTAATCTTTGACAATAATACATTCACAAGTTTTGCTACTGTAGATCTTCCCTTTTTAAGTGGAGATGGACCGAGTGATAATAAAGTCACTTTTAAAAATAATGCATTTCTAAATGACCTTTCCGGATTGGGAGAATTTATGAATGGCCCTTTTGATACAGTTGTTGTTGAAAATTACGCAGCCTTAACTGACATGACTGGTTTTGATGTTGGAGGTATCATTGAACAGAACTTTACCTTTAGACTTAGTCAAAACCCGCAGCTCAGTACACTCTCGGGGATGGATAACCTCATTTCTATTGGAGAATTACAATTGGTGGGCAACCCTAATTTAATAGCACTGAACGGATTAGAGAACGTAACCATTTTCGAACGACTAGAATTAATTGACAACATACTACTTTCCAACCTAAATGGCATCTCACAGGTTTTAGGTTTTGATAAAGGTCTGACTATTAGTGGTTCTTCTTCTTTGACCAGTCTTACAGATCTGCAAAACCTCATCCTAGTTCCAGATGGGTCACTGATCATTGACAACAACAATCAATTGACGGATTTAAATGGATTAAACAACCTGAGCTCGGTCTCTAGTTTAGTCATTAGTAATAATCAAAACCTGATTACGCTTGTCCATTTAAATGACCTTGATGCCGTTATCGAAGATCTCGAAATTTCTGATAACCCTCTTTTAGAGAACTTCGACGGCATGGAAGGTATTACTGAACTCCAAGGAGAATTCAACTTAGTCAACCTTCCTTCCATTGCCGATTTCAATGGTTTCTCCAATTTATCTTCTGTTGGTAATAATTTCAAAATTAGAAACATAGCCTTAGATATTACTGACTTAACAGACTTTGTGAGCCTGAGTACGATTGGTGGAAACCTCGAAATACTGAATACAGGTTTCGTCAGTTTAGCGGGTTTAGAAAATATAACTTCTATATCTGGCCGTTTGTATTTACAACAGAATGACGCGCTGATCAGCTTAGAGGCACTTTCTAATTTAACCACTTTGAATGATGGCTTACTCGCTGTGAGATTCCAAGATTTATTGACATCACTAGAAGGTCTGCATAATATTGACCCCAATTCCATTGATTCACTGAATTTGTTCAGCAATGATCTATTGGTCACTTGTTCGCAAGCCAATATTTGCAGCTTCCTAGCAAACAATGGCGGTCATTTTGTGATGGATAATGCTGTGATGGGGGATGCTTGTTTCGATGTTGATGCGATTGAAGCTGCTTGCTCAATCGTTGATCCAATTTTAACCGGCAACATTTATATAGATGAGAACGGCAACTGTGAAAACGAGAATGAACTTCCACTTAATGATGCCATTCTACGAATAGAAGGCGGTGGAAATATTTTTTACAGTACGACTAATGAAGCTGGAATTTATTCGCTTTCTCTTCCTGCTGGCACCTATACTGTTTCCCTTATAAATTTTGATGAAAACTTTTGGAATATTTGCAACAATGGTAGTACAGTCACGCTGGCCGACAATCAACAAATAGAACAAAACTTAGGTTTGAGTCCATTGCTCAATTGTCCAAAACTTACCGTTGATATAGCTGCAGGAAGTCTCTTGCCCTGTTTACCTACTGTTTTTGAAGTTAATTATTGTAATATAGGTACACAAGAAGCGACAGAAGTAGCTGTAGACATGGTCTTTGGTGAGGGTTATAGCTATGTTGGAAGTAGTACAACACCTCCTACTCTTGCTGGAGATGTTTACACCTTTGGACTAGAGGATTTAGCATTGAATGATTGTGGTACATTTGAAATCACTGTTGTCTACGATCCTTTTTGTAATTTTTTTGTTACGAATCAAACTGCTTGTATAACAGCGACCATCCGCCCTGATACCTTCTGCCTTCCATCAAATCCTTCCTGGGATGAATCTTCTCTACAAGTTTTAGGATTTTGTGATGGCGACAGTGTACGATATACTATCACAAACGACGGGCTTGGCATGACTTCTATTTCTAGTTACATCATTATAGAGGATGATCTCGTAATGCGTAATGGGCCTATTGATAATCTTGGTTCTGGTGATTCTATTACTATTGCCGTCCCTGCTTCTGGATCTACATTCCGTATGGAACTAGGCCAGGTAATTAATCATCCCGGATTCAGCCGCCCAAGCTATACAGTGGAAGGTTGTGATCCAGATGGTAATGACATTTACAGCCTTGGATTTTACCGCCAATACCCCCAAGATGATGTAGATGCTTTTATTGATATTGAGTGTATGGATGTATTAGAAACCGCCTACCTAAATGAAAAAACGGCAGACCCAATTGGAGTTACGGAAGAACATTGTTTGCAACAAGATGTACCAATAGAATATACATTACATTTCCAGAACACTGGAACTCAAACAGTAAACCAAGTGATTATTAGAGACAATCTTTCTCCATTTTTGGACATCAGCAGTATTCAACCGGGATCCTCCAGTCATGATTATGATTTTGAGGTTACAGATATGGGGACGGCACAATTTACTTTCTCTAACATAAATTTGCCAGATAGTACGACCAATCTTATTGCTTCTAGAGGTTTTGTAAGTTTTAAAATTGGGCAATTAGAAAATCCCCCCTTTGGAAGTTTGATCGAAAATGAAGCTTCTATTCAATTTGATACGACGCTTTCCGAAATAACAGATATGGTTTTTCATATGGTCGAAGAATCTTATTGTATCGATACCATCAACTGGAATTACACAGAGACTACTACGATCAACAACCAAAATTTGCTAAAAGTATATCCTAATCCATTTGAGAATTTTACAGTCTTCGAATGGACTAATGCAACATATCTACCAAATGGAACAGTAAGCCTCTATGATCTCACCGGACGTCTGATTAAAGAAATTTCAATTGATAAAAAACAAACAACCTTGGAAACAGAAGACCTTTCTTCTGGAGTTTATCTTTATGAAGTTACCAATCAGCAGGGATGGAGAATCGGACAAGGTAAACTAGTAAGGTATTAGAACACCACCTCGAGGTAAGAAGCTTTCCGTTCGACTAACCCAAGCGAATGAAAGGTTTCAACCTCACTTTGCATTAAAAAATTACTATATCCAAACACCCATGCAAAAAATATAAAGCACTTGTTCTTTGGATTGGCCGCCTAAAAGAAGGCGGTCGATCTGAATTTATTGGTGGGGGGTATTTAGTCCTCTTGCATTTTTCTTTCCTTTTGTAATTTCCTATCACATCTTTTCATAAAGGTCTCACACCTATTGTGTTGTTGCTTCTTGAACTAACCCAAATTTACTTTTCTATTTATGGTTTAGTTCGGCAAGCTATATCTGCATTAAAACTAGGAATAAGCAGCATGCAATTTGTTTTTAAAACACAAAGAATGATAGCCACTTACCTTCCAGAGTTAATCCAGCCTCTCTCCACAAAAAGGCTCCATTTATGTCTTTTCAACGACTTCAAAACAACTAATTATCTACGCTCGGGAAAAATTGACAACTCCTCAGGAATTATTGTAAATAAAAGACCTCACTTTCTACTGCATCTTTGCATTGTAAGTTAACAGTAACAACTATTAAATCAAAAATTATTAAACTTTAGAAAAATGAAAAATTTAATCGCAGTAGTCGTATTCGCTATCACTATGGTCTCTTTCCCTAACAATATATTTGCACAAGACATGGCAAAGCACGACCATAAAGACAAAATGGACATAGCTCACCATGATCATGTAAACGCTGATGTAACCATCATCGAGCTAACCCAAACTCCAGGTGAGTTCAATACCAAAAACTTAAACCTAGAGCCAGGTAAATACCAATTCCGAATTGTAAACGAAAGTGTAGAAAAAGAAGTAGGATTCGTAATTCAAAAAGAAACAGATAAAGACGGTGATGTTATGAAAACCGGAATCAAAGAGGCTTTTGCAAGCTCATTAATCAAGAAAGGCGATGCTCAATATACCGGAATTGTTGATCTAACAGCAGGAGATTATGTGTACTCTTGCCCACTTAATCCAACACCAAAATACAATATCACGGTTGCGGAAAAGGTACAGAAAGGAGGTGAGGTAACCATCATTGAGTTGACACAGACTCCAGGAGAATTTGACACCCAGAGCCTAAATCTAAAGCCTGGAAAATACCAGTTCCGAATTGTAAATGAGAATGTAGATAAGGAATTAGGATTCGTAATCCAGAAGGCAGCTGACAAAGACGGTGATGTTATGAAGACAGGTATCAAAGAATCTTTTACTTCTGCATTAATTAAGAAGGGAGATGTTCAATATACAGGAGTTGTTGAGTTGGGAACAGGAGATTACATTTATTCTTGCCCGCTCAATCCAACACCTAAGTATTCTATCACTGTAAAGTAAATAAATAAGTGTTTTAAGTTCGAAAGTGTTGTCCCATAAACTGAAATAGAAAAGCGTAGCATTTATTTGCTGCGCTTTTTTTATCTTTAGATATGAAAACTATTTTAAAAGCCCTCCTTGGCATCCTAAGCCTGATTCCATTCGCGGTTATAGTTGTAATTCTCATAGATGAATTAAGTACCGACTTCCGTGTTCCTCGGAATATTAACCAGTCATTTGAATTCGTATATTGGAAGCTCACACCTCTTTTGGTGCTTGGTTATTTTACCATATTATTCAAGACAGAAAAACTAAAAACCGACACTAAAGCCCTGTGGGCCTGCTTATTTTTAATTGGTCATATCATAACCATACCCATTTATTTCTTTGTAAACATATGGAAGGAAAAGATCGCAACTACGGATTAAAGGGGAGTCCCCAATTACGTTTGATCGCTAAAATTCGAATTACAATAACCATCAAAATAGAACTCACCATAGCTACTGGCTCCACACAAAATTGATCAGCAATCAAAAACAATACAGCTCCAGACAAGCAAGCCAGCGCATAGATTTCTTTACTAAAAATCAATGGTGTTCGATTGGCCAGAACATCTCGAATCACTCCACCAAAAACCGCAGACACAACGCCCATCATCACTGCGATCAATGGCGAAAGTCCCAAGGCTAAAGTCTTCTTAAGGCCAAGTATCGTAAACAATCCAATTCCGATGGTGTCAAATAAAAAAATGCCTTTTTTCATCTTCAGAATAACATTTTTCGCGACATAGCAAATGGGTAGCGCAGACATAACAATATAAATGTATATCTCGTTTTGCATCCAGCCAACTGGTGTACTTCCAATCAAAACATCTCTCAAAGTACCTCCTCCTAAGGCTGTTACAAAGCCTAGAATAAAAACACCGAATAGGTCGAATTTTCGTTCAACACCAACTAAGACTCCGCTGATAGCGAAGACTAGGGTTCCCGTATAATCTATGAAGGTTATTGGATCCATTTTCAATTATTCTTTGAGAAAATGTAATCGCTTTTCTATTATAATGGCCCTTCCAAATAAGGAGACTCCTCCTGCGATTATACGGTTGAAGTTACCACGACTA
>CAZDTI010000156.1:214-17889 GCA_964508085.1 uncultured Saprospiraceae bacterium | reverse complement strand
AACTGAGTACTCTGTAGTTGGGTAAGTAAATCTATTTGGTGGTACAGTTTCTACAGTCGCTGCTAAGTTCATAGTTGGCGCATCGTAGATTCTGAAAGTAGTCCATGCTTCAAAACCTTGGTTGTATAGTGCAATCCATTTTTGTAAAGCAATTTTTTCTCTCCAGTTACCTGGAGCAGTAGAATAAGCTACATCAGGTTGAGCTAAGTAAGCATCAGCCATTTCCTGTGTTCCACCCCACTCTAAGATAGAGTTAGTAATGGCAGCATTGTAATGTTCTTCAGCAGTTCCACCAACGTTGTATCCTCTTGCTGCAGCATCAGCTAAAAGAAAACGAACCTCGGTGTATCCCATGATAGTTCCAGGAAGTGTTGCTTCATGCATAAGAGCACCTACTTGAGAGCTAGCAACAAAGCTATTTACCGCTCCTACAGTACCTCCAACATACATTACTTCACCTGTCATTTCATCAGTAACATTTGGCTTAAAGAATGCAGATCTTCTTGGATCGTTTAAGTTGTTCATGTAATCCACTAAAGTATTACCAGAAACAAAATCAGATCGACCACTTTCCACTAAATCTTCCCACAATGGATTCGTGTTAGGAGTAGAACCTTCATACTGAATCGTAAAGTTGTCTGCATTTGATCCAAATGCCCCAGCAGCAGCAGATTCAGCCATAGACTTACCTTTAGCATCATCTACTTCAGCCATCCGAAGAGCTAATCTTAATTTAAAAGAATTCGCAGCCATTTTCCAAGCATCAGCATTTGATCCATAAATAAGATCTCCCGAATCTCCTGCATCTCCACCTAAGCTAGCGATAGCAGCATCTAATTGAGTAACCATTGCAGCATAGATCTCAGCATCATCATCGTACGTTGGTGTTACGTTTGCAGGATCATAAGCTTCATTGAAAGGAACATTTCCAAAGATATCAACCATCGTTGTGTAACTAATTACTTCAATTACATCAACAATTGCTAATTGATTTTTCTTGTGTTCTTCTGTTAAGTTAGCGTCATCATTGATAAAAGTTCTAGCTTCTTTGACGTCACGAACTACAGTCGCATACAAGGTTCTGAAAGTTCTTCCATTTACGTTTCTTTCTACTAATTCGTAGTTAGACTCGTCACTGTAAGATACTTGTGCCCAATGTTGCGCCCATAATCTAAAATTATTAACGTTGACATTAGTACTCGTCATCATGTCAAACAATTCAACCGTTGCATTACCTATCAAACTTTTTGCAGGTACAACCTCAGGATTTTTAGTATCGACATTAAGGTCGGTTAGTTTATCAGAGCTATCTGAACAACTCCCAAAAACAAATAATGCGACACATAACATTAATATATTTTTCATATTTAATTATTATTTTTAGTTTAATACTCAACACAAAATAAATGCTTTATTACATTCATTTTATGTTGAGTAAAATATAAGTCGTTCAATTAAAATTTAACGTTTAGCGTTACCCCTACTTCTCTTACAGAAGGATAAGCTCCAGACTGGTTACCTTGCTGGTAAGTACCACCACTTAATCCTGCTTCAGGATCTGTGTAAGGAGAATTCTTGTGGATAATCCATAAATTTCTTCCGATTACAGAAACGCTTGCTCCTTGAAGAATAGAGTTAGCGAAAACAGTATTAGGAAGGCTGTAAGTAAGAGATAATTCTCTTAATTTTACGTAAGATGCATCATAAACGAATTTTGCGTTAGGAGATGCCCAGTATCCGTCAGATGTAAAGAAGTCTTGAGCATAACCATAAGTAGTATTTGCTTCGCCACTACTTACAGGGCTTCCATCTTCATTAAATGACCATACTCTATTTCCTTCATCATCAAGAGTACTTGCCTGTGTTATACCACCAATCTCATATCCACCACCATCTGCGACAGCATCTCTTACTGGATTACCTTTAGGGTTAACTCCAGCAGAAATATCTAGGATACCAGTAGCACCGCCATAGTATCTATCCAAAGAGAAGAAATCTCCACCCTTTTGAATATCAATCAAGAATCCTAAGCTAAAGTTTCTGAAAGAAATGTTGTTAAAAACACCACCTTTCCAATCAGGATTAATATCACCAATTACTTCAGGAGTTGCAGTTCTTCTGTGTCTGATACCTTCACCAAAAGATCCACCAGGAGTATAAACGATAGGTTCTCCAGAAGCTTCATCATAGTAGTAGTTTGTACCCCAGATAGTTCCGTAAGGTTGACCAACTGTAGCGTTGAAAGAAATACCACCTTGAGCAGTAGAGATTTGAAGATTCTTTTGATCTTGGAATAATTCAACAACTTCATTTCTGTTTCTAGCCCAGTTGAATCTAACATCCCAAGAAAAGTCAGCACTTTGAAAAGGAGTAACATTTAAAGATAATTCAACTCCTTTATTATCAATACGACCAGCGTTTACAAACTGGAATAAAGATCCTGTAGCAGGAGTTACCTCAACAGCTAAGATCTGATCTTCAGATTTTGCACTATAGTAAGAAACATCTAAACCAACACGGTTGTTGAAAAATTTCAATTCTGTTCCAATTTCCCAACTAGTCGTTCTTTCTGGTTTTAAGTCACTGTTCTTTCTTGTAGCATCAGCAGACGCTAAAGCCAAACCACCAAATGGTGTTATTTGATCAAATACATCAACAGTTGATTGTGCTGGAGCATCATTACCAACTTCGGCATAGTTAAATCTTAATTTACCAAAGCTTAATGCATCAAAGTTAATTTTTTCAGAGAAAACTAAACTTAAAGATGCAGATGGGTAGAAATAAGCATTGTTATCAGCGGGTAACGTAGAAGAAACATCATAACGACCACCTAAATCAAGGTATACAAAATTATCATATCCTAAGCTAGCTTGAGCAAAGTAACCATTGGTTCCTCTTTTGCTTGCAGCCTCAGCAGGAAATAGTCCATCAGGATTCAAATCTATTGAATTAACACTATTTTGTAAAGAATAAACACCAGGAACAACTAAACCTCCATTTGTTGTAAGTCTAACTCTTGAAAAATCTCTCCTGTTAATGTTTGTTCCAACAAGTCCGTTAAGACTCAATACATCGTCAGCAAACGTTTTATTGAATTTCAATAATAAATCATAGTTATATTCAGAAACATTCGCATTGTATCGAGTATATGAAGATACATCAACAGATCCATCTGCAATTCTCTCTTCTCTTAATTCAGAGTAACGATCCATAGCTACACGACCAGTTAAAGTTAACCAATCATTCAATTTGTAATCTAAAGCTACATTACCAAAGATTCTATCTCTCGTATCTGTAGAGAAGTTATTGTGTACGTTCCAGTAATAGTTATCAAAGTAGTGAGGCGCTGTTGCTCTAGATGGATCTAAAGTTGCGTATGGATTCCAAGTAATATTTTTACCTGTTTGCTCATAAGCTTCTCTTTGTTGTACCATATCCACATGAGGAGAATACCATTGTCTGAAAGACTGGTTAACATTTCTGTTATCATATCCTGTTCCATATCGACCTTTACCATTTGTATTTACATAAGAAACAGTAGAGCTCGCAGTTAATTTTTCGTTGATATCAAGAGATCCACCGAAACTAACGGTATTTTTCTTGATTTTAGAACCAGGAACGATACCTTCTTGATCAAAGTTAGTGTAGCTTAATCGGTAAGTGCTCTTATCACCACCACCATCAAAAGCGATACTATTATTGAAAGTTAAAGCTGTTTCATAAAATGTAGTTGGGTCATTGTCCGCAGCAACGTAAGGAAAAGTTTGACCATAAGAATCTAATTCAGGGAAAAAAGATCTCCAATCATAAACTTGTAAATTAGCGTCATATCTTGGACCATGAGAAGCATCTTCATATACAACCGTTACTGGCTGCTCACCACCACCTAATCCAAAATCATAACTATCGAATGCTTTTCCGTCAGCATCACCATACCATCCTCTATGGTTAGAATAACCATAACCATACTCTTTTTGGTATTTAGGCATTGTTGACTTATCGATACTACCTGCAGTAATACCAGAAGAGAAGCTAATTCCTAAACCTTTGTTCTTTTTACCTTTTTTAGTTGTAATTAAGATTACACCGTTCGCAGCTCTAGAACCATAAAGAGCCGTCGCAGCAGCACCTCTAAGTACAGATACTGTTTCAACGTCTTCAGGATTGATATCCATTGCAGAGTTACCATAATCAAAACCACCTCTACCAGACTGTTGGTTTCTTGAATTAGTAATACGGTTATCAATTGGTACACCGTTTACAACAAATAAAGCTTGGTTATTACCCAAAAGAGAAGTATATCCTCTAATGATGACATTAGAAGAACCACCAAGAGTTGAACTACGCTTGATATCCACACCTGCAACCTTTCCAGAAAGAGAGTTTACAAAGTTGGCATCTTTAGCTCTAGTCAATTCTTCACCATCTACTTCTTGTTGAGCATAACCCAATGTTTTCTTTTCACGCGAAATACCTAAGGCCGTAACTACCGCCTCATTTAATAGTACACCTTCTTTCATGGAAATATCCATGACGTTGGTCGCGCCTAATTCTAATTCTTTAGTCGTATACCCTGTGTAACTTACCACAAGTGTATTACTTCCTTCAGGAACATTTATGGAATATTTTCCGTCAATGTCCGTAACTGTTCCTACTGTAGTTCCTTTAACAAGAACATTCGCTCCGATCAGGGCTTCACCTGTATCATCCGAAATTGTTCCCGTAACGGCTCGTTGTGCAAGCGTCATGCTAACTGCAAACAAAACCAACATAAAAACTAGGGAGAGTTTTTTCATACTAATCCGATTTTGATTTAATAATTAAAAAATAAAATAATTACAAATAACCACTATATCACAAATAATCATAATGAGTGATCAGGGGCAAAATTAAGTCTTTTTATTGACTATTCATTAACTTTTCCTTAAAGTTTTTCTCTTTTTACATAAAAAAAACAACTACTTATCACACTGCAAGACACTGTAAATCAGCATACTACAAGTAGTATGTTAAAATAATAGCATAAAAATTAGAATATTAACAATTGATACCTTATGTCTTGCCTAAGAACAGGTCAATATTGTTAAAAAACGAGAGGGAAACTACGTGAAATGGTTTATAAGATAAGTGTAAGAGAATTTCATGATCAGGTTATTTTTTGGAATTTTTCAACACTAATTTTCATTGAGACTATAAGCTTTATCCCAATGGCCTTTTCTACCTAACGATGTGAAAATCCAAAACGCTTCTTCGTTTTAATATTTTTTTTAGATAAAAAGAAAGATATTAAATAGAAAAACTTATCACTGACTTAGCTTATGCACTGAAGAAGAATACTTTAGGCTCACCTAGCTGCATTTGAGAGACTAGAAAATTTATATTCAACTATTTTTTCTCAAACACTCTTGAGAGTCCTAAAATTGAGTTTTTGGAACACCTTAAAAATCTGGATTTTGAGTACCAATAGCTATGATTAAACAACTGCCACAAAAAAAATGACGTTTATACAGTCGTATCCAACTGTTTCAAATACATTTGAATCGTATTATGCAGGCCAAAATATAAGGAATCAGCAATTAAGGCTTGTCCGATCGAAACTTCTAACAATCCAGGGACATTTGTTCGATAAAATTTTAAATTATCTAAATTAAGGTCATGTCCGGCATTGATGCCTATTCCTATTTTGTTGGCCAAAATGGCGGATTTACGATGAGGAGCTACGGCTTTTTCTGGATCTACTAAAAAATCATGCGCATAATCTCCGGTATACAATTCAATACGATCCGCCCCAACTGCTTTTGCTCCTTCTACCATTTTTTCTTCAGGATCTACAAAAATAGATACACGGATGCCTTCCTCATGTAATTGAGCACAAATGTCTTTTAAAAAATCCGCATGTTCAATCGTATCCCAACCCCGATCTGAGGTCAATACATCTGGAGAATCGGGAACTAGAGTACACTGATGAGGTTTGTTTTTTAAAACTAAATCTAAAAATTTAGGATTAGGATTTCCTTCAATATTAAATTCAGTGGTCACTACTTCTTTTAATAATGGAATGTCGCTATAACGAATATGCCGCTCATCAGGTCGTGGATGTACCGTAATGCCATGTGCTCCATATGCTTCACAATCTTTAGCGACTTGTACTAAATTCGGTAGATTCCCACCTCTTGCATTTCGAAGTAGCGCTACTTTATTTACGTTGACACTTAGTCTAGTTGATGTTTTTTCCAAGTTCTTATTTTTAGTTCTTCGATAAATCAGGTGTACCGATAGATTCAAAACTGAAATTCTTCGGATAGCTATAGGAATCCTTTGGTCGCTTAAGTATTCCTATTTATAACTTTTCACCCGATTGGTTAAAGAAAGTTGTTTTTTAATGAATCCGTCAAAGTACTCTTTTTACATAAATCGCCGTAAATTTACCGAAAATATACGTTATGGGATTTTATAATCAAGATAATTTTGTAGAAAACAGTTATGAAAATGGAGCTGAACTCATTAGACTAGTCATGCTTTTGTTGATCGTTTTGGTAGGTGCCTTAATCGGAATAGGATTGATATATGGCTTCGGTCAAATGCAAGGTATTGATACTGAAGAGATCTTTACAGTGATCAATATCGACAATAGTTTAAGCAATCGCAATTTTGTTCGTAGTATACTGTTAATCAACCATTTAACCATGTTTGTTTTGCCAGGATTGCTCTTCGCACTCCTTTTTTATAAAAAAAACTGGGCTCGCTTTCTGCATTTGACAAAAATGCCGATGGTCCGGAATATAGGATTAGGTGTTTTAATTATCATGGCGGCGATTCCCTTTGTTCAATTCTCTTATTGGATTAATCAACAACTCCCTCTACCTGAATGGGCCTTGACCATGGAAGATTCTACCAATGAATTGATTGAAAATTTGTTATTAGTAGAAGCTCCTTATGAACTATTTTTCAATATCCTAGTCATTGCTGTTATTCCCGCTATTGGTGAGGAAATCATTTTTCGAGGCATCGTTCAAAAAAACTTAACCAGAGTCATGCAAAATCCTCATCTAGGTATTTGGCTAACCGGTTTTATTTTCAGTGCCATACACATGCAATTTGAAGGTTTTCTTCCGAGAATGATATTAGGAGCATTGCTAGGCTATTTATTTTATTGGACCAACAATTTATGGATTCCAATCCTTGCTCATTTTGTCAATAATGCGGCTCAAATTATTTTACAATTTTTATATGCCAAGGAAATTTCTAGTATCGATTTAGAGAATGCAGATCAAATGCCATGGGTTTTTGGTATTATTTCTCTTATATTTGTGCTCGTTTTAGCGAATTTTATGAGAAATAACAATAACAACATTGCTCCAAAGCCCAACGAGCAGAATGATTTGCCTAACATTCTATGAAAGAAGGACTAAAAACACGTATTGGTACGGCTATCGTCTTCGGAATCGTCATGATCGGAGGAATATTTGGAGGCCCTTTTCCTTTTCTTACTCTATTCATATTGATTACAGCTTTGTCTCTTCTAGAATTCACCACTATCAGTTTAACTACTGAAAATCAAGAAGTTAACTTTTTTCGACAATTTATTGGTATTGGTTTAGGTTTGATTCCAATTCTATTGGTAGCTGCCTTAAAAATGAATTGGGTAGACCACCCGAATGATTTCCTATTCAAAGGATTTTTAGCATCCATGCCTCTGTTTTTCTTGGTTTTTCTTTATGAATTATACGCTGCGGCTAAAACACCATATCAAAATATCGCGTTTATTGGTTTAGGCTTGATTTACATCGGAATACCCTTTGCCATGCTGGCTTATTTTGCTATAGATGGTTCTAATTATTATGGACATACTGTTTTTGGCCTACTATTATTGACTTGGATGAATGATACAGCAGCCTACTTTGTCGGTTCCAAATTTGGAAAACATCCGCTTTTCCCTAGGATTTCTCCTAAAAAGACCTGGGAAGGTTCCATTGGAGGAGTGGTTGGAGCTTTATTACTAGGAATTCTATTAAGTTATATCATTGAAGAACAGACGATTATAGAATGGATGGTTTTAGCAGTAATTGTTGCTATTTTTGGTTCATTAGGTGATTTGGTAGAATCTATGTTGAAAAGAAGTAAAGGAATTAAAGATTCAGGAACTTTACTGCCTGGTCATGGTGGTTTTTTAGACAGATTTGATGCTTTCATCTTTTTATTACCGTTTGCGATGACTTATTTACTATGGACACGTTAAAAAAAAGAATAATATAATTGGCATGATTTAAGTGGATAAAATTAGAGCAGCTTTACAAAACCATAGTTGGTTACCATTGTTATAGTTTAATCTAAATAAAAAATCCCATCACTTTTATATATCACTTGAAACTAAAGTTAAGTGCTTGGACAAATTAAATTAACAATTAAATGAAAAATCTTTTTCGATTACTCTTCGTTAAAAAGCCTCGTCGATGCTATGGCATCGCCTACGTTTTTTGCCTTGATTAATCACAAAATCCAATTCCATTTAATTACAACATAATTTTGTCCAAGCACTTATATCTTATAAAAAGCAGGTTTAACACAAATTACTCACTATCGTAGTTGCTTATTTAGTAAATTTGCAACTCTTTGCAAAGGACAATATAACATATGAAAATACACAAAGAAGGTCATAGCATGTTGATCAAGCTCGGAATTATCCTTGCTGTCGTCAACTTCATCGTTTTTTGGCAATTTCCTGAAGCATTATTGGCTACTGGGATTATTTCAGCCATTATTGCTGGATTGGTTTTACAATTTTTCCGTAACCCAAGCCGAGACTTATTACTTCCTGAAGATAATGTCATTTATGCTCCTGCTGATGGTAAAATCGTGGTGATTGAGGAAGCAAATGAAAAGGAATACTTCAAGAACAAACGTTTAATGGTTTCCATTTTTATGAGTCCAACTAACGTTCACGTTAATCGAAATCCAATCAGTGGAACCGTCAATTACTTTAAATATCATCCTGGAAAATACTTGGTTGCTTGGCATCCCAAATCGTCTGATGAAAATGAAAGAACAACGGTAGTCATTGATAATGGAGAAACAGAAATTTTGATGAGACAGATTGCTGGTGCTCTAGCTAAGCGAATTGTCAACTACCTAGAAATTGGAGAAGAAGTTAAACAAGGAACAGATATGGGCTTTATCAAATTTGGTTCTAGAGTTGATTTATTTCTTCCGCTTGACGCTAAAATTGACGTAAAAATGGGACAAAAAGTTAAAGGAAATAGAACCATTATTGCACGACTTTAGATCTATCTATCCATTTTTGGTAAATAAAAATTGCCCTATATTGCAAAACGCATTATAGGGCAATTTTCATAGCAAACTTGATCCCCTTTTAAAGGCATCACAAGGACAAATAAATTTGGTTAAATTTTAATTCTCTCCCCAAACTTGGACTCCTTCCCGATTGATATATTTCCATTGATTGTTCTGTTCCACCCAAGCCAAGCCATGTTTGAATCCAGAAACTGTTGAGAACTGAGGGGCGATGACCATTTTTCCATTAACTTGGACAAATCCCCAATCATTTCCTTTTTTTACTGGCGCCAAGCCTTCAGAAAAGGTTCCGGCATCTTCATAAACGGGTAAAATAACTAAGCGCCCCGCAGTATCAATATAACCAAAGGCACCATTCACTTCCACCAAAGCCAATCCTTCACCAAAATCGCCCGCAAAATCATAAATCGGTTCAATCACTTTTTCGCCTTTTTGATTAATAAAACCATATTTTTCATCTTGGATGACAATGGCCATTCCATCATTAAATTCACCATAAGCCTCTCCTTCTATGATATCGAACTGTGGTTCTAGCAAAACATCTCCATTTTGATGAATCAATCCCCAACGATTGTCATTGACGATCACGGCTACCTCACTTTGAAAAGGATGACACAAATCATAGATTGGTTCAATCTCAAAACGACCTGATGTATTAATGTATCCAGAATATCCATCTAAAGCAACTGGCGCTAACCCACTTTTAAAAGGACCTGCCGCTTCAAACTGAGTTGGAATTTGAAAGGCACCTGATTGATCAATATATCCAAATTTACCTTCCGTTTTTACAGCAGCCACCCCCTCACTAAAGTCTCCAGCTTCTTCAAATTGAATATCAATCGCTAAGCTGCCTCTTCGATCAATATAGCCCCACATCGTCACTAGTCTTGCTTTTGCCAAATCTTCTTCAAAACGGCCAACATGATT
Source organism: uncultured Saprospiraceae bacterium (assembly GCA_964508085.1). GTDB lineage: Bacteria > Bacteroidota > Bacteroidia > Chitinophagales > Saprospiraceae > CALGLS01. The sequence continues at coordinate 7,650 of CAZDTI010000156.1, read as the reverse complement.
AAAGAGGTGTTTCATCAATAAACGCCCTAGTGAATCTAAGGGTACTAATTTATCATTAAAACGTACTCGAGAAAAGCCATTGTGAAACTCTTCTGCTTCAATATATTGAGGTTCAATAACGATTGAGCCCGTCTCATCTATAAAACCAAACTTATCTTTTTCTTTTATTTTAAAAAGTGTTGTGTCCATAGTTTTCTCTTTACGTAAGCTGAACAGCTTTGATTCGATATTTGAATAGTAAGTTATTTCCACTCTCTCTTATTCAAGGCGAAGATAGGGAAAAAATATTTTCAGACAAGATTGATTTTTATAGAAAAGTTTAGTTTCTCGTATTCAAGTAGGAATGATAGACTTGTAAAGCTAAAGCTCCTAAGACGATTTTAATGATCGCTCCTAGAATAAATGGATATAGGCCATATTCTAATGCTTTTTCAAATCCATATAAAAAAGTTAACTGTAATAGACCAAAGAAGAGAATAATAATCGTACCGATCAACATCAATACTAAAGCATTTAAAAAGCTTCTCCCCCAACCTTTATCTGATAGCCAACCCGTTGCAAAAGCGGCGATCAAAAAACCATACAAATAGCCTCCACTTCCTTTAACAAAACTTAAATATCCTGAGCCTGCTTCCGCAAAAACAGGTAAACCAATAATCCCCATTATCAAATAAATTAAGACCGCTAAACTCCCTTGTTTTCTACCTAAAACAGCAGCGACTAATAAAACGGCAAAGGTTTGTCCTGTGATGGGAAATGTATCTTCATTGATCGGTAATCGAATGTCAATTTGCGCAAATAGCGCGATGAAAAGAGCAGAGAGGATAGGAAGGATTTTTGGGAACATTAGGTGATGGTGGTAATTGGTGTTGTAGTTATTAATCTATTGTTGATGGGATATTCAAATCTTGGGGGATGTTTTTTGGGTAAATAAAAGAAGGAATCTAAGATGGGAGATCACAACTATATGGGATTTCGCCTCTTAGATTCCTTTGATTTTTTGTGTTTTTCTAGTTAGCTTTTTTGATCTCCATCAAAAATTAGCTTAAATCTGCTAAGTCATCTAGATCTATTTCTTTGACAAACTTCTTTAGTAGATCGATACCTACTTTTCGTCCTTTTACCGTTACGATGAAACGGTTGCCAACAATTAGATTTAAGCTACATTTCTCCCGTCGAGTATTGCTTTCTTCTAAGGCTTTATGTCCATCAAAAGTAGTCGTTCTTTTGTATCCATCATCGTTTTCTTCATCTATTTCTAGGCTTGACCAAGCCGCCATTCCCATCAGTGCCGAACCTAATCCACCAGCATCTGTAATTTCGATATTAATCGATTTGCTACCATCCTCATATCGACCTTTTGCTACAGAAGCTTTAAAACCTGCAATCCCGCTGGTGGAACCTTGATGTTTGGTCCTTTCCATACCATTAAAGCTTTCAGGCATAAATTCTTTTAATTTTCTAAAATTAATGGTCTCTACAGTTTCTCCATCTCCCCCTTTTTTCAATCCGCTCAAAGCTTTTTCCATTCCTTTTAGTGCATCCGCTACTCCATCTCCGACATTTTTAGAAATATCTTCTCCGACATTTTCTAAGCTTTCACCTAGCTCTTCTATACTTTCTTGCAACTCTTCTTTCTGTTTTTCTTTTCGTCTCTCTTCTGCAGATTTACCATCTAAAAAACAGGACGTAAATAAAACGGATATCATTAATAAACAAAAGAAACAACTTTTACTGTTTTTCATCATTCATTGGTTTAGTTAAGAAATGTTTTGTTAGTGTTCTTATTATTTGGTGTTACTGTGTTTAAGTCTTGGGGTGTTCAGATGTTTTACTTCCTGAATATCAAGAAAACCTGAACACACGAACACCGGATACCATACAAACTTACTATATTTTGCTTTCTAAAACCGGAAAAGCCCATCCTATATGGACAGGCTTTTCAAATTCTTCTTTCAAATCAAGTAAAAACTCGACGAGTTTATTTTTCTTCTTCTTCGGCAACTGCTTTGTTTTCAGGTTTCATTTGTGGGAAGAAAAGGACATCTTGAATAGAATTAGAGTTGGTCATAATCATTGCTAACCGATCCATTCCGATACCTAAACCTGCCGTTGGAGGCATCCCAAATTCTAAAGCCCGAAGGAAATCTTCATCTAAAACCATGGCTTCGTCATCTCCACGTTTTCCTAATTCTAATTGCGATTCAAATCGTTCTCTTTGATCTATTGGATCATTTAATTCTGAGAAGGAATTACAGATTTCTTTTCCATTACAAATGGCTTCAAAACGTTCCACTAATCCTTCTTTATCTCTATGCTTTTTAGCTAATGGAGACATTTCTACTGGGTAATCCGTGATGAAGGTTGGTTGAATCAATTGTGCTTCACATTTTTCACCAAAAATCTCGTCGATCAATTTTCCTAAGCCCATAGATTCATCAACAGGTACATGCAATTTTTTAGCCGTAGCTCGCAATTCATCTTCATTCATTTCAGAAATATCGATGCCCGTAAAATGTTCTATCGCTTCATACATCGTAAATCGTTTCCAAGGACGTTTAAAATCAATTAGGTTTTCACCGACTTGAACTTTGGTCGTACCATTGGTATCCATTGCCACTTTTTCTACCATTTCTTCAACGGTATTCATCATCCATTCATAATCTTTGTAGGCGACGTACAATTCGATTTGTGTAAACTCAGGATTGTGAAAACGACTCATACCTTCATTTCGAAAATCTTTCGAAAACTCATAAACTCCATCAAATCCACCTACAATCAAACGCTTGAGATACAACTCATTTGCGATACGCATGTACAAAGTCATATCCAATGTATTGTGATGCGTTTTAAATGGTCGAGCAGCAGCACCTCCATAAAGTGGTTGAAGAATGGGTGTTTCTACTTCCAGGTATCCTTTTTCATTCAGATACTCTCTCATCGAATTGTACATTTTCGTCCGCTTGATAAAAGCTTCCCGAACTTCTGGATTCACTACTAAATCTACATATCGCTGGCGATATCGCTGTTCTGGATCAGAAAAAGAATCATATATATTTCCTTCTTTATCTCTTTTTACGATGGGTAAAGTTCTCAATGATTTTGCTAAAAAAGTAAGCTTGGTAACTTTGATGGTTACTTCACCTGTTTGGGTCATAAATAATTCTCCGCTTACGCCGATAAAATCACCAATGTGAAGTAGTTTAATCACCTTGTCCGTCAGCTCAATTTCTTCTTCCGTTTCACCAATGGTTTTCTTTTTCATGTATAATTGCATGGTGCTTTCGGCATCTTGCAATTTGGCAAAAGGTCCTCTTTGTCCCATAAATCGTCCTGCGATACTCACTTTGGTTGTATCTACAGAATTTTCTAGCACACTGGTTCGTAAAGAACTGATATATTCTTCCAAGGCAACCGCCTCCCTTCCTGTGCTATCATCAAATAGTAGCGGATCACTTAGTCCAAAACTTTCCAAACCTCCTTCTGCATCCATTAATGCATTGGTTCTAAATTTATTTCCTTTTAGGAACATGGCTAGTTTTTCAGCTCCAACTTTTCCAATATTTTTTAATTTCTCCAATTCTATGACCAAATGTTTATGAAAATCAGCTGTGCTGTAATCGGTCGTTTTAAAGGTGATGTCAAACTCTGCTGCTGGGAAAGGTTCAACGCCTAATTCCCTTAGTTGGTCTAATGCTTGTCTTCGGACTAAATCCTGATCACTCAAATGCATTGGATGGTATTTTAAAAATTAAAAAATTCGACTTTAAATGATAAAGCCGCCTATGTGTAAGATTGAATTCTAAATAGATGGAATAAGTTCACTTAAAACTGCAAAAATATAGTTTATTCTCAAATAAAGGAATCCATAGAGTGTTTTCCCTATTTTGATATGAAAATAAGTATAAAAACTGTATCTTAGAGCTAATAAAGAGACTAATAACTTTCCTAGACTAAACATTTTTATAGAATCCCCAATACTTAATAAGGAAGTAACTCTTTCTTAACAGAAATGACTAGTCTTTTTATGATCGATTTCGTATTTTGTGACATAGTTTAAATTTATAAATCGAACTATTCTCCGTGTATCCTTTGGGAAACTTGCAATTTTGACGCGTTAAAAGCATTATTTTAATCATCATCCAAACGTTTGAGAATGGGATACTTACAACTTTTCAACACAATACCTATGTTATTTTTTAAAATGCTAAGGAAACTGGCCCTGTGCCTAATGTTCTTGTTAGCAGGATATTCCTATACTTGTGCGCAAATCACCATTCTAAGTGATCCAGGTCCTGTAACTTATACTGATAGTGATGGACCTACAGGGCCAGACATTTATTCTGCTAATGTATCTGGTTGTACTTCTATCAGTTTTTCTTTGGATTTTCAATTTTCGCTTCCTTGGGAAGGTAGTGGGAATATGGAATTTTGTGACGAACTACAACCTGGAGGTGCATTGGTTTGCAATTGTGGTTGCGATCCAGCAGCTACATGTACTAGCTGCTGGGATTTTTTATGGGCTCGGTTTAATATAGACGGAAGTGAGGTTGGCAGTGAACTTATAGGGGGGAGTGGAACAACTGATGCAGATCAAGTTGGGACAATTACATTTGGCCCCATTTGTACGAATGGGGCAACCACAGCTGATATGACAATCATTACTCAAACTTGGCAAGATCTCGAAAGTGTCCAATTTTCCAATATGGTCATCTTATGCTGGGAGGGTATACCAGATATTGCTCCATTAACTGGAAATTGCTCGGGGAGTGCCGTAGGCTTGAATGGTAACATAAATGATCCAAGTATTATCGCCAATTGGGATTGGACTAGTGCTGGTTCAGGTTCAATTGTTAATCCTGGTGTTCAAAATACAGCTGTTTTAGGTGCCGCTGATGGAGATAACTTTTTTTTAATAACCACAGATGTTAATGGTTGTACTGGAGAGGATAGTGAATCGGTAACTTTTGGTACAGGACTGGTCGCCAATACTCCAGTCATACCAACGCTATGTGCTTCCGATGTAACTTGCTATGATTTAACTTCCTTGAATCCATCTGTCAATTCAGATCTAGGGGTCACCATTACTTGGTATGATGGTGATCCAGCAACCACAGGTCTTCCTTATATTACTCCGGCTTGTGCCAATCTGAACCCACCTAATTTTACCGCTGGCTTGTATGCTCTAGCCTTTGATGGTAGTTGTTCAGATGCTGTTGGACCTATTTCTTATACTATTAATCCAAGTGATGATCCCTCATTTATCATAGAAAATATTTGCGAAAATGGTACTCAAGCGCCAATTTCTGTTAATACTCCTGGGGGAACTTTTGGTTTTTCATCAGCTTCACCAGGAGGACTTATTAATCCTACAAACGGAACCGTTGTTAATATTTCTCCTCCGGGGCTACCAGGTACCGTGTACAATGTGCAATATACCACCGCAGGAGCTTGTCCTGATAGCGATATAGTGCCTATCACTGTACTAGCTGCTGCTGATGCCACTTTTACGATGTCTAATTTTTGTCCGGGAAATCCTACCAATCCTTCGGTCAATACACCAGGAGGGACTTTTGATTTTGATCCAGATCCTGGAGATGGTGCAACTATTAATCCTACAACTGGTAACATTAATGGTGCAATAGCTGGAAATAGTTATAGTGTTCGGTATACCACACCAACTGGTCCTGCCCCTAGTATTTGTGGAGAAAGCTTTACCATCAGTCCACCAGTCATGGCACTTGCTACTGACAATACTTCTTTTTTTTATCCATCGCCTGTTTGTGCTTCAGCTCCCAATCCAAGTCCGAGTACTTTACCTGTAACATCAGGAACATATTCTGTAGATAATGGAGCAGATATAGATCCTTTAACTGGAGAATTGGACCTTTCTACAACAACTGGTGGCCTTACTTATAATATTACTTTCACTAGTAATACTACATGTCCTGGTCTACCGACTAGCAGACCTGTTAGTATTTCTCCTGCGGACGTCGTCAATTTTGAATATGTAGATAATGCATGTAATGGAGATCCAAATTTGTCTCCATCAATCCTTCCAACACAAGCTGGAACATATTCTGTAGACAATGGAGCAGATATAGATCCTATTACAGGAGAATTAGATTTGAGTACCACTATCGGTGGAACAAATTATACTGTTACCTTTACCAGTTCTGGTGCCTGCTCTGGTACTGGAACAGATTTCATATCTATCACAGTACCAACTTCTGTCTTTTTTGAATATGTAGATAATGCATGTAATGGAGATCCAAATAATCTATTTCCAACTATACCTCCTGCTTCCGCTGGAACTTATACTGTAGATAATGGAGCAGATATAGATCCTTTAACTGGAGAATTAGATTTGAGTACCACGCTTGATGGATTAAACTACACCATTACCTTTACCAGTTCTGCTCCCTGCTCCGCTCCGGAGACTCAAGTGGTGAACATTAATGCGGTGACTGATCCAAATTTTAGTTACAATACTGATCCATGTGCCAATGATATCCTCACACCATTTGTACAAAACCCTGGAGGAACTTTTGCTTTTGATCCAGAACCCTTTGATGGTGCTACTATCAATACTTTTGATGGTACCATTTCAGATGGTGTTCCTGGCAATTCTTATACGATCCGGTATAATTCGCCTGCAACTCCATGTTCTGGCACAGCTTTTCAAACAATCACCTTAGGATTTGCACCTAGTCCTTTCTTTAGCTATACAGATCCTTTATGTAGTGATGATATCCTCACACCATTTGTACAAAACCCTGGCGGAGTTTTTTCTTTTGATCCAGATCTTTTTGATGGCGCTTCTATCAATCCATTTGATGGTACCATCACAGATGGGATTCCTGGAACCATTTATATGGTCAATTATGAAACACCAGCTACTCCATGTTCCGATAATTTAACTATTCCGATAACTATATCTGCTGAAGCTGATCCAACTTTTAGTTATAGCAGTACTAGCTTTTGTACAAATGATCTTATTGTACCTGATGCTGTCACGACTGCCGGTGGAACTTTTTCTCTTGATCCAGATTTTTTCGATGGTGCTTCAGTTAATCCATTTGATGGTACCATCACAGGTGGGATTCCCGGAACGACTTACACCATCAGACATACGACTCCAGCTAATCCTTGTGAGGGAACAACCACACAGGAGGTCACCATCAATGCAACACTTGCAGGAGATGAAAACTATCAAGGATGCCAAGGTGATAATTATAGCGTTACCGTCAACGGTAATATTTATAATCAAGCTAATCCTACAGGAACTGAAAACATGACTTCTTCCATCTCTGGTTGCGATTCAACTGTAAACATCAATCTCATCTATAACCAAGCTTACGATCTTAACGAAACGCATAACGGATGCCAAGGTGATAATTATAGCGTTACCGTCAACGGTAATATTTATAATCAAG
>CAZDTI010000156.1:0-114 GCA_964508085.1 uncultured Saprospiraceae bacterium | reverse complement strand
CTAATCCTACAGGAACTGAAAACATGACTTCTTCCATCTCTGGATGTGATTCTACCGTAACCATCAACTTGGTTTTTGGTGCACCAACTGACGGAGTTGAAAACTACACCGGTT
>CAZDTI010000155.1:0-17914 GCA_964508085.1 uncultured Saprospiraceae bacterium | reverse complement strand
CTCGGTGACGCTGAATTTCGATGTAATAATCATCACCAAAAAGATCCAACCACCATTTTAAAAGCTTTTCTGCCTTTTCATTATCTCCATGCATAATGGCTTGTGGAACCTCTGCACCAATACAGCAACTGGAAGCAATCAAACCTTCAGAGTACTTCTCCAGCAACTCTTTATCAATCCGTGGATACTTGGAATAAAGTCCTTCGATAAAACCAAGGGAACACAGCTTCGTTAGGTTCTCATACCCCTTTCTATTTTTTGCCAACAGCAATTGGTGGAAACGTTTGTCTTTTTCTCCTTTTGCTCTCGAAAAGGATTTCTTATGACGATCCTCCACTAGGTAAAACTCACAGCCAATCATCGGCTTCAATCCACGTTTTCCCGCTTCTGAAACAAATTTGAATGCCCCAAACATATTCCCGTGATCGGTGAGGGCAACTCCTTTTTGGCCATCCGCAACAGCTTTATCCATCATAGTAGCGATGTCGGAAGCTCCGTCTAGCAGAGAATATTGAGTGTGGCAATGGAGATGGCAAAATTCAGGCATATTATAACTTTTATCTGTTAGCTATTAAATTCCCACGAGGGCGTGGTCGAAAACAAAAGAGAGAGAAATACTAAAGGTAGGACGTAAACGGGTATTAGTCAGCCGCAGTCCAAGGCATCTACTCCTTAATAAATCATTCGTTTTGTTGCTGTTTCGTTGATGTGAAGTTCTCTCAAATATGGTAAGGAGTTGATTCTCTATAAGTTAGAAAAAAGCTCCTTTGTATGGTCGTGAAGATAGGGAAAAATAGTTTTTTGTTCCTCGAAATGGGAGAGAAAGTTATGCACATTTCTTTTTAGTCATACTAGAAAGGTTGTAGGGTTGAGGTTCTATGGCTTTTTGCACGGTTATTTATAAATAGTACTTTTGCTGGTACATTGAAAAAACATACTTATGCCTCTGAAAATGAAAAACAAGCTAAATGCCAAAAATAACCTCCATGTTGTAATGATGGGCGCTACCGGAGCGGTCGGAGGTGAAACTGTAAAAGCATTGTTGAGAAAATCAAACTTAAAGCGATTGACTTTGTTGGGGAGGCGATCAATTGAAGGTTTGGATGCGAACATTGTTCAACAGGAAAAGATAAACATTTTCGAAACAGAATCCTACCTTGGGTTTTTGAAAGATCACCAAGTCGCGATTTGCACTTTAGGGGTCGGACAGCCTTCCAAAATCAGCAGGGAAGACTTTATCAAGATTGACAAAACCGCCGTTATTGATTTTGCGAAAGCCTGTAAAAATGCAGGTGTTCAGCATTTTGAGCTGCTCTCCTCTGTTGGTATTGATGTAGAATCTTCCTCCTTTTTTCTTCGTGCCAAGGGAGAGTTGGTAGAAGAATTGAAAGCATTAAATTTCGAGCGACTAAGTATTTTTCAACCTTCCATGATTTTGACGCCAACCAATCGGTACGGGTTTTTACAAGGTTTGACCTTAGTGGTTTGGCCTTTATTGAAGCCAATTTTATTTGGCAGCTTACGTAAATTTCGAGGAGTGAAAGTAGAAACTTTAGGAAAGGCTTTCGCAGAAAATATATTAGAGGAAAAGAGGGGAGAAGAGTACTTAACTTGGGATGATTTTGAGCGAATTGTTAGCTAGGTTTTGAAAACCGAACCCACAAACGAAGGCTCATTACGATCACCAAAAGCAAAGCCAAGGGTAAAAATTCTAAATCCTCTCTGAGTACCCGCTTCCAATAACTACTCATAAAAACCACCCAGATCCAATGCCCACCGAAGAAGTGCAATGCTTTCCATGTTTTTCTACTTATTAATTTTGCAAAGAAATCGAAGGAACTGAGGAACATTAAAGCGATAAACAGATAAGCCAAGCCTCCTGCAAAAAGAGAAAAGGAGGCGGCTAGTGTGAAAACAGGATGAAAGAATTGTTGTAAAATAACTAAAAATAGCAAGTGAATGAAGTGAAGAATGGCAAAGGAAATGCCCCAATATTTTCGATTCATCATCAACCAAAAAGAAAAGGAATTTTTAAGTAGTTGATGAATGGCAGTAGCGGCAAAAGCAAGGCAGAAAAAGAAAACATCCACCCGAGCAGTACCTGCAATGACCCTGCGAACACTATCTTCATGGAACCCGCTTACCAAGAAGTTAATAATTATTAATAATGCACTTATGGATATGATTAACTTGACCAGATCCCATTCCCAAATTGATTTTTGATTTTGCATGAATTGAGTGATTGTAGCAATTTAGCTTTTAAGAAGATTAGCGTATCCTAAAGCAAATTGCATTTTTTGTTTTGTCGTTCAATTTGAATCGATCGTCCATTCGATATCCGACCACCCAGCAGATTTCTTCTTTTGATAACAGAACATTTACGTTTTCTTTTTGGACTAAAGATAGCTTCTCGTTGGTTAAATATTTTTTAACTTTCTGTTTCTGTCCTTTCATGCCAATTGGGTGAAAAAAATCACCCGCTTGCCATGGTCTTATGGTTAGTGGAAATACTAATTTATCACAATCAAACCAGGCTGAATTGTTGGATTTTGAAAATTCAGTTGGTAAGTCGTTTGTCTTTGTAATAGTAATGTTTAGGTCGTTAATGTTGACAAGTTTGTCTGTGTCTTGGATTTGAATCGATTTTTTTTCTGATGTTTCATTTTTTGTAATAATCAGCTCATTTCTGTTTTTTATAAGTCTAAAGTCAGTAGTGACAAACTGCGCCCCTGAAGCTTTTGTTTGTTTATTTAAGATGTTTCTGACCTGGTCCAAGCTAAAGCCATAGGGACTTAATATTTCAAAAAGAATGCTCTGCGGAGCTGGACTTTCTCTGAGTTTTAATAAATCGATATGAGTATGTCCATCTTTTTTAAGCACTAGTTTTTCACGAAAACTTTGGATGGCCCAAAGAAAAAGCGCCTCCGTTTCTTCCAGATTCTGAAAAGTAGCTATACTGGTTTTTTCTAAGGCAGGGTTGATATCTTTAAGGACAGGAATGGCTTTTATTCTAAGCTTGTTTCTATTGTATTTAGTGGAAAGATTTGAAAGATCTGTTCTGTAATTTAGATTATGTGTTTTTGCATAGGCCAAAATTTCAGCTTTACTAGCGAATAGCAATGGACGGACGATATTTCCTGTTTTTGCCCTCATATTTCGGAGTCCTCTGATACCTGTTCCCTTAGTGAAATTGTATAAAAAAGTTTCAATCCTATCATTCATATGATGAGCCGTCGCAAGCTGGTGGTAACTATGTTCAACCATTAACTTTTGGAACCATTCGTACCGCAATTCTCGAGCAATTATCTGAATTGATGTTTTTTCTTTGGTGGAAATATTTTCAGTATCGAAAGCTATTTTGTAGTATTGCACTCTATAATGTTGCGCTAATTGGTGAACAAACTGCTCATCTTCCTCGGATTTTGAGCCTCTAAGTTGAAAATTACAGTGCGCTATTACAAAAGGAAGCCCACTTTGATGGAATAAATGACAAAGTGTAACAGAGTCTATACCGCCGCTTACCGCCAAAAGTGTGGTTTGTTGAGCAGTTGTTATTTTATGCTTTTGAATATACTTTTGGAACTTCCTTAACATATCTTCTGCTTTGATTTCCGATCAGTTTTATTTCTGAGTGGTAGGGGGAGTAGGTTTTTATACTGGAAAGCAAATATAAAATATTTTTCCTACTATAAATTTACCTGCTTACTGGGTCATTAATTCCTTATCTAGTAAGTTGTACCCCTAAGCCAATAAAAATAAGTTAGTTTAATAGAATTACGCAAAAGACACTTTGCGAAGCGAGTATTTATGACTTTTGTAAAAACGGATATAACGGACTATGCGAATCTATCTGATAATGAGGTGATTGATCTCATTATTAAAGAAGGTAGAAGGGATTTGCTTGAGGTGATATACGATCGCTATGTCAATAAGGTATTTTATAAGGTGATTACCTTGATTAAAGATCGGGATTTGGCCAAGGATATGACTCATGATATACTCGTAAAAGTAATGTTGAATTTGTCTAAGTTTAAAATGAAAGGCCCTTTCTCACTTTGGTTGAATTCTATTACCTACAACTTTTGCATGGATTATCTTCGGAAAAAGAAGCGCTTGAAAACCGATGTAATCGGAGGAGAATTTTTCGATGGAGTAGCTGATGATGATACAGAACTAAAACTTAAACAAGTAAAAGAGGTACGCTATGAGCAACTAGAGCAAATGATTTTGAAACTGAATGAAGAAGAACGAATGCTCATGCTTATGCGTTATAATGATAATTTTCCTATTTTGAAAATTGCTGAGATTCTCGGAATTAATGAAGGAGCGGTAAAAATGCGGCTTAAACGATGTAGAGCCAAATTAGCGAAACTTATAAATCAAGGTCATTATGAAGGATAATAATGATGATTATATAGAAGATTCAAGACTAAAAACGGTGCTTGAGCAGAAGTTTTTTGAAATGAATCAAGATCAGGAACTTGCCCCTGCTGATCTAAAACAAGAGGTATTTAGCACTTTGAACTCTCTTATTATGGTCGGAGATCTAGTTGACCTTTTTACGGTAAAATTTGCACAAACAGAGTTAACATTTTTAGATCCTTCTATAGAAGAAGACTGGGATAATTCGGAAGAATCGAAAGAACCTGAAAATTAATAAAAGCCAATAACTTACAATGGACGACTTGAACACTGCATCCGATTTCTTTTTGCGATCTTTGCTTTCTTTTTGGGAAACTATTGCTCGTGCGCTACCTCACGTTATTATGGCTATTATCATCTTTTTCGCTGGATGGTTAGCTGCAAAAGTGATTTCTAAAGTGGTTTTTCAATTGCTAAATAGACTAAAATTTGATAAATTAGCAGAGAAACTAAACGCAACAGAGTTCCTTGAAAAGGCCAACCTCTTAATGACTCCGGCAGGATTAGTTTCTAAGTTCTTATACTGGCTGATGATGTTACTCGTTTTTACCACCGTTTCTGACTTAATGGGATGGAATCGAGTTTCTATTGAAATCTCTAAGTTATTGGGCTATTTGCCTAACCTATTTTTTGCTGTTGTCTTTTTTGTAATCGGTACTTATATCGCTCAGTTTATCAGAAGTATTATCACAGGAGCTACGGCTACACTTGGATTGAGCACAGGAAAAATTATAGGAAATGTTGTCTTTTATTTTTTGTTCATAATTGTCATCATTACTTCTCTCGATCAAGCGGGAATGGATACAAACATTATAAGTTCAAACTTGTTACTTATAATCGGAACAATCCTGTTGGCATTAGGAATTTCATATGGGGTAGCTTCCATTGAATTTGTCCGAAATATTCTAGCAGGGTTTTTTACAAGAAAAACCTATAAAGTGGGACAATCAATAGAAATTGATAACGAAAGAGGGCGTATACAAGACATCACTAACGTGGCACTTACACTCAAAAAAGAGAACGGTGACTTAGTCTTAATTCCGACCAGTATGTTGATAAAAAATAAAGTGATTATATTTAGTGATAACAATAGTTAGCTTTTAACTAGGGATCATTTGTGATTTACTCAACTTTTATAAAAAATAATGGTTTCCTAATGTGAGTAACATATATAAGGTAATTAAAGAATTTGAAGAGAACACTAATAGCATCTGGAAGAGGCGCTCCTCGTCTCTGAAAGATACTTATAGTTGGTTTATTAGCATTTTCGTAGCCTCGCTAGGCCTACCTTAGCGAGGCTTCTTTTTTACTTCGGCGTTTTATTTGCATTGGACTAGTTGGTCTTTTGACCAAATCCATATATTTGTGACAGAAGGTGACTAAAAACCGGTCAACTTCTTTTCAAATCAAGAAAAATAATAACAATGAAATCTCTTTTTATCTCCTTGTCTTTTTGTTTGTTTTTTTTCGCTTCTTGCAAAACAGATACGAAAACACCTACTGAATCTGGTACAACCAATACTACTGAAGCAGTTAAGGAAACAAATCCTTCAACGCCTGCTGAAGTACACGTTCCCTCTTCTGCCGCAGCTCCTCTTATTGGTCTATGGCATTATAAGGACATTATCCATATCCATAAAGAAGAAGTGGCAAAGTACACGGGCCGTTGGATACATATAAAAAGGGATGATACCTTTACTAGTGGAATTTACCTCAAGGAAAATAACAGTGGAACTTGGTCTTACAACGAAGAAACCAAAATAATTCAGTTGAACCCTAAAGAGAAAGAAGATATAGCGACAGATTGGCTAGTCAATGGAAACGGAGAGTTTCTTCTCTGGTTGGGTAGTACCGAGACAAATAAATCAGGAATGCAAATTAGAATGGGCCTAAGCCTAGATGGCTCAAAACCTGCAAAATAGTTATCTTTTTTTCAAATGTTCTGTTAACCACTTCCGATAAATTCGAGCATTTTCATTATGTCCCCTTAGTGTTTTTGCAAAAGCATGATAACCCGATTCATCTGGCTTAGCGCAAAAGAAGATGTAGTCATGTTTTTCTGCGTTCAACACTGCATCGAGGCTGGCAATAGAGGCCATACTAATCGGGCCTGGTGGAAGTCCGGCGTATTTATAGGTGTTATAGGGGGAATCAATGGCTGTGTGTTTGTTGAGTACCCGTCGAATGCCGAAATCCTGATTGGCAAAAACTACGGTAGGATCAGCCTGAAGTAAAATGCCTTGGCGTAGTCTGTTGAGATAAACTCCTGCAATACGTTTCTTCTCATCGTTTTTGTTGGTCTCTCTTTCTACGATCGAAGCGAGGGTGTATACTTCTTCTTTGCTTAACTTAAGCGCTTTGGCTTTCTTGGTTCGTCCATCCTTTTTCCAAAATTTCGCATGTTCCTTTTCCATCCTGTCTATAAAATCTTCGGGCTCGGTTCCCCAATAAAAGTCATAGGTATTTGGAATGAAAAGGCTCATTAAGGTTTGTTTATTATAACCTTTATCGGCAATGTATTTCTTATCATTAAATAAACGTACGATCCCAGTAGAATCTGCCTGTATGAACCGGGCAGCCTTTCCTGCTACCTCTGGCAACAAGCGTTCATTGTTTAACACTACTTTTACAGTGGCTTGTTTCCCTCCTCGTAGATGACCAATAAGACTTCGGTTACTCCATCCTTCTTCAATTTTAAAACGCCCAGATCGAACTTTTGAATCCTTGTAATTCATCCGATTGGCGACCCATAAAAAAGAAGCTTCATCCAATAACATGTCTTTTTCACTTAAAGCCACTAACACATCATCAAGATCAGCTCCTTTCTTTAAATACAAGAAAGGATCATCTAGTTTTTCAACAACATTAGGAGAGAAAATTGCCTCATATTTGTCGTAAGCAAAATAGCTACCGATCAATAGGCCAAGGATAAGGAAAAGTAATATTTTTTTCAACATAGTGCCCCAAATGTAATTCAATCTCGTCAAAATTTATAATTAAAACCAACTGAATCAAAGCCAAGATTCGTATCGTTTGAAACGTTTGCCAATAACCTGATAGGTTTAGCGGACAACAGGCCAATACGCACGAAGGAGTCGGCCTTGTATTTCCGAATGAAGGAGGTACGACCAAGTCGAGAAAAAAAAGGGCCGGCTCCAAAAGGAACCGACCCGAATCTATCTGCAATTGATTATTAAGCCCTATGAGACTTAAAATTCATTTTAACAATTAGATTATCGCTTAGTAACCACCAATTTCTTGGTAACCGCCTTGCCAGAATCTAACAGGAGGGTTATGGTATGTAGCCCAGGAGCCATCTGATCTAATGAGAATGTAATGACGTCTTCAGGTAATTCATCAAAATTACGAGAAGTAACTACCTGTCCCAATGTATTGTGTAAGACCACATTTCCTTTCTGACCAGCAAACTCTCTCAGACTTATGTGAACCTCATTGTTAGCTGGGTTAGGGAAGATGATGAAGTTTGTTACATCTACATCAAAACGAACATCTCTGATTTCAGAATATTCATGAGTTCCATCCTTATGCAACTTCTTAATTCGGTAGAAATTCGCACCTAAAGCGGGAGATTCATCAGCCTCATCATAGTTATTTGGCGCATTCCACTCATTAGAGTTAGAAACAACCTCATTGATGGCCTCGAAATCAATACCATCAACAGAACGTTCTACTACGAAAAGGTCATTCTTAAATTCTGTATCTGTAATCCAGCTCAAACTTACTTCCATATCTGTTCTTTGTGCGGTAAACGCGAAGTTATCTCCTTCATCAGGAGAAACTAAACCGCTGCCACCACCACAAATTACATGGACTGCTTTATCGCAGATCTTCTCCCAACTTGCACTATAGAAACTTACCTTAATGTAGTAAGTCCCGGCTCCTAAACCAGTAATGGTTTCTGTTTCATTACAGTTTGAAGAACAGTTGAAAATCTGAGTCCAGCTTGGGCTAAAGGCTTGAACAATTTGATTTGGAGCGGTCAAACCAGAAATCTGAATCGCAGTATTGTTTTGCACAACGCTAAAGTTAACATTACTACAATCTGGGTTTCCACCTCCGCCATTATCATTGTCGATAATGGTAATTCTACCTCGGCCGTCGTCAATCGTTGCATTGCTTGGGTTGCTGATATCTAAATAGAAATTCTCAGAACCTTCCACAATACCATCTTCATTTACCGGAATAGTTACTGAAGTACAAAGGTTACCAGGAGAGATAGAACGACTTCCTGACACCGTGTTGTAATCCAGACCAAAAGTAGCTGAACCGTTTGCCGTAGTATAGTTGAACATAACCATTTGGCTGGAAGTAGTATTCAAACAAACCTGAACCACTGCGTTACCGTCGCCTTCGTTCAAGGTCTGGTCACTAACACTTAGCTTAGGAGTGTTTCCACCTCCGCCGCCACCTCCACCACAACCAGTTATGGTGTAAGGAGTAGTCGAGCCACAAGCTTGAACGTTATAAATTCCATTACTTAAGTTTGTAATTGTTTCTGTACTGTTACAACCACCACTTACCCAAGGATTACATTCCCAAACAATATTCCAGTTCGAGTCAAAAACCTTAGCATAGTCAGAGGAGTTCAATCCTGTGATTGTGATTGAACAAGCGTTGGTAGTTACATTACAAGAGCCGCCACCGCCGCCATTGTCTGTATCCAAAATGGTTATTGTACCTTGATTGTCAGCAATATTGCCATTATTGGCACCAGAAAGATTCACGAGGAAGTTTTCCGTGTTTTCTGGGGTGTTATCATTCACAATATTGAAAGTTACAGAACTGGTTGTTTGCCCTGGAGCAAAAGTAATCTGACCAGATTTAAAGGTATAATCATTATTGGTCGTAGCTGATCCATTTGCTGTTTGGTAGTTAACCGTAACTGTACTGTTAGAAGGAGTGTTTAAGGAAGCTGTTAATGTAGCTGATCCATCATCTTCATTTACGGTAACATCACCAATGCTGATGCTTGGCATGTTTCCACCACCATTACAAGTAACAGTATAAGGAGTAGTAGAACCACAAGCTTGAACATTGTAGGTTCCACTTGATAGGTTAGAAATGGTTTCTGTACTATTACAGCCACCACTTACCCAAGGATTACATTCCCAAACGATACTCCAGTTTGCATCAAAAACTTTAGCATAATCGGAAGAGTTTAATCCTGTAATTGTGATTGAGCAATTGCCCGTTGTTACAGAACAAGCTGGGCCAGTTGGTGTTCCTGCACAACCACATCCATCCGCTGTTACTACATCGTTATTTGTATTAGGATTTCCATCATTACAAGCCGTTCCAGGAGTCGCAGGGAATGCAGGGTTGAAAGGCTGACAATCCTGGTTATTACAAACACCATCGTTATCAGAATCACCACCTTGGTTTGCACAAGGATCTTGAACAGAACCTGCACAGCTACAACCGTCTCCTTGAACTACGTCATTCACAGTGTTAGGATTTCCATCATTACAAGCAGTACCAGGAGTAGCAGGGAAAGAAGGATTGAAAGGTTGACAATCCTGATTGTTACAAACACCATCGTTATCAGAATCACCGCCTTGGTTCGCACAAGGATCAGTTGGTCCACAACCACTTACGGTGTAAGGATCAGTAGAACCACAAGCCTGAACATAGTAAAGACCATTGTTCAAGTTGGTAATCGTTTCGGTATTGTTACATATATTGCCTGTCCAAGGGTTACATTCCCAAACGACAGTCCAGTTAGCATCAAATACTTTAGCTTGATCAGAAGAGTTTAATCCAGTAATTGTTATCGAACACCCGTTTGTTGATACAGTACAAGCTGGGCCAGTTGGAGTTCCTGCACAATTACATCCATCAGAAGTTACGACATCATTGTTGGTATTAGGATTTCCATCATTACATGGTGTACCTGGATTAGCAGGGAAGGCAGGGTTGAAAGGCTGGCAATCTTGGTTGTTACAAACACCGTCATTGTCAGAATCACCTCCTTGGTTCGCACATGGATCATTTGTAGAACCCGCACAGCTACAACCGTCTCCTTGAATTACATCGTTAGAGGTATTTGGGTTACCGTCGTTACAAGGCGTTCCAGGTGTAGCCGGGAAAGAAGGATTAAATGGTTGACAATCCTGGTTGTTACAAATACCGTCGTTGTCAGAATCACCTCCTTGGTTCGCGCAAGAGTTGCAATCCATGACCATGAAGTTCATAACAGTAGTCTCACGACACTCGATACAAGGACAGTCGCCGCCGCCGTTTCCAGCACCAGAACCAGACCCTGAACCTGAGCCAGAACCAGCTCCTCCGCCGGAACCAGAACCAGACCCTGAACCAGCTCCTCCAATACCGTTACAGTCGATTCCACCACCACCAGACCCTGAACCTGAGCCAGAACCAGCTCCTCCACCTCCTGAGCCAGAACCAGAACCGGATCCATTAGAACCGCCACAAATGACGCCTCCATTAGAACCTCCAGAACCAGACCCTGAGCCAGATCCATTGCCTCCAGAACCTGAACCAGACCCTGAACCGGAACCTCCTCCATTGGCATCGCAGCCATTATCAATGGTCAATTCAACGCTTCTGGCACCACTGAAAGAGTAGGTTACCAAAAACGGTCCCTGGCCTGTGGCAAACTGGGGACTAGCACCAGCACCGAAATCCCATGCATAAGAAAGACATGGAAAGCCAAGGTCGGGTGCGCTAAATAAAACGGCCTCTCCTGCACAAACTTGTCCCGAAGACATGTTTATAATAGGTTGAGGACAAGTTTGTTGCCCAAAAGTCGGAGCGTAAAATGCGAAAACCAATAGTAAGGAACAGAAAGCTTTCCATTGTGATTTCCATATTTTACCAACCCTTCGTTTTGGATTTTGTAAAATGTGTAATTGTTGCATAATTATAAGATTTGATTAAAAAAAATATTTGTAATGTTATTGTTGTATAACTGTATTAATGTGTTTTTTACTGATTACAATCGAGTTACTGTTCTAATAAGTAACTCTCTCAAAAGGCAAAGCAGTAGCTAAGACATACCTGCGACAGCATGCCGAAAAAAGCGGGGGGAACCGACAAAAGATGATCTGAGAATTAAAAAACTAATCCAGTACTACGATCTTATGTGTCTTTTCCAGTATGTCATTTTTCAAAGTGATGAAATAGCATCCTTCGGTTAATTGTTTAAAGTCGAAATCAATTTGGAATCGAGGTTGTGGTGCTTTTTCGCTGCGATGCAAGCTTCGACCAATCAGATCCTTAATTTCGATTTGTATCAATGTTTCCGGAAGGAGGCCATTCATCTGAACAATTACATGTTCTTTAATCGGGTTTGGAAAAATACTAGTTTGAAAGAGTGGGTTTGTTATTGTGTTAATATTTGTAATGTCATTGTTGTTTGTGCCGAAAGTAGTTGCCTGATTTGTGAAAGGACCAAGGCCATTGGGAACTCTTGCACTGGCAATATTGTCAAATTGTTCAGTGTAAGTATATACGTCAATAATGGTATTGTCTTCATGAGAAAGGACAATAGTTTCTCCTGATTTTGATAGTTTGAAATTACTGTGTAAGCCCATTTGTTCTGTGTCCTTATCCGCCCAAACAATGAGATACTCATTCGGTTGGATTATAGTACCTTCTGGGAAAGCCCACTTTTTTGCGAATGCCAAATCATCAGACAAATAGAAACCGTAAAGGTCTATTGACTCAGTTGTATTATTGTATAATTCTATCCAATCGTCATACTCTCCATCTTGATCGCTCTGGCCATTATCTTCCGTATTGCTAGCAATGAACTCGTTGATAACCAGTTGATTCCATTCAATTGGGCTAGCCGCATTGTCGCAATCGTATTGTGTGTTTACTAAGTCTTCTGCCATTTGCGCAAAACGTTGGGATAGCATGTACTTCAATGAAGGAATCTTAGCGTCTTCTCCACCACCTGTTCCATTTCCTACATCATATTCGAAGTAATCACGGGTATAATTGTATTTAGTATCTGTCTGAATCTCAGGTCGTAAAAGGTTGGCGAAATAATCGATTTTTGCAAACAGAGCCGTTTCCGAAAATTGATGATCCAACAAATTGCATGCATAATTCAAGTAGCGGTTTTTGAAAGCTGGAACCGCTAATAATCGATCAATTAATATTTTATCCGGGTTGTTCAAAAGAAGGGGATAGTCGACATTGTAATTGGTGCCAGTAACAATAGTAGGAGGCGGTCCATTTTGCAAATCCTGATAAGCGATAGAACAAAATACATCCCAGTTATTGGAACAACAATGATCGTCGGCAGCAATTACCTGTTGGAAAATTGGATCATTGGGAAGGTAAGGTGCATCGCCATTTTGTATGGTTAGACAATCAGCGGGATCATCACTCATATCGACATTTTTACAACGGGTTTGCTGACAAGTTGCAGAGCCTTGTGGTGTACTGGAAGTAAGGCAGACCGTGTACACTTTATCTTCTGGAAAGTTATGATTTGGGTTTGCCTCTGTTGAAAAGGTACCATCTCCAAAATCCCAGGACCAAAATTGAGCAGCTGGAGTGGACAGAGAATTGAACGTAACCTCATTGCCATCTGTTGAGTAGTAGAAGTCAGAAACAATTGGACAATCCGGATCGTAAGGAGGGTAGGGGTTGCCTGTTAGATCTATGCGGCCGCCAAAAGATAAATTGTAATCCCAGGGAATCCAACTGAATTGACCTGTGGCCGGGTCTTCATATAAGTACCAGTTTCTGGAATTGTGAATATAAGAATCCCAGTTGTTTGTCATGATGTCAACGGCAAGTACATGAAGGTATTGGTCTACGTTGAACACTTCCTGAATTTGATCTTCAAACTCGCTGTCAGAAGTATTGTTAATTACATCCAGTAAATTGACAAAGCCAGACCAATCGTTTTCATCAGTATTGGTCTTTAGTTCAAAGGTGTCTTGATAAATCACCGGATCATCTCCAAACCATTT
This sequence comes from uncultured Saprospiraceae bacterium, assembly GCA_964508085.1. Classification (GTDB taxonomy): domain Bacteria; phylum Bacteroidota; class Bacteroidia; order Chitinophagales; family Saprospiraceae; genus CALGLS01. The sequence goes on along the minus strand of CAZDTI010000155.1, from coordinate 4,523 downwards.
TAGCTCAGACCAGCGTTGATTCTTGTATAAATTACCATCTTCGTTAGCGAAGTTATCCTCCAAGAAGGTCTTGTCTATTTGCTCTATAATTTTATATAAACCCCAATCCTCTCCGTTCAAAATCAAACGACAAAAGCTGACTCTCGGAGCCGGAATACCAGAGGCTCGCATTAAGTCATAGGCCAATAAATCGCGGAGCATCGAAGGATCGCCCAAACTATTCTGTAAATTGAATTTCTTAAGCCCATCGTATTTTTGACCACTGATGAATTCATTCAAATCAAATTTGAATGGCTTTTTTTCATTGACATAATAATAAGAAGACTTGGCTTTAAAACGAACACCAACAGAATCAAGTGTTTCCCCATCAATAGTTACCATGGCTTCCAAATACGGAATGTCTCCACCACTAAAGGTCGAGAAAGTCTCATAGTTAGTCGTCAATATATCCCAGTATTGATCAGTATCGAAGGTAACTTCTATTTGATGTACATAGCCATTGTCGAATAGTTGACTGCCATCTTGAGCTGATAAGGATTGAGGATGAACCACTGATAGGAGGAACATAACAATAGCCATAAACCGAGTTATGGAATTGAATGAATAAACAGGAGCATAAGTATGCTTTACCTGCTTTGTAGCAGTGTTGTTAAAGTCTAAGATTGACATCGTTTTTTAAGGTTGTTTTTTTTGAAAAAAATAACATTGTTATACATTTGGATTTTTTTGCGGGTGAGGAAACCCATTCCAAAAGGCATAGCAAAGCCACATAATCATAAGGGTGATTAAGTCATCAAAGAAAAACGAGAAAACCAGTTTTAGGCCTTCTTTTGTAATAAATAATCGTTTTTGAGACACAAAGCATATGAGTATCCAACTGCACGAGGGGAATGCAGGGAAGCTTTGCTTAGAGAATTGTAGTTATTGTAATTGGTATTGTGTGGAAAAGTTTGGACCCTAAAACCGTAGTTTTTGAAGGGTGCAATGTAAATATAGTTATATTTCTTGTTTGTGCTAGAATTTGTGCTAGAAAAAAATTAAAAAGGTGAGAATCTGACCTAAGCGAGTGATATTTGAATTGAGAAAGAGGCCAACCCAATGAAGGATTGACCTCGAAATCATCTGCAATTGAATGAAAAGGATCATGTTTTCATTCAAAGAGGGTTGAAGATCTTTTTATTATAATTTCGTTACCAATAGTTTTTTTGTTATTTGATTCCCCGATGCCAATGTAAGGGTTACCGTATGTAAACCACTTGCGATTTGATCAAGAGAATACGACTCCGCGGTTGCAGGTAATTCTGAATATTCTTTTTGTAAAACCAATTGCCCCAAACAATTGTGCATAGTTATAATGCCCTTCATCCCGGCATAGGCTTTTAAATTAACAAAGAAGTTATCATTTGCCGGATTCGGGAAAATAACAAAAGTAGAAAGATCAAGATCAAAAGAGATTTCTTTGATCTCAGAATAAACATGGCTTCCATCTTTATGGATTTTTTTAATCCTATAGAAATTTGACCCAAGTATCGGATCGAGATCAGACTTGTAGTAGTTGATCAGGGTATTCAGATCTTCGTTGTCGCTGTTAATTTCAGAGAGAGGCTCAAAGTGCATTCCATTCGAAGATCGTTCAATAACAAAATATTCATTTTTGAACTCAGTGTTCGTTGTCCAATTCAAGTGGACTTTTCGTTCTCCTTTTTGAAGCGTGAAATAGAAATCATCCTGTTCTTCTTCCGAGACCAAATTTGTTCCGCCTCCTATGAAAAGGTATACTGATTTGTCACAAATTAAATCCCAACTCCCGGAGTAGTATGATACTTTTACATAATAAGTTCCGGAGGTAAGACCTGTAATTGTTTCCGTAGAATTGCAGGTTGCTGAGCATACAAATATTTGATTCCAAGAAGGATCGAAGGCCTGTATGATGCTTATCGGAGCCGTCATATTAGAAATTTCAACACTGCTTCCGTTATCAATGATATTGAAAGTAACTTCATCACAATTTGGATCAGTATTTCCAGCATCATTATCGAGAATAGTGACTGTTGCTTCTGCTCCTGCGATACTTGCATTTAGTGGATTACTCAAAGTAACTTTGAATGTTTCGTTTGCTTCTTCTGTGTTGTCGTCATTTATTGGAACGAGTATGGTGGTACATTGTCCTCCCGCTGGAATCGTTCGGTTTCCGACCACCGTATTATAATCAAGGCCAAATATAGCAGAACCATTTCCAGTGGTATATTCGAAGATGACCATTTGATTAGTAGGAGAGGAAAGGCAGACTTGTACAATGGCATTCCCAGCGTCTTCATTTACGGTGGCATCACTGATCTCAATATTGGGTTGGCCGCCAGAACCACTATTATTAGAAAGGCTGATGCTTTCATCTACTTGACATATGGATTGCCAGTTACTATTATAGAGTGTCACGAAAACTCGATAGTCTCCGTTTGCCAATGCAACGCTTTCTGTAGCATTACAATCAGAAAAACAACTAAATACGGTGTTCCAATTGTTATCAAAAATTTGAAGCTTAGAAATTGGTGCACTATCCAAACCTGTAACAATAATATTACCATTTGAAGAATTAACACTAATGTTACTACAGTCTATTGGTGCCGATTGATCATTATCTGTTATGCTGATTAATGCCTGTGTATCTGCTATCGTTGCATTCACAGGATTACTCAAATTAAAGAAAAATGATTCCTCTGCTTCCTCTTCATTATCGTCAATGATTGGAATGCTTATTTGGCTACAGCTTTGCCCAGCAGGAATCAGTACCTGTCCTGAACTAAAACTATAATCGATATTGTTACTAGCAGAATTTTCTGAGGTCTGATAATTTACGGTAACGGTACCATTACTTATATCGCTAAGGCAAACTTCCACAATCGCTGAGCCAATGTTTTCATCAATGGATAGATCATTGATGCTCAGAATAGGGGATGGGGTGCTTCCTCCAGAAACGGTTATGTCTTCAAGAATCTGACAAATTTCAACCCAGGCCGCAGTTCTCAATCTTACTTTCACATGATGAAGACCTGCAGCTACTGGTATTGTTTCCGTGGAATTACAATTTCCAACACATTCAAAAACCTGATTCCAGCTTTCATCAAAAACCTGAATGGTTGAAATTGGTGCACTATCCAAACCTGTAACAATAATATTACCATTTGAACTGCTTATACCAATGTCATCGCAGGGATTACTTGCAGCTTGATCATCGTCTTCTATGGTGACTATTCCTTCCGCATCAGCTATAGTTGCATTGTTAGGCGAGTTGAGTTGTACACTAAAAGTTTCTGTAGGTTCATTATTAGTATCGTTTTGAAGGTTGATTTCAATAGAGGAGCAGATTTGGCCTGCCAGTAACGTAATTTGAGCAGAACTGAAGTCATAATCTGAGCCAGCAATTGCAGTACCGTTTTGAGTTGAATAATTTACCGTAACTGTATTGTTGGTAGCTGAGCTTAGACAAACGTTTAAATTAGCTGTAGTACCGTTTTCATTCACCGTAATATCATTAATATTTAGACTGGGAATCGGATCAGAATTTAACATGAGGTCTTCCTGTTTTTCGCAAATGGTAGTCCAACTAGGAGTTGTTAGCTTCACAATCACATGATGTTCAACAGGTTCTAAACCACTAATGGTTTGTGTAGGAGTATCACAGTTTCCCTGACAAGTAAATATATTGACCCAATTGTCATTGTAAATCTGAACAGATGAATTAGCTGCCGCATCTAGCCCATCTACTGTAATTGTATTGTTGTTTTTTGTAACAGAAACCTGATCACAAGGAGAAGCTTGTTGAATTGGTGTTCCAGCACAAGTACAGCCATCTGCCTGAATTATATCGTTCTCCGTGTTTGCATTTAAATCGTTACAATTAGTCCCTGGAGTTGTCGGAATATTTGGATTGAAAGGTTGACAGTCGTTATTATTACAAACACCGTCGTTATCAGAATCGCCACCAGCATTGCTACAGGGATTACAATTAGAAACATTAAAGTTTATGGACGTTGTCTCCTGACAGGTTATACAATTGGGTTGGAGATTACAAATAGAACCATCTTTAAATTTTATTCTCTTTAGTAACAACGCGCCATAGGTTTCTCCAACGATCAATGGACTGGAGCAAGAGGTATGTATTTCATTGGTTTGACTGCCATCAACTACAATGAAAACGGTATGAGGTAAATCGTTTTCATCAACCTGCGTTACCACAAAATCCTGACCCAATGATACATCTCCTGAAAAGTACATTTCATCATCATTATCTTCATCTTTTTTTGCTTTTATATAAACAGTAGAACCATTTACCGAACCACCGGAACAATCAGAATCTGATCCCTGACTATTGTTCCCTGGACAAGAGCCTCCAATGTATGTGAAGACCATTTCCCGAATTTTTTCTTCATCTCCACAACAGTCCCCGCCAGAAGGAGGATCGTTATTAGGGCAAATAACTCCTACATTTCCTCCAGTAGGTAGTGAACAGTTGTTATCAGTAG
>CAZDTI010000154.1:0-17921 GCA_964508085.1 uncultured Saprospiraceae bacterium | reverse complement strand
TAAGTTTTGCTTAAGTTCTTAATGCTTAGTTTCATTGGTACTGATTTTTATGTTATCGATGCGGTAAAAGTATGGTCATCGAAAAGGGTATCCAATTAACTTTGATGAAGGAGCTAAAAACCGTGTTTATTGGTGATTTTCCCTTTAATCATGGAAAATGGGATTTTAATCAAGTAAAATAGCTTCAATCAGTCTTTTTGCCTTTATTTGTAAAAAAGAAAATCAGATGTTCAATAAAGTCAGTAACTTCTTAGCCAACCATACGGTATGGATGTTTTTCACAAGCATTCAGTTTGTAAGTGTTGTGTTAGTGAGTGGTGGTGCGGAAAGAACATGGGGAGCTTATTTGTATTACATGGTTTGGTTATGTGTTGTATCCTCACCGGTGTTGCTTTTTTCAAGTTTCCGGAAAAGAATACATTATGGCTTGCAACAAAACTTAGTCGTTTTTCTATGGAGTTTTTGTTTTATCCTATATCCAATTCTCCTTTGTTTGCTCAAACCAGAAAGCTTTTTAAGGGTAGAAAACGTAAATCTTCACAGTTGGACGCTCATCATTCTATTTATTGTGTTTTTTATCACTGAATTATTAATCCAGTGGAATGATGCTTTTATTCGCATTACAACCCGGCTTGCTTTTTTGGGAAAACTAAGTTTGGAAAAGGCCATTTGGATTGGAATGACGCTCGGTGCCTTTGGGTTGATGGCTATAGATATGTATTATGCTGCTGACAATACAAGCTTTAATATTTTAAGATACTTTTATTTTTCGATACAGCTGTTGGTTATTTTTTTCGTGTACTACTCTTTTTATTGGCTCAATCATTACTTATTATTTACGAGGTTGTTTAAAGAAAAAGGCTTCATCTTTTATGCCTTTGGATTCGCATTTACTTTGTTCTTATTGTTTCCAATAGCAGCTCAGATTATATATTTTTTGCCAATGGTACATGAGTACAAAATGCATCCTGTAGCAACTGAAGATATTTTTAGCGGCATTCAATTTCTAATCCCTTTTGCTGGAATGCTCCTTTCTACACCAATATTGATCGTATCACAATGGATACGACAAAACAATGATATTGCAACTTTAGAAAAAGAGAAGACCAATACGGAACTCCGTTTATTGAAACAACAAATCAATCCCCATTTCTTTTTCAATACCTTAAATAATTTGTACGCACTCAGTCTAACAAAAGATGAGCAAACTCCGGAGGTGGTTTTACAATTGTCAGAACTTATGCGTTATGTGATTAAGCGGGGGAAGGAGGAGGAAGTCCCTTTAAAAGAGGAAGTCAAATACATAGAAGATTATATTAATTTGCAAAAAATCCGATTGCATCAGAAAATGGATTTTACCTTCATAAAAGAAATGGAGAATGAAAATGTTTTGGTACCTCCCTTGCTATTTATTAACTTGGTTGAAAACGCATTTAAACATGGTATCGAACCAGCTGGATCTACGGCGACATTAGAGGTTGAATTAAGTGCTAATACTGAAACGCTCGAATTCATTTGTCGAAACTCTTTTGATGATCCATCAGAGAGCGATGGTGGTTTGGGATTGAAGAACCTAAAAAGACGTTTAGAACTAACCTACCCTAAACGGCATAAAATAGAAACGCTCGTAGAGAACAATATGTACACAGTTAATTTAAACATACAGCTATGAAAAAATTAAATTCTTTGATCATAGACGACGAGCCCCTTGCGCATAAAGTGATTATGGAATATGCAAAAGACATTCCTTTTCTAACAGTGAGTGCCCAATGTTATCTCGCGACCGAGGCTTTTTCTGTCCTTAATGATCAGAATATAGACTTAATTTTTCTTGACATACAAATGCCTAAATTGAAGGGGCTAGACTTTCTAAGAACCTTGAAGGTAAAACCATTGGTTATTGTCACCTCTGCTTATGATGAATATGCTTTGGAAGGTTTTGAATTGGATGTCTGTGACTATTTGTTGAAGCCTTTTCGGTTTGATCGTTTCTTGAAAGCGGTCAATAAGGCTCATGAGTTATATCAACTTAAAGCTGAACCAACTTCATCGCTACCTGTTGACAGGGAATCAGAAAGAAAGGACGATCGACTTTTTATTAAATCGGATAAACGACTGACTCAGGTGAAGTTATCGGATATTCAATACCTGGAAAGTTATGGGAATTATGTAAAAGTCTGGATGGGAGAGGAGTTCCATCTGACCTTTCGAACATTGACTAGTTATGTGGAGGAGTTGCCAGAAAAAGATTTTTTCCGGATACATAAATCTTTTATTATTAATCGTGTTTATATCGATTACCTTGAAGGAAACCAAGTAATGATGAAAAACAAAAAGGGCTTACCTATTGGGAAAAACAATCGGTCGGAATTTAAGAAATTTCTTAGGTCTTAGTGATCAAAGTTGACTAGAGATTAAAGAATAAGACAGCTTAATTTTTAGGCAAAAAAACAGAAAATTTTTCTACAATCAGGTGGATTTGTTTTCTGGCTTTTTATGTTTGTCCTTAAGAGAAATAATAGCATCACCTGCCTCCTCCAATGATTGCCCAAAAGCAATCAATCCCTCTCGATGCCCCGCCATGGCAAATACCAACGTTTTTGTAACATTACTTTCTCGAATTATGCGGATAATCTCTATAGCCATTTCTGGAGTACCGTATTCTGCAGCTGCATCAGTCGTCGGAATTTTGTCTAAAACGCTTTCCCATAGATCGAAATCATGCACATGAAAAACTGCATTTACCCAATCCAATTCTTGATAAATGACGGCATGACTCATGCTCTCTGAAGAAGCAATAATCGGCCCCTCACAATGTATTTCATTTTTATCAATGTCAAAACCTGTAACCTTGGAATAGTGTTCCGCTGTTAATTTGTCTAAATTTCCAGTCTTAGAACCACTAATAAGAAATGTTCCCTGTTCCGTTCGGTTACTCACATTACCATATCCAATACCGTCAGGATAAGCGCCAAGAAAATGCAGCTGATACAATTTTTGTCGCCAGGTATTTAATCCTGTAATTTCTTTGTTAGGAAAAGGTGGAGTAGACATCCAGTTAGCATTAAATTTAATATATCCTTCTTCCTGGTGTTGCATTTATAATGTATATAGATGTAAAAAAAAGGATTAAGGGGTTTCACTAAAGACAAGAAAAAACACCATACCATCGTCCGAGGGAAAAATCCTTAATCCTTAATCCTTAATTTTTAATTCTCAATTCTCAATTCTCAATCAACCCTTATTCACCTTACCAAACAATTCCGTCAGTCCTTTTTCACTCGCTTCACAAACGCCCATTTCCGTTATCAAACCAGTAACTAATCTTGCAGGAGTAACATCAAAGGCATAATTAGCTGCTGGACTTTCTTCCGGAGTTAACAATATTGTTACAATTTCGTCTTTCTGTTTTCCTTGTATGTACTTTACCTCTTCTTCAGATCGCAATTCAATGGGTACTTCTTTAACCCCATCTTTCATTGTCCAATCAATACAGCTATATGGTGCCCCAACATAAAACGGAACGTTATTGTCTTCTGCAGCAAGTGCTTTGAGGTAAGTGCCAATCTTATTGCAAACATCTCCGGCTCGGGTTGTTCTATCGGTGCCAACTAGAACCATATCAACCTGTCCATGTTGCATCAAATGCCCGCCAGCATTATCGGTAATAACAGTATGCGGAACGCCATGTTCCAACAATTCAAAGGCCGTAATTCGGGCACCTTGATTTCGGGGTCTGGTTTCATCGACCCAAACATGAATAGGGATTCCAGCATCATGCGCAGCATAAATTGGAGCAGTAGCAGTGCCATAGTCAACACAAGCGAACCAGCCGGCATTACAGTGCGTTAGAATGTTTACCGTTTTTTTGCTTTGCTCAAATATGGATTTGATGATTGGCAATCCAAACTCTCCAATTTTTTTACAACGATCGATACTGTCTTGTTTTATTTGTTTAGCTTTTTCTAACAATATATTCACATTTAAAATATCCATTTTGTTTATCAATATTAACTGTTGCTCTACGGCCCAAGCGAGATCAACAGCTGTTGGACGAGTTGCTTTGAGCTTTTTAGCAGCCTGTTTTAAATCAGTTTTAAAATCAACTGGATCTGCTTTCAGTGCAGCGAGATACATTCCAAAAGCAGCAGTTACTCCAATCAAGGGTGCTCCGCGTACATGCATGTCTTTTATGGCAATGGCCACCTCATCAAGATGTCTTAATTCCTCAATCACAAAAGCATGTGGCAAAGATCGCTGGTCAATAATTTTTACAACTTTGTCCTCTTTTTCAGAAAGCCAGATAGTGTGGTAATGTTTATTGTTTACTTTCATTGAATGTTTTTCTTAAGGTGGATTAGGCAGATAAAGTAGATGTGGTTCCCTCGGTTCGAGTACCCTACTTTAGTCGAAAGTATAACAGTTAACATTTATCCACCCTATGTTTTTTACCTTTTTCCTGTTATGGTACTTGCCTTTTTAAGCAACTAACTTTGAGAAAACAACTACCATGAAACAAAAGTACCAAAACGTCCTCGTTTTTATAGGGATAAGTGTCTTATTATTACTGATGCCCTTGTTACTCATCGCACAGCCATCCAACACTTTCCAAGATGATTTCTCTAATTATGAATCAATAAGACAAGTAGAACGAGCGACTTTGCAGGAGCTTTTGCAAGCCAACCCGAATAACAGTTTATCAAAAAGATGGAGCAATTTGAAGACGGAACGATCTTGTGAAGTTTGTTTACTAAAGGAAGTTCGCTGCGATAAGAAAGGCTATATAATAGGCTTGGAATTGGCTGATAAGAATTTGACAGTTTTACCTGCTTCAATTCATAACTTATCAAGACTGGAGGAGCTTCATTTGGAAAAAAATCATTTAAGTTACTTGCCTGCAACTTTGGGAAATATGATCCAATTAGAGCAGTTTTCCTTTTTTGATAATGCACTTGAATCCTTGCCCGAAAAGTTGAGAAATCTCTGTGGCATTTCTGTAGGGAAAGGGCTGGAGGGGAACCCGTTTTGGAGGTATATGACTTGGATGGAGTTTTGCGGAGGGATTTGAATCTTGGATATAAGATATGGTCTTTAGGTAATTGTTCTATTTTATATTTACATTGAACCATTAAGGATGTTCATGCCAATATTTTCAATAAAAGAAGGGTATCCGCCTAGCGAAGAATATATTTCCAGAAGGAGCAAAAGTGTTATGGTCGTAATTGTAATGTTATATGTTTTGCGGTTCAATATTTTCTTGAATAATTAATTCGAAATTGTCAATATTTAATGCAATCAGATTGCCAATATCTTTTTTCTGGTTTGAATTTTTAAAAACACATCCATTGTCGATTGACAAAATTTGTGACCTTTTCTCAATTTGTAATTTTATTTGACTTAATTCTGTCACCACATGTCCGCGAATTATCGTCTTCTCAATTGACGAATTTGACTTCATTTCCCTAGTCCTTATCATAGCTTCATAGTCTTCAAAGGGTTTGTTCAAATTTAAACCTGCATGGACAAGTATGAAATTGTCCAATTCGAAGTAGTAAGGTAATACGTTTACAAAATTGATAATTCTAGGTCTTAAAACGTTATTGTGTAATAAATCTGTTGAACGTATCCAGTCTTTAAAGTGGATATCCTTACTGTGTTTAATGAATTTATAGTCTTTCCAAGCTTCTATTAAATTTTCTTCATGGTTACCTCTTAAAGGATATATTTGAAATTTCTGGTCTATTAAGTCTAGAATAAAGTCAATGGTTTCTAGATTATTAATTCCCCTGTCAATGTAATCACCCAGAAGAAAAATTTGATCTTTTTTCGTAATCTTTAATTTGTTTAGAACTAAGCTCTTGAAAGTAAAAGCACATCCATGAATGTCTGGTATGACAATTCTTCTCCCTTGGGTTTTATTTGCGATTCTATACCCAGATTTGAAAATTTGCTTCGCTATTATATTTTTGAACATCTTATGTTTTAGTAGATCTCTATATCTAATGTTATAAGTCATTGTATACCTATAGGAATGTTGAATTTATAATTAAAAATTCAAACTTTACATTATTATCATAAGATAATACTCAGACGTAATTTTCTTTCTATTTAATTTTAAACTAAAAAAATCAAGATTTAAACCTTACAGCCTCGGCAAATCCTCAATACCTCCATAAACCAACACCTTCAACTCTGCCGCCGTAACCCCGTACACATTCGTTAAATTCGTTCTTAAATCATAAATAATCCCTCCTCGTTCGTAAACTCGAATAATTTTATTCTGATTTTCTGCCTTTATTACTTTTCCATTTTGGATCATATCCAAGCGAATCAAAATTGGATTTTTATGACTTCGATGAAATAAATGCACTCCAAGTTCTCCTGTTAAAAAAGCCGCGACATTGTACCACTTCAACTCAATAACATCTTCTTTCCGTGTAAACGGGATATCCAAATCTTCCAATAATCGTAAGTACATTAAAATTAAATCTTCTTGTTCTTGTTCGTGTTCCAAATCTGTCAAAGGAACGAATTTTAGCAAAATGTCATCTACGGAGTTGCTCAAAAAACCTCGTGTAAATAACTTCATGAACCGAACTGATAAGTAGTAATTCAAAAACTCAGAATCTTCCGTTGCAAAACGACTACTTTTATATTGGTAACCTTCTTTTATAGAATCAAGGCCATCTTCTTGAAAGAAGTTGTAATCAGATTGTTGAGAAGTTTCTACGATGTTAGTGCCATCTTCAGCAGTTTGTAAAACGAAATTTGATTTTAATCGAATCGGAGTCAATACCTTTTCTCGTATGAAAGAGCTGCCATAAGCCAAGGAAAGCTCGGTTATATTTTCCTTCAGCTGACTAAGCAAATCTTTGAAGTGAAAAGGCATCCAATTAAGGTTGTCACCGGTTTGAATCAAGGCCGTATCTTCTCGATCTTCCCGAAAGCGAACCTTTTTTTCCACTCCTTCCAAAACCTTAATCAACTTGTAATAAAACTTCCGTCCTTTTCCTTCTTCTGGAAATACGGGAAATGTTAAATCATTGTTGGGAAGAACGAAATCCAAGGGTGTTATATACGGCCGCAATCCATCATTCTCCCAAAGAATTTCAAAAATAACTGGCAAATTGGAATAAGAAGAAATCAACTGTTCTGCAGAAAGGGAAGTTAAATCTCTTTCTATTTGACGTTTTAAAGCACGTCCGCCCATCTTTTCATCGAAGCCTCTTTTTGCCACCCACTCTAATGCTTCGGGTGAAATATTCAAAATAGTGGTTCTTCTAACAAAACCATCACGTTGCAATAATTCTTTGATTTGTAATCGTGCAATTCGAAGGATATCAGGAAATTGCAGAGGATCAAAAATTACAATCCTATCAATTCGATTAATAAACTCAGGCCGAAATCGATTTTCCATCGCCTTTCGGTAAATGTCTGCATCATTTCGCCCCGCTGTTTCGAAACCCAAACGACTGGCAACTTCCTGAGCACCAATATTAGAAGTCATAATAATAATGACATTCGAACAATCAATTGTTCTGCCTAGCTTATCTGTCAAGCGACCTTCATCTAATAATTGCAAAAATAGGTCATGTACCATCGGATGCGCTTTTTCGATCTCATCCAGTAGCAATATGTTGAAAGGTCGGTACCGTAATTTCTCTGTTAGTAAGCCATCTGGATTGAAATAATTCCCAATTAGCCGATCAGCTGAATCCGGTGTATTGAACTCGTTCATATCAAAACGGGTCAACTCCGCTTCATGGCCCATCAAGTATTCCGAGAGTACTTTTGCTGCTTGAGTTTTTCCAACCCCAGTAGGGCCAATAAACATAAAAGAACCCAGTGGTTTCCCTGGTCTGTTAAGTTTTGCTTTGATGATTGAAACTACATCAGTCAAGGCATCAACAGCTTTCGGTTGTCCGACCAATTTTGCGTCAATTGCTTCACTGATTTCCTCTCTAGTCAGTTTTATTGCACTATCAAATATATATTCATTTAACTTTGATTGCTCTTCAAATTCTGCCTTAACTTGCGGACTATCAATAGTTTGGAAGCGATACTTCGTACTCAGTTGATTCATCAACCTAAGCACCGAACCCGGTAAAGCTTGCTGCTGTAAATAAGTTCTATGTAAGTTGAAAATTTGTCGAATAGAATTGATTGTAAATTCGCAGCCTTGTTTTCGTTCTAGTATTCTTCGGTTTTCTAACACTATTTTTACAGAAGTATCATAATCTGGTTCAGGTATCCGAATGACTTGGAATAAGTCACTAAAACGTCGGTCTTTTTCTTGTACAACTTTCCATTCAGAAGGGGAGGAGAGAAGAATCAATTGCAATGATCTGTTTTCTATATATGGTTTTAGTAAGTCACTTAAGGTCATGCTGTTTTGACCAGATTCTCCAACGCGTAGTAAAGCAACTGCATTATCAACCACGAGTACATCCGGCGGTAAGTTCAGATTTGCATAGCTATTCCTTTTGATGACAAAATCCAAAACAGCTTCCATTCTTTTCTGCCACCAACCTACATAACTCATTCCCGAAATAACTCGATTCGGATCAACTTGCCAAAGTTTTCTGGGAGGTTTATTATTGTTCTCTTTTTGAAAAGCTTCCAAATAGCGAAAAACGGCTTCTTCTAAAATACTTTGCTTTCCAACACCTTTTGGTCCGACCATAACGAAAGGTGCATTTTCTGGCTGGTAAGTTAACTGAGCGATGCGATCTACTAAGTCATCTCGTAAATGAGCCCGTTGTAGGTTTCCTGGAAACTTAGCATTAATCTCGTGACCAATTTTTGTGATCTCTACCGCTCCTTTGAAGATTTGACTTTCATGGGTATGAGAAAAGAAAGATTCTTGTTTCGGTTTTAAAAAACGAAATTGACCTTGCTCAATCGCTTGATCCATTTGCAAGGTCGTAACAAAGGTTGCTTTGTCACTATAGTAATTCTCAATATTGAAATCATCACCATGTCGCTTCCGCAAATTTCGAAGCAACTTTTCCAAAATAACAGTGATCTCCTTCTCATCTATGTTTTTTTCCGAAGCAGGCCGTTCAGAAATACACATGTAGTTATCAAAATGAGGGAAATAATTGACGGCCAGATTTTTTATCACAAAGCGTCCAATGGCAAAATGCCCACTGACGAAACCCTTTCCTGAGCGAAAGGAAAGTGGAATTACTTTAAATTGAATATCAGGGTTAAATAAATGCCACAATAAGCCATCTGCTGAAGCTCGAGTCAAAACAAAATCCTTAAATAATTGACCTAGTTCAGATTTCATTCGTTGAACGGCTACTTCATAACGCATACGACTAACCATTGGCTCTTCAAAAAAAAGAGGTCTAAGGAAGTAGTATAGCTTGCCATCTACCTCTTTATTCTCGACTAATACTGGGAGTTGAATATTTACGTATTCCATTGTTACTTTTGAAGATGGATGAGGGAAAGAAGGCTAGATAGTGGGTTCCTTTATCGTTAGTTTAAACATTATGGAAAACCCGTTTCTACTATCTTCTACTCTTATTAGACCTTATCCGTCCTTTTCATTCATACGGACAAAGCTAAACTTTTTCACGATCTTCATCTAATTTTCATCGGGACTTATCTTTCTTTTGTGACACTCGGTGCACTCAAAAACTCCTTAGGAGCAGCATCTTTGTAAACAATGCGAATGGTACAGTCCAAATAGTAAAAAGCCCCTAACCGAAAACTCAGTTAGGGGCTTTACGAAATCCATGTTATAACAATCTATTATCTGGTTACAACAAATTTCTTAACAATACGCTGCGAATCTGTAGTCAGATGCAAAAAGTAAATCCCATTTCCAAACTGACTTACATCGAAGCTTTCTGTCTGCTTTCCAGAGTTCAAGTTCATGACGGTGGAATGCATCAACTTACCTGTTAGGTCATACAGCTGAATTCTTGCTTCCTTCTCATCGGAAGCAACAAATTTAACATTCACCACATTAGAAGCTGGGTTAGGGTAGATGTTATCTATGGTAATAAAGGTATTATCTTCTTCCTCAGTAGAAATCGATTCTGTAGTAATGATTCGACTATTGCCACCACCATTGTCACAACCGGTGACCAAGATGTCATCAAGATAAACACGATCTCCATTTGAAGAAGCATCACAACGGAATCGTAATCGAGTTGCATTGGTGAATGGGCCATCTATGGTAACAGACTCGAAGTAGCGAACGTCATTTTCGAATTCTGATCCTCGCGCCCAGCCTCTTAGGGTAGTATAACTATCTCCTCCATCTGTAGAAATCTGTAACCAGAAATCTTCATTATTCTCCATACTTGAGGTGATAAAGGTAAAGTCGACTGTCAATTCATCATAAAAACTAAGACCTAGATTATCGGTCGTAGTATTAGAGGAAGAACTATTATCCCTTAATCGAACACAACGTGGATCACTGTAAGCATATGCTGCATCACTGGAAGTTCTACGACAGTCTGAACCACCATCATTCCAAATGCCCCATTCAGAATCAAAATCGTTAAAATCGATATCTTCATATACACAGTCATCTATGGTACACGGCGCACAAAGCTCGCCACCACAATCAATACCAGTTTCATCTCCATTCTGTTCATTATCATAGCAGGTTTCACAATTTCCATCATCCACATCAGCAAAAGGATTATAATTGTGAGCAGTTTCATCAGTACAACCTTCATTTGGTTCTTCATCACCAACACAGAATATGGTAGATTCTACATCTTCAAATACACCACCGGAAGCTAAGGTAGTACCATCCTCATCTACGAGTTCATAGGAGCCCTCTCCGTAAGCGCAACAGATACCATCTCCATAGCTATCATACATGGCGAATTTGTAACAACCTGCAGGCAAACAGAAATCTTCAACGACTGTAGCATAATCAACTAGGTTCCCATATGGCCCACCTTCCGCAACTATATTTCCATCTGTAGAACTTAAGCTCCAACTGGTTTCTTCAGGGTATCTATCCATTTCAATGGTTAACGTAACAATAGTGCCATCGCATTCTAGTTCACAGGGAAAACATAATATACCTCCACAATCAATTTCTTCTTCATCACCGTTCAATATTCCATCATTACAAGTTTCACAACTTCCATCATCGTCCGACGCTTCAACATTGTAATTGTGCGCATCTGGATCAGTACATCCAAAAATAGGGCATGGTCCACATAATATACCTCCACAATCAATTTCTTCTTCATCACCGTTCAATATTCCGTCATTACAAGTCTCACAACTTTCATCGTCTATCGTTGCTTCCTGATCGTAATTGTGCGCTTCCGGATTTGTACAACCACTTATGGCTCCACTAACACAGAAGTTTGTAGTTTCTTGAGAATTAAACTCCGCGCCGGAAGCTAAGATAATTCCATCAGGATCGGTTAGTTGATAATTTCCTTCGCCATAAACACAACAAAGACCATCGTTGGCTGAATCAAAAATGGTAAGGTCATAACAACCGTCTTCCAGGCAGATAATTTCTTCTACTGTAGCTCCATCAGGTAGGTTTCCGTATGGACCACCTGAGGCGACCGTAACTCCGTTGGCATCATTAATAGTCCAAGTTGTTTCCTCTGGGTAGTCATCCAAAAGTATTGTTAGGGTCACATCTGTACCCGGACATGGTGGGCACTCTGGACATTCCGGACCACCGCAATCAACACCAGTTTCTTGTCCGTTTTGTAGACCATCATCGCAAGTTGGGGGCGTTACTGGACCACAGGCAGTAGACTGAAGAAGACTAGCTCTAAACCCTCCCGGATCGAAGAGTGCGCGCATTCTATTTTTTTGTCCTTGTGTAAATAGATTCATACAGGAGTCGAAGGTGTAGTCCATGTAATTTTGAACCATGTCCAGACTACCACAAGATTGATGGTTACTAGGGCAGCCGCCATTGGATGCATCAGAAAGAGGAGTATCTGAAACATTATCATCCACACCACAACCACCATCTCCCCAAATGTGTCTTAGATTAAGCCAGTGTCCAACTTCGTGAGTTGCTGTTCTTCCAAGCTCATATGGAGGAGTAGCTGTTCCTTGATCCCCAACATATTGATAATCACAAACGATCCCATCCGTACTTGCCGGACCTCCAGGGAATTGAGCATAACCAAGTAAACCACCGGATAGATCACAGACCCAGAAGTTCATATAGTCAGAAGCGGGCCAGGCATCGTGACCACCGCTACTATTGAATTTTACATTATCGTTTGTGCTAAAGGAAGTAACGGAAGTGTTTGTCCTTGTAATACCACTATGTGGATTTCCAGAAGGATCAGAAGTGGCCAGACAGAATTCAATTTCAGAATCTGCGGCTTGAGGCCATGTCCCATCTGCATCCGAATTAAATCTTCTGAAATCATCGGTGAGGATTTGTAGCTGCGAATTGATCTGAGATACACTAAGGTTCTCTGCCGAAGTATTCCACACAATATGAACCACCACCGGTATAGTGATGATGCCATCAATAACTCTATTGGGATCACTTAGAATAGCCTTCGTGGCCTTTTCTATGTTTTCCATCTTGGCGGCTCTTTTTGGGTCTGTTTCTATTTGTTGCTCCAGGTACTCCATCGTACCACAGTCTCTCTGCTGAGCATTGGAAAAGGGTATAAAACAACATAGTGCGAAAAGCAGTGATGACAAAACTCGCATAAAAGGAAAGGATTTAGGAATTAGGAATTAGAAAATGGGTTTTATAGTTCGTTTTATAAAGCAGTTTAACAATTGTATTACAATTGTTAAGGTCAAAAAGATTACCTTTCGTTATTGGGGAAATTTTGGTTAGATCGAATGAAGAGTACTAAATAGCAGAAATCGCCTTATATTAAGACGGAACAAATATATCGTAATGCTCTTTGTTTGCCAAATTTAGTACTGCTTGAAATTAAGGTTAAGCATATAATTATACAAAACACACAGAGAATAAGGGAAAATAGGTAGAACAAAAGGATAGGAGCTATAGAAATGTGTAGATAATGGCTTCTTTTTTATAAAAGGAAAGAAAATGGATTTTTAAATGGTAAATCCTTACGAATACGACAAATGCCGTTAAATTTTTATTAAACTAAGAAGGAGAATTTGCGTAATGCAAGAAAGGATTCATCTTTGTCGTATTATGTCTGATAAAGAGACATTTAAAATTATAACAATCAGAATATACCTATGCAGATCAATAGATTTTATGCCCTTTTCGCCTTCCTTCTACTATTCGCCAGTCAAAATATCATTGCTCAAAATGGCTATAAAATAGAGCTTGAAATTACTAATTTTGAAGAAAAAGAAGCCTACCTCGCCTATTACTATGGTGATAAGCCATATATCAAAGACACGGTTACTATTAACGATACAGGGACTTTTATTTTTGAAGGAACTGAAGAGTTAGATGGAGGGATTTACCTATTGGTGCTTCCACCTAACAATCAATTCATCCAGATTTTTGTAAGTAAAGGAGAGCAACATTTCAAAGTAAAAGCAGATAATAATGATCTGAACGGTTCTACCAAAGTTGAGGGGGCGATAGACAATAAACTCTTTTACGATTATATGGCATTCCTCAGTGGTTTGATAGCTAAAAAGGAAAAGCTAGTAACTGAGAAAGAATCAGCAGATGAAAAAAGGAAAACAGAGATAGATGATGAAATCAACAAGATGAATAAAGAAGTAGAAAGTTTTCATGACAAGATTCTTACTAAACATCCAAAAACTATAACTGCTGCGTTTATTTCAAATAGGGTAGACCCAGACCTTCCTGAATTCAAAGGTACAGATGAGGAAATTCAAATTGCAAGATGGAGATACATCAGAGACCATTACTTTGATCAGTTTGATATGACAGATCCACGTTTGGTACACGCTCCGTTCTTTTTCCAAAGAGTAGAGCAATACATCAATAAGTTGACGGTACAACATCCTGATTCATTGATCAAAGCGATTGATATCGTTTTGTTGAAGGTTCAACCTGCGGAAGAAACCTTTAAATTTTACCTTGTTCATTTCTTAAATAAATTCGCCAAATCAAAGATTGTGGGAATGGATGCAGTTTATGTACATCTTGTCGAAACCTATTACAAAAAAGGCCTTGCACCATGGACCGAAGAGGAACAACTTGCCAAAATTATTAAAAATGCAACTACCTTAAAACCTATTCTAATTGGTAAAATCGCTCCTGACATTAAAGTGGAGAAAAGAGATAAATCGCCAATTAATCTCCATGATGTAAAATCCGATTTCACCGTTCTATTCTTTTGGGCACCGGATTGTGGACATTGTAAAAAGTCTATGCCGAAGATGTTGGAATTTTATGAAAAATTCAAAACGCGAGGGGTAGAGGTCTTTGCCGTTTGTTCAAAAGTAACCGATAAAGTGCCAGAGTGTTGGAAATACATTGATGAAAAAGAAGGAATGGATCGTTGGATTAATGTGGTTGACCCTTACCTAAGGTCAAGGTACAAGCAAATCTATGACATTCGATCTACGCCTCAGATATTTATTTTGGATGATAAAAAAGAGATTTTATCTAAGCGAATTGGAGTGGAGCAATTGGATGAAGTCTTAGAGAAGATGATTGAGATGAAAGAAGGAGAGAAGGGTTGATTCAACCTCAACCTCAACCTCAACCTCAATGGAAACTTAAATCCACTTGGTAAGCAAGTAACGACGATTTAAAGATAAAATAAAAACCATGTTGTCTTTAAATTAGGTGCAGTCGTGAACTCCGTAGGAGTGCCATTTTTATAGCTTCATAGAAGCAATGAAAATGGAGCGCCGTAGGTGCGGCACCTTTACGAACCATGCAATTGGTCCCGCAATTAAGGTGCTTAAAAATATCGTTTTAACATTCAGACGAAAATTCTATTCCCAACATAGCTATCCTTAGCATACTTTATCGATTCTCGATTGCACCTAATAAAAGACAGCACTGAAACTCAACATGAAGAACAATCAAATCACAATTACAACAATCCTTTTCTTTTTTGTGCTATCTGGTTTTCATCTAAAAGCCCAAACCACAGGACAATTCCTTCTAAACGGAGATTTCAGTTTCTTCAATAATCACGATAAGTCAGATAGAAGTATTAACGAACAAACAATAAGTGGTGAGCTAATACCCGCTCGCGATTACGTTTTCCAACAATATGCCTCCAATCTTACCTTAAACCCAAGGCTGCATTATTTTCTAAATGATAAATGGTCCGTTGGTATAGCTATGGGCTTTCGCCAAATAATCACCCGTCGCTTTATTAATGAATTTATGATAAGTGCCCCCAGCGATTACATTGCCTTTTCGATAACTTCTAAAGTTCAGAATACAGCATATAATTATTCTCCAAAAATTGAAGTGTCTAGAAATTGGAAACTCAATAATAAGTTCAGTATCAATTTAACGGGATTAGTGAATTGGCGTTGGGTGACCCTAATTATTGACGAGGCGGAAGAACTAGGGTTGACAAAGACTGATGAAGTAAGTACTTGGTCTGTTTCTTCTGATGGATTAACCTACAAGGTCGGAGATCCGGAGAGTGAACAAACCAAATCTAAAGAACAGTATTGGTCAATTGGGCTATCTCCTCAGTTGCGTTTTGCGATTACACCTCGTTTTGGTCTGAGTGCCACCATTGGAGGCATTAGCCTTTCTCAGAAGGTGAAAGACGATACGGAAAACTTTGTACGATCTGCTCCAAATTTGGGGATCATAGTGAATCCAAATAGCTGGACGCTCGGGGTTTATGGAATATTTGGTGGTGCTAAGGAAGAACAAGAATAACCTGAGCTATCCACCTTTTATAAACCGAGATTCATAAGCGCCTTCCGAAGATTCAATTTTCAACAGATACACTCCATTCACGAACCCATCTAAGTTTAATAAGGCAGATCGTTCAATTACTTTTTGTAACAATACTTTTCCGTTGATGTCAAAAATGGTAACTACTGGTTCAGATAAGTCCGGACATTCTACCTGAAGAAAATCTTTTACTGGATTTGGGTAAAATTTAATGGTTGCAGTTTTCAAGTTTGATGTAGCAATGATCAAAGAATCACCATTCATACAATCATCATCAATACCGTTGTTGGGGATTTCAGTAGCACCAGGATTCACATCGGGATTGTTATCATCACAATCCACTATTTCATTATAACCATCCATGTCATTGTCTGGAATGGCGGCAGGTAGTGCTGTAAGGACTGCACTGTTGTTCCCTTCACCACCTACGTAAGTAATCGTCAACTCAACGCCATTAAAATCAAGGCTTCCACCTTCTTGTAGATTATCAAAATTGCCTATAATTGCAGCAGTTCCTAAGTTATTAATCAATGTAAACTCCTCTCCGATCATCGGTTGATAAACACCTGTAAGACTCAGGTCGGACCCACTAATGTTAATGACCCCACTCTGAAAAGCAATTTGGTCATAATTCAAACCCGGCGTTGGTAGATCTCCATTTTGTGGTTCTGAAATATCAAAGGATACTGTAGTTGAGGAAAGATCAAAAGGCTCTTCAAAATTGATAATGGCAGCTGGATGAGGTCCGGGCTGAATGATTGTATTTATATTGTTGGAAAAAGACTCCTCTTCTACAATTCCACTGGCAATAAAAGAACCACCTACGCCATTTGTGAAACTATAGGAACTGGCGTCAAGGGCACTTTCTACAGCATTAGAAATATTTAAAAGGCCATCATTTTGAAATAGGAGTGTAGAGTTTAATCTAATTCCATTTTTACCACAAGTGTCAATCCGCATAATTGCATCTCCTGAGTTGAGTATTGTAGCACCATCAGAAACGACACTGCTGAAGTTGATGCCGTGATCCTTGGTATCTTCAATGATGACCGTTCCGTAATTGGAAAAGTCATCAGCGAGTTCTATACCATCGTCTCCTGTATGGATGATTTGTAAAAATCCGGTTGAGGTAACTGTTGTTCTGGTTGACTTGTTCATATCTAAACCATCTCCCGTAGCGCCATGCATGTCAATCAATAAAGAACCAGCAATGGTGAGTGTTGTTTCCACTCCTGTGCTGTCAATACCTTCCATGTGTATGGCATCACTTCCATTTGGACCTCCTTTGTAGGTATTAAGAATGGCGTCCTCAGCAATGATCAGATCAGCTCCGCCTTCTAGGGTTAAGGACTCGATCAGAATTTCAACGCCGCTTAAAATCACCGTATCATTGGTAATTACCCAGACATCAGCGTCTTCCTCTGGAACCATGTCATTGTCCCAATTGAGCGGATTCATCCATTGTTGATCGCCGCCGCCGCCGTCCCAGGTTCGATCTTCAGAAAGTCCAACCTGCTCTCCAGAAAAATAAAAGGAAAGTATTAATAACAATATCGTATTCATATGCTTTATTTAGTGTAAAACGATTGAGTTAGGGTTGCAATACATTACAAATAATGGTATGCATAAACAACACCAACTTCTAAGAACGCTCTTCTACCACCAATTCTTTTTCCTCTGTAGCCCCATCTTTAGACAAAAGTACCTTATAAGTCCCCGGCATCAGATAATAGGTTTCATTCTTTGCTTTCTTTAACTCAAGCTCTTTTTTATCCTTGTTTTCAGACTTTAACCATTTTTCATAAGTCTTTGATGCAGAGGACTCCACAGAGCAGTCGTAGGTGAAATAGTTCATGCCTTTTTCTGTCTCCTGGCTAATGCTTTTTAAAGTCTTTCCATCTTTGGTTTTGATGGTGATTTTCATCTTCCCAGCTGTAGTAACAAAATAAGGAATACTCACTTCCGGTATCGTAGGCTCTGACCAAGGACTGTATGAATTCCCCCAACGGGAAGACCAATATATTTTTTTAATATCAAAAGCATGTAACTGCTTTGTTAAGATATCATTATTTAACTGTTGTAAATGCTCCACATTTGCTACATAAAAAGA
>CAZDTI010000153.1:0-17974 GCA_964508085.1 uncultured Saprospiraceae bacterium | reverse complement strand
AAAAAGAAAGGGAAACCATCCCATTTGTAAAGCAGTAGCTCTAACTGATTTTTTTTGCAAATTTCTAATAAGTTATTTTCAACCCTTTATATTCTAATTACTAAGGGTATACATTTTCATCTAATTTTAGGACTATTTAAAATTCAACAATTTGATCAAGTTTAATAAAATCTTATTCTTTTCAATCTGTTCTCTACAGATGCTATTAGGTGCAAATTTACTTAATGCACAAAATTCATTTCGATATCAGGCCGTTGCTAGAGACAGTACAGGAGCCGTAATTGCCAATCAATCCATTGGCCTCAAGATTAGTATTATTCAAGTAGAAGAATCTCTTCCCGCTGTTTATGAAGAAACGCAGGAGGCTTTCAGTAATGACTATGGCGTGATTAGTATTGATGTAGGTGATGGCACTTCACTTTTAGGAGATTTCAATACCCTGGATTGGAGTCAAAAGAGTTTTATAAAAGTGGAAATTGATGTAACAGGAGGATCAACATACGACTTGGTGAGCTTGTCAGAAATTCTATCTGTTCCCCGTGCTTTATATGCAGAAACTGCTGGTAGTGTAAACCAATCACAGTTCGGTCTGAATGTTAAAGATTTTGGAGCTATTGGAAACGGTACAGTTGATGACACAGAAGCATTTATGGTCGCATTGGATAGTGCTTATACTTGTGGTTGTAAGGTCTTTGTTCCCCATGGTATCTACAGAATTACGAGTACTTTAATAATAAAAGATGGAGTCTCTTTGATTGGCGAAGGCTCTGGAAGCCAACCATTACAAACGCCTTATAATGGTTCTTTAATTTGGTACGAAGGGAATGAGTTTGCGATTAAAATCCAGGGACATAGTTCTCGTTTGAAAGACCTTGTTCTCCGAGATAAAAGTGATGGAAGTGCAGCAGGTGGAGTTATTCTGGAAGCCAAAAACCGTTTATTGGAAAGTGTATATCTTTTTGAAGTTTTAATTAGTGGATTTACCAATGGTACTGCTTTGAAATTATCCGCCTCTAATCGTGGCGGTATTGCCTATGCTTCTTTTAATAATGTAAGAGTAAGGCACGCTCTAGTAGGCATACACCTTCGACATTCAAAGAATAGTTTCATAAATTCCAACACCTGGAATCATTGTCAAATCTCTGGCGGAGGATTTTCTCATGGTATTTGGATAGAAGGTGGTAATAACAATATTATGAATGGTGTCGTTGTCGAGCCACCTGCTACCTCAAGTGGACATATCATAGTAGAAAAAGGAGAATTATATGGTTCTGAAATTAGAATAGAAGGAGTAAATCAAGACATTGAAGTCCCTTTAATTCTTTTTGCAAAGAAAACTAAAAACTCGACATTGACAGGCGTTTATGCAGGGGGGCTGACGCTCGACAAAGGGAATAATTTTATTAATATGAAGAGTGGTAAAGCTATTCATTATAAAAACTCGAGTTTCAATAAATTTAAGAACGCTACCTTTTTCAGTCCTGACAATATTAATTTACCCGATTGGAGTTTTTCTGGAGGCAACTATACTCTTGAGTTCGAATCACCAGAACTATCTGACAGAAACAATGTATTGAAAATCACTGTTGCAGCTGGTGCAATGGTAAAACTAGAGCCCGCTCCCCTTGCTCGGCCTAAAGTAAAAGAACTTCCTCTTTTCGATCAGGTTAACTTTGGTTTTCACATTAAGACTGATACGCCAGGTGTAGCCTTTACTAGCACGAATGCGTCCTTAGGCTGGACCAATTCTGCTCCACATAGCGGTAGCGATGAATGGGAATTTGTAGGGATGAACGCAGAGGTCAATCGGAATTCACCAGCAAGATTTGTAGGTCTTTTTCACAATACTACTGGTAGCGAAGTCATCATTTATGTAACAACACCTACCTTAAGTTTTGGAAACCAGCTACCTACATTGGAGGAAGAGCCTTTATTTTCTTCAGGTGGGCAATTATATGGCATGTTGACTCATGCTATGTCAATTGTCACAACGCCTAACAATGGCTTTTTAGACCTTCCACTAAATGCCAATTATTTTGAGATTAGCAATGATAGAAACATATTTAGAATAAATCACCAGACTGCCAATAGAATGCCACGCGGAAGCGTCATTACACTTTTATTTAATGATGACGGAATTCAAGTCGTAAAGAGTGCTTATCTGAATTTGACCTCAACTTATACATCCGTTGAGAATGGGGCCTTATCTTTAATTTCAAATGGCAACGGGACCTGGAGAGAAGTTAATCGAAATAATTAAATACCTCTGTAAACATTTTAAACCAAAAAGAGTAAATAACTACGCCAAGTGAAGTGATTTTGGGGAAGGCTTTAAAAGGGAGAATCACCCATTCACCCCTCCCACCGTATTATACCCCAAATACTCCACCTCCTCTTCTTTAAAGTGAATACCATATTCTTCCAACTCTTTCAATATCGGCGTATAGACTTCCTTGTTAATTGGTCTTTGAACTCCAGGCGTTGTTATTTCTTTATTGAGAATCTTGAGTGCCGCCATTGCTACTGGAAGACCAACTGTTACCGCCATTGCCGTGAAAGTTTGGTCTTGTCCGATCAAAACCATTTTACTATCAATTTGATGTTTTTGGCCTTTCAATTCATAGCCAAACTTGTGGTACATCACGATCATATCTTTATCGTCGGGTTTCAAAGTCCACTTCTCCTCTAGTATTTTTTGAAGAGCTTGAGCTGGGCTAGCATTTTTCAGACCGATCTTTTTGTTCGCGTTAAAAATATCTAGCTCCAATAGTTTGCCCCACATCAAATCATCTTGATCAATTTTCAAGGCATGTCTCAGTTTTAGTTCTACAGAGTCTGTTGGAGAGTAGGTGAGAAACATATTGATAAAGTCTCTATAACTCAAGTTTTCAGAGCCTTCGATTTTATAAGAGTCATCGGTCAATCCAAGCTGGACAAACATATTCCAAGCCTTACTAAATCCGACTCGGCGCATGGTTCCTCTATACAAAGTAAGAACATCATCTAAGCCATAGATACTTCGATATTTTAGTGAATTCCTATTGGCCAATGCTTCAAAACGACCATAGCCTTCGATTTCTAAAAATTCCGTTCTTCTGAAAAGTCTATGGTATGGAATGTATTTAGTGGTTCCTTCTTGGATAAATTCAGCGGCTCCTCCTTGCCCCGCAAGAACAACGTTTCTTGGATTCCAGGTAAATTTATAATGCCACAGGTTATCGTCACTTTCTGGAGCAATTAGACCACCTGTAAAGGATTCAAACATCAAGATTTTCCCTCCGGCCTCTCGAATCCGATCTATGACTTGCATCGCACTCATGTGATCGATTCCTGGATCAACTCCAATTTCATTCATAAAAACCAAGCCTTTTACTTTTGCTTCCTCATCCAAGGCTTGCATCTCATCGCTGACATAGGAGGCTGTCACTAAATGCTTACCGTACAAAATACAATCCTTTGCCGCTTCAATATGAAATCGAGCAGGCAACATAGAAATAACAAGGTCTGCAGCTTTAATCGCTGCACTTCTTTGCGGAGCATCGAAAACATTAAGCTTGATCCCTTTTGCATTTGGATGACCATCCGTAAACTTTTGGGCACTTTCTTCTGAGAGGTCACCAATCGTGATGAATAGCTTTTCACTTTCAGATTTTTCAAGCAAGTACTTTATCAATGAAGTAGCAGAACGACCTGCACCAATAATCAATATATTCCTCATTCCTGTTTTGTATTTTTAATTTGTCAAATAACCCTTTTACGTAGAAAACCTACCTGAGGTTCTCCTGGTAAAAACGAGGCCGCAAAATACAAAACGCTCCTCTAGTTCTCGCACTTTCCTTAAGTTCGTTTCTACATCTAAATCTTTTACCCTCTAATCAAAGTGATCTAGTATATTTTGATTTCTATAAACTTCCATTCCTCCAACATCTAATACAATCACATTTTTACTTAATCCCTAATATCCTTCCTCAAATGATTATTCAAAAATTCTAATATCGCACCATAGCCTTTTATCTCATTTTCTTTTTTCACAAAACCATGTCCTTCATCTTCAAAGACCACATACTCCACCGGAACATTATTTTTCTTTACAGCGGCTACGATTTCATCCGATTCGATTTGTAAAACCCTTGGGTCATTTGCCCCTTGCAATACCATAATTGGATTTTTCACATTATGCGCATGAAAGAGCGGAGATATTTTGTGTAAGCGAATGGAATCGGCTGTTTCTGGATTTCCGACCTCTTCATATAATGCATTTCTAAAAGATTCCCAATAAGGAGGAATAGAACGTAGGGTTCGTAGCCAGTTTGTTACACCAAAAATGTTGACTCCCGTTTTAAACTCATCCGGAGTAAAAGTCATTGCAGCCATGGTCATATATCCACCATAGCTCCCTCCTATTATTCCAATCTTTTCGCCATCTATATAATCTTGAGATTGCAACCATTTTTTACCATAGATACAATCTTGCAAATCTTTTTCTCCATGATTTTTATCATCCATTTTATGGAACGATTTACCATAGCCACTACTTCCACGATTGTTAACTGCAAGAACGGCGTAACCGTGATTCACCAGATATTGAATAAGAGAGGAATAACCGGTTCGCGATTGCCCACCAGGGCCTCCGTGTACCCAAACCAAAGCAGGCACCTTATTATCAGCCGTTGCATTAATGGGTTTGTAATAAATGGAGGGAATCTCCAGGCCATCGAAAGACTTATAACGAATCACCTCTGCAGCGACTAAATCTCCTGGATTGATTTCTGTATTCAATGTTTCTGTCAATTTGGTAAGCTTAGCACTTTCAAAATTATAGACATAAGTATTCCCAGGTGCTTTTGATGTTCCGACAGATAATCGCATGTTTTTCTCCGTTGGGGAGATACTCACTGAAGTAACATCACCATCTTTAATTTGTGGGAACGGAACTATTTTTCCATCTTTATTATCTATGATCTGTAAGGTATTCTTTCCATCTTCATTAACCCCGATTACTCGATATTTTTCATCTTTACTGAGGTAGCTATACATGACGTCCCAATCGGTCTGGAATAGTTTTTTAGATTCCCCTGTTTCAATTTCATATTCTACCAAGTAACGAAATTCACTATCCGCATTAGTGGTGTAGTAGAAATACTTTCCATCATTGCTAAAGCCAGAACTACCATAAGTGCCAGTAGTATTCGGGTCTGAGATTTCTGTACGCTTTTTCGTTTTTTTATTGTACAACCAAAGTTTATTTTCCGAAGTCGTGATTATTTTAGACAAGGCGTAAATACTTTCATCATCAGAAAAATCATCGATATTCGTTCCATCATTATTTTGATAGATCATCTCTGGTTTCCAATCTCCGACCTTCATTTTGTATAGGTCAAAAAATTGTTCATCTCGTTTATTCGACATATAATACATCGTCTTCCGGTCAGTAGACCATCCTGCAAAATTGGCCTTTTCCTTTTCTCCTGGGGTAAGGTCTGTGGTAGAACCATCCTCTTCAAGTTTATAAATATGGCTAATTTCATTCCCCCCTTTATCCGATGAATACAGCAAGGCATTTGAACCGGGCACATAATCTATTGCGAAAAAAGATTCTTCTGTGGAATTGGTCAATGCTTTTTTAGTACCAGATTTAATATCAATTTCATGCAGGTTAAAAATACCGGACTCATCACTGGTTACCAATAGTTTTGTCTCATCTGCAGAAAAGCGTCCCCCAAAAATTCGTTTGTTCTTGTAGAATTGATCTATGGAATATTCCTTGATGACTTTAGGCGCTTCTTGCGTAGTAGTCTCTCCGCAAGAGAGGAAGAAAAGTAGAGAAAAAAGGAAGAGTAGCTTTTTCATGCTGATAGTTTTGAAGGTGAACTTGTTTTGAGTGATGGACGGTTTACAGCAGACGGTTTTACGGCCGGCCGTTCGATTCTATTTGTAATAAACTCTAGTGTTGAAATATCGAAGTGCTTGACAAATAATTGGTCCATTAGAGGGGGTCTCAAAACCAAAGTCATTTGAATTAAGCGAAACACTTGTTGAATATAATTTCCTGCTGGGTAATATGGGATACTATTTCCATTTCAACGATTGATTAGCGGATAAGCAGGTGGCCAAAAGTAATGATAACTTATGACCAAGACTATTTTTAGGTTGATTTTTATATCAACTTTTGATGTTAATCGATTAAATCATTCTGATTACTAGCTAGAAGCTTCTTGGGCCAATATTACTTAATCTATCGAATTGGAGGAAGCACTGTAAATTGGGAATGTTCTATAAAACATAACAGCTTAACATTGGGGACTTTGCGTGCTTAGCGAACTTTGTGCTCACCAAAAGGTCAAAATTACCCTAAATTCCATTTAAAGATCCCCTTTGTATTAAGGGTAGCTCCTAGCCTTTCGTAGAATCTAATTGCTCCTATATTGTCACTTTCAACCTCCCATTTTACGCTGTGTATTCCTTCTTCTTTACACATTTCTTTTACGCCATTCATCAGTAATTCTCCTAGTTTCTGTCCTCTATATTTATCCAAGACAAATACATCATCTATATTCAGATAATCGCTTCCCAACCATATTGAATAACTTTTAGTATACGACACATAACCTGCTACGATCCCATCATATTCCGCCAGCAATACGCCAAACTTGGGCGATTCATAGAAGCCCGATTTTAATAATTCCTCCTTATTCGTCAAGACATATTGTTCTTGGTTATGATGTTTCGCTATACCTATTAATAGCTCATAGAATATCTCAATATCGTCTTTAGTTGCTTTCCTAATATTAATCATAACTAAATTTATATGTGCTCCATTTACAATTCGCTGTTTGAAATATTTTATAAAAGTAAAGCTTTGTTTTCCAAAACCTCAAACTAAAAAACAC
Organism: uncultured Saprospiraceae bacterium; assembly: GCA_964508085.1. Lineage (GTDB taxonomy): Bacteria > Bacteroidota > Bacteroidia > Chitinophagales > Saprospiraceae > CALGLS01. Next base: position 11,084 of record CAZDTI010000153.1, on the reverse strand, counting down.
TAAATATAATCTGAGAAATGACGCTCTATAATTCCCATTAATTTCTCTTTCGTAAGTGGTTTAGTAGAGAAATCACTTAAGACATTATATTGAGCAGCTTTTTTCTTATCTCTTTCCGCGTAGGATGTCGTTAGCATACACACTATAACACCTGCTTTTATTTCCTCTTCTAATTGTTGATATTCTTCTAAAAAATCCCATCCTGACATTCCGGGCATATTTATATCTAAAAAAACAATTTCTGGTTTTGGGTATTCTTCAGCCACTCGCTCAGATAAGTAATCAAGCGCTTCCCTTGCCCCTGATGTAAGCATTATGTTTTGAGCCACATCGGCTAATTTAATCACTCGCTGATGAAGAAAATTATCAGCTTTATAATCGTCGATTAAAAGGATATTGCGAAGTTTCTTTCTCATGGTTTTAAGTTTAAAAGTTCTTAAAGTATGTTTCGATTGAATTATTTTTTTGTCTTTCCAATGGTAAAATAAAACTGACTACCCTCTTTAGTGAAGGACTCCACCCAAATCTCCCCATCATGAAGTTCAACTATTTTCTTACAAAAAGCTAAACCTATTCCATGGCCTTCATATTTGGAAGGCAAGTGTAATTTAGTAAACATCTGAAAAATTTCGTTTTGTTTTTTTGCTGTAATTCCAACACCATTATCCGTTACGCAAAACTCCCAGCAGTCTGATAACTCACGCCAAGAAAGGAGGATAACGGGGGGATTATCTGGCCGTTGAAATTTGATGGCATTAGTGATTAAGTTTTGAAATAATTGTTTCATTTCTATCTTAAGGCCGAAGACCGTCGGCAGATCACCAGTCCGTATGGTCGCTCCTTTTTCCTTGATAAGCATTCCCAAATCTGTTGTTACTTCAGTAAACAAATGATTCAAATCTAAGTTTTGAAAATTACGCGATTTTCCAATTTGTGAATAATTTAGCAAGCCATCAATCATATCCTGCATTCGTATTAATGACTCGTCAATAAACGTAAAATAAGTACTTAGATTTTCATCCTGTGCAACACCATATTCTTCTTCAATGATATCAATGAAACTGTTCACGGTACGTAGAGGTTCCTTTAAGTCATGAGAGGCAATATAAGCGAAATGCTCCAACTGGGCGTTCTTGTCTTTTAATTCTTTAGACCGTTTTTCTATTTCTTTGATATAGTGATCATTTTCGTCAACAAAAAAATACAATTGCGCTAATATCATTACTCCGACCAATACATCATTGATAAAACGAATCACATTTGAATAAGATAAATCAACTTGGCTTAAAGATCCGAAGTAATAAAAATGACATTCCAGGTATATAAAGCAGAGAATTCCAAGAGCAGAACAAAGGATTTTTTTTCGGCCAATTTCATCTCCAAAAAAGATAAATGGCAATCCAATTAAGGCAAATAAAAAATATTGAAAATGCACGGCTTGGCCAAATACAATGGAAAAAACAATAGTAGATCCATTTGATATCATTAAAAATGAAATTCTCGATGAGATAATTCTATTGAGATAATTAAGAACAGGGGGGATAAACGTTGCAATAACTGTAATGCTTATTAATACAATTGAGGTAGAAGACCAGTTCGCGAAGTAGCCATAAAATAACACCACAAAAGCTGTTGATATACCCACGATGGACATACTATTACATAACCTTATCCTGCGTATAGATTCCGGATCTAGACTTGAGTTAATGCCTATATTTCGAAAATTATTTATGTGCTTAATCATAAGCTGCATTTCTTATGCTATCTTGATTGTATCTAACAAGGGAATATCATTTGTCAACCCCAAATGACACATACATTTGAGTTCAACCTGTCTTCAGACGAAGCTGGACTACAACCAGTCCTCGCATATGGGTAATTCTAAATTCCTGAAAGAGTTATGACAACAATGATTTTACTCTACTTACTCAACAATACATTCACAAAATCCAAAACAACAGCTAGTCATTACTCTCCAAGGTAAGTATATTCTAAAAAAGCACCAAGTGTAAACGCGCTTTTGTGCCATTTACACCTAAAGCCTACCTCTCGAGCATCTCCTTTACTTAGCAGACAACTACCAATTCGCCGATTATTCTTCTTAAACGTTTGGCAGGGCAAATCCCTTTTTGGATCGAACAACTAAATACAATAGATGAACTTGGAACTTGTCAAAATCGGACTGACTTTTATTTGCTACGCGCCGTTTGTAGAAATTCGCAGAAGCACTAACATAAATTTCACGGGTGGATTTAGAGTAGTTGAAAAGGACAAGAAAAAGGCTGAGTTTGCCAAAGATCCTTTTCTAATTCTTTGATTGCCTTTTGCAGGAGAGAGTATCTTTTGATAATTTGTAATTATTTTGTTACAAAGTCGAAAGAAAGTCCCTAATTAGTAGGAATCAACTGGCTGTTAGTGATTTATACAACATGGTGAGTTGTGGGGAGGCGTTAGATTTTGTTCAACGTTTGGAATAGATGACTAATGCTTGTGAGCCAGAAAACCTGTTGGCTAAAAATGCCACTATGGCCACAAGTACAATCTTATATTGAGTAAAATGAATTTCGTACTCCTAGTTTTCCTGGAGGAATCCCTTTAAGGGTTCAGCTATTTTCTACAGGTATAAATAAATAGCTTTCTGATTGTTCCTTATAAGGTGATAAATAATCCTTTCCATAATATTCAAAATTGAAGGGCATCCATAATCTGTAATCCGTATCAGGAAGAAATTCGTTGTAAATATATCGATAGGTAAAGCCTACATTTTTTGATACTCCTTTATGAATGAATTTCAAATAAGTTCCTTGTGGAATAACTTTGATTACAAATTGTGGGTTAACCGCTTTTATATCATTAACTTCTACCCCAATAAAAAAGTGCATTCCTTCTACATCTTGATTTTCTGACCAATATTGAATTTGGTAATAGTGCTCAGGTGTAGTTTTGTTAGCGATCAAATGAACCATCTTTATAAAAGTAGTCCATTCCGTAGACAGGTCTAGCCCCTTTAAATTTCCACTTTTAAAATAAGAAACACCTACTATTTTTTTCTCTTTTAATTCGATTACGTCCGGAGCTTGGTTTCTTGCTTTCTTTGATTGAAAAATATATTCTTCTGTTATAGACGGTGTAAGTAAATGAGAAGGAACAACTTCGCCTTTTCTAACCTTTGAGGGGGTAACACCAAAATGTTTTTGAAAAGAACGTGTATAAACTTCGTGACTGCCAAATTGGTAGTTAAAAGCAATAGTTATTATTTTTTCATCAGCATTACGAAGTTGGTCAATACTTTCGGTCAACCTACGTTGAAGAAGATACTTTTTAGGCGAGATACCAGTAATGCTTTGAAAGAGTCGAATAAAATGATACAGTGAACAGCAAGCTTCTTTTGCAATATCTGACACCTTAATATCAGACTTTAAATTTGATTCAATATAGCTGATCGTTTTAAGAATCCTTTCTTTATTAGTCATACTATAAAAAGATTGTGTCAAAAATTAAATTCATTATTCCAATCAAAGCTTGCAGATTTCTCATAGGAAGAGGGCCAATGACTACACCAATTAGGCACCCTACAATTTTCGACTCTTTCGTATAAATGATATGGTTTTATATCCAACAATGGTGTATTATTTTCAGCATCTATATATGGTGTATAAATTATTCCCTTTGCAAAATCTATTTTTTCAACAAATATGTTGGTTATTAGAATAGGGTTTGGTCTGAATTGAGATCTTGTAGCGAACACGCCAACTTTTTCAGGACTTGTTTTATAGGGTTTTTCTGTGATTAGGTTGCTTCTTTGCTCAGGTTTGTCAAATAAGTTTCCCCACCAAACTATTTGGAGATGGCTAAATCCATTAATACTAATTAGACCATTTTTATATTCGTCTTTTACTTTAATATAAAACATTCCATTTTCAGAATGAATGCTTCCAATTGAGTTCACTTGAATCGAATTATTCATCTTTATTCTTTTTAGTTAAATAATAGAACAAAGATAATTTCAACCCTTCTTTTGATCTTGACGTTAATTGCTGATGTTTACTCTAAATTTGATTTTTTGTTTTAACAATCACTAATGATTCGATATGCAACATACAACTCCACTTCCCCAAGTTTACCACCGAACGGATGACCGTTTATCAGGTATTCATAACCATTAAGTTAAGGCTTTTTCCTAAAATAGAAAATCCTTAACTTAACGGAATTGTTACGCCTCTTCACATCATATTTCTTTTTAAAACAAGTGGAGTTCAGTATTAGTTAATCGCTTTCAAAAAATTGACTACTTTCATTTGATGTTCATTTCTGAATGATTGATCTATGATTTTTCCATCAGAAAAATTTTCATAAAATGAAGGCAATGCAAAACTTTCGATTATGACTGCTCCCAAAAAAGGAAATGATCCTATTGCAGATTGGAGTACAGTAGCTCCGCCTCTCCCCCCTGGAGAAGTGCTCATTAGAAGCATTGGTTTCTGATTCCAAAATTCGGTGTTTGTTCTTGATAACCAATCTATGATGTTCTTAAATACAGCAGAGTAAGAGCCATTATGTTCCGCCAAAGATATCACGAAGCCATCCGCCTCTTCAAAGACTTTACTAAGCTCCACTATCATTGAAGGAATGCCATGTTCTGATTCGTAATCGACTCCATAAATGGGTAATTCGAAATCGTTTAAGTTAATTTGAATAATGTCAGCATTATCCAACATGTTGGAAGTGTAGTTTACCAATTTCTTATTGATAGATTCTTTACTGTTGCTTCCTGCTATTGCTATTATTTTTTTCATGATTTACTTTTTTATAATGATGTTGTCAAAGGCATATCTTCCACTTCCGTTAATTAGGGTTGTGAGCGCTAAGCCAATAATTAAAATAGAATACTCGAATCCCTCCCCTTCCTGATTGCCAAACCAGTTCATAAAAAATCCATATTGCATTTGTGAGGTGAAGATTATTCCTACAAACAATCCAATAAATGCCATTGCCCAAAATCGACTTAGGAAACCAAGTATGAGGGAAATCGAGCCAAAAAATTCTATAGCTATAACAGACAAAGCAACAATAGAAGGCAGCCCCATTTGTTGGCTGAAAAATTCCATAGTTCCAGTGAATCCATAGCCACCGAATAAGCCGAGCATTTTCTGTGCTCCATGTGGGAATAGGACCAGTCCTAATGTTAACCTGGAAATACTAAATCCCAAGTTTGGTTGAGTTGATAAAAGTGTTTGAATTAATTTTTTCATAATTTTGAATTATTTAAATTAGTAAGCATTGTGGAATAAGTAATATGGTATTTTTAGAGTGCTAGTTTTGATTTTAGACGAATCTGGAAAAACGGAGCCCGCCCGACCGAAGTCTTTATCTTTTGGGCTGGTTATGCCTTAGCATAATGAGTATTTTATAGCTGAAGTATAAAGTCAAAAATGGCCTATAAAAACCCATAATAATTATACTACCATGCTTAAGTGATGGGGCAAAACAATTCCGTCGAACTATTTAACGCCCTTTTGAATAGACCTTAAATTGTTACTTTATAATAGAGACCAATAGCTTTCGTGCTGACCGCCTTTGGGCCATAACGTTCCAAGTCCAATCCTACACCGAATTGATGTCTCCTAAGTGAAATGCCCGTACGTAATTGCTGAAAACTTCTAGAGTGGGTTTTAAATGCATCCCATACATAAAGGAATTGACCATTCACCCAGAATGATATTGATTTCTTTATGGGAACATTAAATTGAAATTGAGCAAATGTTTCTGCATAGATATTCTCTTCTTGTTGAGAATATTCAATAGTTGGAATAAGGATAATTAATAGCCTTTCGTTTTTGGAAGTATACTTTGCCGATATTCTTTGAGAAAACCCAGCTATGCTATTGTAATAAAGGGAGGGGCCAATCGAAAAAATTTTACTAAAATCCCAAAATAAAGTTGGCTGAATACCTACTTCACTGAAGTCCTGATTTTCGTTGGATCTGTATTTTCTAAAGAAGCCAAGCGTAGCCAAATTCAGCGACTTCCCATCATTAATGTAATGGCTCGAAAAGAGGTTGAAAGTCGTCTTATCTAAGCTTTGGAAAAATTCTACTTGAGTAAATTGACCATGAAGGGTGGTCGTAATTACAAAGGTTAAAAGTACGAAGGTAAGTGTTGCGTTTTTCATGTTGCAAATATCAACTGAGCAGACATGAAAAAAAATAAACTAGTTTAAGTTTCCGATTTTTTTTTTATTTTAGATTTAATCATGCTCATGAATTCGGGTGTCACACCGATATAAGCAGCCAAATCTTTTTGTTTTATTCTGTTTACTATTTGAGGGTATTTTTCTTTGAATCTAAGGTATCTTTCTTCGGCAGTCAAAGAAATACCATGATTAGTTCTTCGAATATAACTCATGAGTGATCTTTGATATAAGATTCTGTAAAACCTTTCGAATTTTGGAATTTCTTTGAATAGCAGATCGTAATTCGTTCTGGAGATAGCCAAAAGCTCTGTATCTTCCAAAGCCTCTATAAAAAAACGAGAGGGTTCATTTGAGATAAAGCTAGCCATGTCAGTTGTCCAATAATTTTCAATTCCAAACATTGAAATATGTTGTGTTCCAGCCATATCTAATGAATAGGCCTTTATACATCCTTTCGTGATGAAATACTCGTATTTAGCTACATCTCCCTCTTGCAAAAGAAAGTCTTTCTTTTGGATGCTGATCTCTTTAAGTAATGAAATAAACCTTTCCTTTTCCAGATCCGTCAATTCAATGAATCTACTGACGTTATTGATAATGAGATGGTGAGAATCTTTAATTTCCATTTTACTTTAAGTTCTGATAAATTTATTTTTTTTTAATGGACACTGAGGGAAGTACTTAATGAGAGATAACGTCTACGCAAGATGCGATGTACGACTAAAAGGAGCATAGCCTCATGCTCGCTTGTTATGATCAGTTTCAAATTTCAAGATATTACAATTGATTTAAAACATTTATTACCACAAATTTTTCGGTACCAAAATAAATAAAATCTTTAACAATAACAGCGACAATAATACATTTTAATCCTGTGAATAGCTAAGCCTTACCTGAATGTCATACAATTTATATTTCTGTGAAATGCGAGGTCTTAATTCATCCAATGGTGTACTATTCTTTCAGGCTGTGGACTTAAAGATAGTTACACCTATCAAATTAAAAAACCGTCCCATAAAGTTATACTTATGAGACGGTTCCATACCATTATCTAATTTAATAGAGAATTAGAAGCAAGTAATCTGTCCGCTTAAAAAAGTTACTAAGTGCACCCTAATTTCATTAAACCCAAATGTTGTTTCATTATCTACGAGAGTTGTTAAGAACACAGGTCTTAGAGGGTACGCAAGAGCCTCACCTGGGCCAAGATCAGGTTCAAGATCACTTTTAACGTCATAAACAATATCATACATAATGTTTGCTAGTCTGGTTTTTTCACCAAGAACACTAAGTGTATAATAAAATAGAGAAGGCGAAGGTAATCGTTTTAAACATTCTCCTGTCGAAGCACACCTTCGTCCATCTTCATCTAAATGAATATCGGCAAAATTTTGATCTCCATAATCGTATAAAACAACTAGTACAAGATCAGGTGACCAAAAGCATCCATTAGCTATAAAGAATAGTTAGAATATGAATTTGACCATGAAACAACTTACAAACTTTGTAAGCGAGATGAATTAAACATAGGTGAACAATTAACCACTAGATCGCTTATCTTTAACTAGATTTTTTTGTGCTAAGTAATTGGACAAAATAATTAATAAGTTATGACGGTCTATTTTTGAACTATCCTTCGTCATAAAAATACTCATTATGCTAAGGCATAACTCCGTTTTTTACTCCTTGATTAGCTCAAAAATAGCCTCGGCCAAAACTTATCATTATTTTTGACCAACTACTTAATCTTGAAGTTTTTAATCTTTACTTCATAGTTATTTAATTTCATCTCGCTTCATTTCTTGCCACTAACGGTGGCATATGCAACGGGCGAAGCGGTTAGTGAGCCAGACCATCATATGCATTGTTGTATCTCGTTTTCATTTCGAAATAATCGATTGGATTTCATTTCTAAATGCCTTTTGTTAATAGCTTTTAAAAGTTACAATCTGGTTGATTATATAAAACAGCTTATTTTAATGTACTATGATTTTTTGGGATAGTGTTTTATGCTGGTTTTTAGAATAAGCATTAACAGTGTAGATTCCTCGTGGCAAATCGAGTTCTAAACTATTTAAACCATAATCTATTTCTTGACTGGAAAAAACTTTTCTGCCGAGACAATCAAAAACTAATATGTCTAAACTTTCAGGTGAGTCTAATCTAATATAAAAATTCCCGGAATTAGGATTAGGACAGACCGTAAAAGAAGCACTTTTATTTTCAGTAGTTTCGCTTATTGATGTAATATCGTCGCATACTAAGTCATATAGAAAGTCCCTAATAAAGGTTACTGTAGTATCCATATAGGTTTGGTTTAGTACAAAAGGAGTATGACCTGCATCTTGAAAACTATAAAGTTCATTTTGGATTCCATATTCATTTAATTTTTGGTGAACAGGAGAGCTTCCATCAACCTCTAAATTAATATTTAAAAGCGTTATCGTATCTGATCCATAAGGAACAATATTGTCTTCTGTACCATGCATACTTGCTATAGGGGTCGTTACGAAAGGATTTATCCAAGCAGTATCCAGCAAGGCACCACAAAGATTAATCACACCTGCAACATCTTCAGAATAGCCCGCATTTCCACTAATCCCTGGAAAACCTCCTGACTCCTGATAAATTGAATCAATTTCCATTGGTACTTCTACTAAATCGTCAAAATGGGCTACTTGTAACGAGGTAATTGCCCCAGCAGAAACACCACCAATAAAAATTCTTGTAGTATTTATTCTAAACTCATTAATTGTAGCCGCATCTTTATAGAAAAATCGAATAGAGGCACGCATATCATGGGTCGCTTTTAATACTGCTTCATAAACATTTGAGATGTCATTATTTACAACAAGATCTGTCGAAAGGCGGTAGTCAATTGCGGCATTAACGTATCCCCGTTTAGAAAATGAATTACTCAAACTAACAATATCTGGACTATATTTGGACCCTACGACAAATCCACCGCCGAAAGCCCATATAATCAATGGTCGAGCAGCTAGCGTATCGCCATCTGGTTGATAAACATTCATAAAAAGCTCCTTAATATTATTGGGATCAAGTAGTGTGGGTTGCGGGGCTTCACCAAATTTTACTTCAGTGGTCAAGCTAACCGTAAATAACGAATCATAATAGCGTTGATTATCGCACTCTTGAGCAAATAATGTGGAAGCAGAAATAAGGACTAGGAGTAATAACAGTAAATTTTTCATCAGGCTAATTTCTTTTAAGTTAGAAATAATTGTCTATTTAAAGACAGCCTTAGGGTTAAAAGACCTACCTGAGTTTTATTTTCTCTTAATGAGACATATGGGGGATTTAGAATTTCTATAAAATTCAGAAGCTGACCTAGATTAGTCTTTCAGCTATTAGCGCCAAAGTTTTTGTTCTGTGCGGTTTTACAATTTTATTTTCTTCTTTATATTTAAAATCATAACGAAACTTTTATTTTTTAATCACACACAACGCGAGTCCACGGGTCTGACGATTGGTGCAGAATGTACATAGGCGCGTTCAGCACCTATGTACATTCTGCACTTTGTTCCCTGCTCGCTTATTTTAAAAGTCAATAACTTCACCATCTTCAGGAATAAAAGTTTTTTCAAGTAATCCATTGTCATCAAGTTTTTCTTTCAATGCTACCCTGGTTGTTGGACAATGATTAACGGCTTCTAAATGATTTGCGATTACTTTTTTAGGGGAGTTCTTTACAAATTTAATAATATCATCCATTGTCATCAATAATGGCTTAAAAACATCCAATTGAGCTGTGCCACAAGCTACTACACTGATTTCTGGTTTGTACTGCTTTAACACTTTATCAACTGCGTCTGTATAAATTGTATCGGCACTTAAATAAATTGATGGCTGATTCGGTAATTCAATATAAAACCCCATAACATTTCCCATGGGCTTGGCAATGAATCCATAGCCGTGCCTTGCGGGTATCCCTTCTATTTTTCCACCTAAAAAATCAACACGTTTCCAATAGTCGATAGTTTGGATGACATTAAGTCCTTTTTTTATGAAATCTTTCTCATCTTTTACACTACATATTACTGGAATTTTTTCCCGCAGTAAATATTCTTCCGCTGCTTTGTCCAGATGGTCAGGATGTTGATGAGTTATTAAACAATGAGTTACTTTTTTTAGTATTGAATTACAGACTTCGGGTAAAGGGACAATAGGATTTTTTCTAGCTTTGAATCTGAAAAGTGTAAAAGTAGGCATTGTCCCCATTGGTCCAATCATTGGATCGACTAATATGACTTTATTATTGACTTCAATAGTCATAGTAGCATTTCTAAAGTGTTGAATCTTCATGAATTGAATTTTAGTAAAATAAAGACAAAGCAAGGTAATCTTTTGCTTATTTTCATTGATTCAAATCAAGAAGTCCGTTTTCTAATCCGACTCAAAGTTTCAGGTGTTATTCCCAGATAAGAGGCAATATGATATTGAGGAATATTCTGAAGCCAACCAGGTTTATAAATCCTAAGCTCTTTATAGAGTTCTTCTGGATCTTTAGTCATTCTGTTATATTCAAATAATTCTTTATTCCTAACAATGGCTTGAAAGGTCAAATCTAGAAAAGACTTACCACATTTGTATTTATCTAAAAGCCTTAAGAATATGTCCTTACTTAATTCTAAGACTTCTAAATTTGATAAAGCTTCTTGATATTTTTTAGTTTTTGAATTATCGATAAATGCTGGAAAATCACTAATGAATTGGGGACTAATATAAAAGTTAAGATTTATCTCTTTAGTTTTAGATTTATAAAATTCTCTTACCGTACCATTGTTCAAGAATCTAAGTCTATTTTCAAATTGCCCTTCATTTAGTAGTATCGTATTTTTAGAAATTTCTTTGACTTTAAATGATGCTATTA
>CAZDTI010000152.1:0-17985 GCA_964508085.1 uncultured Saprospiraceae bacterium | reverse complement strand
TGATTGTTTTGGGGATTGTATTGAAGTTTGGGATAGATGCCGCAGGGGGAGCAGAACTGAACTTCTTACCGATCTTAGAAGTTTTGGGAATTGTAGGGTTGATAATGATTGTTCTGGAAGCCGCTTTAGAGTTGGAGCTGAAACAGGAAAAGATGATTCCGATTGCAAAGGCGTTTTCTATTGCCTTGATTGGCCTACTGCTATCTGCTTGGGTGGCAGCTATGATTCTGCATCAATTTGTAGATGGGATGACGATGGAGAAAGCTTGGTTGTATGCTACGCCTTTGTCGATTTTGTCGTCGGCGATTATTATTCCTTCTGTGGCAACTCTGCGAGATGATAAAAAGGAGTTTCACATTTACGAAAGTACCTTTTCTGATATATTGGGAATTATGATGTTCTATTTTCTAACGGGACAGTTGGATGCTGCGGAGCATGCTTCTGGGTTAGGAGGTTTTGCAGGTAATGTCGTATTGACGATTGTTTTATCTTTAATTGCGAGTTACACGATTGTATTGATTTTTCAGAATATAAAAAGCCATACTAAGCTCTTTTTATTGATCGCGGTGCTTTTGTTGTTATACGCTCTTGGTAAAAAAATGCATCTTTCCTCCTTGATTATTATTTTGATTTTTGGGTTGTTGATTGCGAATATGAACCTTTTCTTCAGAGGGCCTTTGAAAAAGTTATTGAACTATAAAGAGGCGAAACATATTTATGATGGGCTTCATGTTATTACGATGGAAACCGCTTTTGTTGTGCGTACTTTTTTCTTTGTGATTTTTGGAATTACCATCGTGTTGTCTTCTTTACTTAACTTGAAAGTGACTTTGATTAGCGTTCTGATTATTGCTTCTATTTATATTATCCGTTATGGGATTCTTGCCTTGTTTATTGGAAAAGATATTTTACCACAGCTCTACATCGCTCCACGAGGATTGATTACAGTATTATTGTTTTATGCTATACCTGACGATCCCGAGAACCCTGGAGAACCTATGGTCGCAGATTTTGAGCCTGGTATTCTGCTTTTTATTATCATCGGTACTAGCCTCATTATGACCTTCGCAATGATAGCGGATAAACGACGAACGGGTGAAGCGGTGCGCAAAGCCACTAGTAATCCTATCGGTTATGAACGTTGGTCTGCTCCGACTATTGAAGGCTTGGATGAGGAATCTAAATGATAGAAAAAATTTAGGTACGCCATTGAAACATTGATTTAATGGCGTACCTAAAAGCACTACATCGCAACAGATTCGTGCAATTCAATTACGTTATGGGGATGACCTTTGATTAAACTTTTGGCCTGAGCCATATCGTTAGCTTGTATCACAGAGTAGCCGCTCACTTCCTTTGTACTAGGAGTTGTATCACCATCTGCATGCACACGAACACCGCCCATTAGTGGAGCACCAAAATCAAGTAGATGATCGCCGATTCTCTCTTTCCAGGCGAACCACGATTTCATTCCTTCGGCTTTTTGTTCAGGACTAGCTTTTGCAAATTGAGCCATATCTTCAGGGGTAGAATGATAAATAAGGACGAACTTTTTCATAATTGTTGTTTAATATTATTGAATTAATTATCACCTAGATAACGAAGCTGTAATAAAGGAAGGGGACAAAAGATGATTTTTATTTCTTCTTCATTCTCCTAAAAGAATAAGTATGGATCACAAAGAAATTGAAAAACACAAGTTGGAGCTAAAGAAACTTTCCTTAGAATCAGCTTCAACAGAGCACAAAAAAATCAACTGCAGCTCTTGCGGTAATCAGATCCCTGCAGAAAATCTTAATATCAATGATAAGATTGCAAAGTGTAATAACTGCAACGTCGTCTTTTCCTTTCAAAAGGATATTTCGAATTTATTAAAAAGAGAAAAAGCAAAACAAGAGGTTCTCCGCCCGGAAGGGATTGACATTTTTTATTTTCAAGAAGATTTGGACATTGCGATTAAGCAGCCAATGACTGCCTTAGAAGGTATTATTGCTAGCTTATTACCACTTTTTATTTTCATATTTATTGCACTTTTTTTTAAAGGAAAAATTGGAATGGCGATGCCGATTATTACTGGGGTGTTGTCTGTTATTATGATTGGCAATTTGTTTATGCGGTCTAAGCACAAGGTTCACCTTAGTGTTGGAGAAAAATTCCTTTCTGTAAAATGGCGGCCAAGAAAATTGCACAAAGATCAGTTTTACCCGATTCAGGATATTGATCAAATCTATGTAAATAATGTTACAGGATATTATTCCATTTATGCCATCTTGAATGGAGCAGATGGGCAGAAGCATGTTTCTTTAATCACAGGAATAGATAGTCAGTCAAAGGCGAGGTACCTGGAGCAAGAAATTGAATATCATTTGGGAATTGAGGATCGGGAGGTGCCGGAGGAGTCGTGACTTTTAAGTAGAATTTCTACCATTAGTTAAGGTAGCTCCCTCAATACAAGTAGAAGAACCAATACTTTCAATTGTTGCTATGGTTCGAGTTGACTTTGATAAATTGATTACCATTCATCATCTTCTAACAATTCATCTCCGCTTTCTAGATTGTTTCCATACTGGTTAGGTGCATCACCATTTGTCTCCAATATAATGGGGTAAGGAGAGGTCGGTTTTCCTGTTGCAATTTCTATTAAGTCAAGATGTAATTCCCAGCTGTCGTCATAATTGAAAAGGTATAGAAAACGTTGTTGGGGTACTAGTTTTAAAGTCTCCAAAGTATGTTCATTAGCAAAAGGCGGTTTCCCACTTCGAGGATCATTAAAGAATTTTTTAGAGGCTCTAACTCTATTGTCTAAGTAAAAACCATAAAGGTGCTCATTGTCAAATTCAAAAGCATTTTGGATCGCTAAGTGCACGTGCGATAGACTGTGCCCTGGATTGAAAGCGATGGTGCGCCAGATATCAGGTTTGTGGGTTATGGAGATTTTGAAAATAAACTGAGTTCCTTTCGGGAGTTCTTTTTCTTGTTGATTGATAGGAATAGGTTCAGCTAACATTGCTTTTGCATGGGCGATTTTTTCCGCGATTAAATCTGTGATGTCCATCAAGGTAGGTTCTCCTCCTCTTTGTGCCAACTCAGCAAAGAGCGCTGCCATGCTCAGATCTACACCAAGTTCTTCTTTGGCGCGTGCTTCAATGATACTCATGTGTTCCTGAATCTCCTCGGGGGTTGGGTCATCGGAAAGGGTAGGAAGGTTGAAGTCATAAGGATCTTCTGAGGTGTTTTCGTTTTTATTATTCATTCTTAAGTTTATTCTATAAGCAAGAGATAATTATTGTTTAATGTTCTTCTTCTCCTGTCTCCTACGACTCGCTGCGCTCGCTTGTGATGACAAGAGAAGCACATGGCTCAATGGTAGATTGTCATTCCGAGCGAGCGCAGCGAGTCGAGGAATCAATCATCCAACTCCTCAATTTCCGGATCAGCCAACGAATCAACCTTCCGTTGCCCTTTTACAAAATTACACCAGACGCAATACTTCTCATTACAGCCGTCATAAAATTCATGATTCTGAATCTTTTTCCAACTGTTTCTGATCATATCTTTTACTACCTCTACATACTCTCCAGTATAAGTCATTTCAAATTCCTTAAACTGGTCTTTACTATCTGGTTCCATATAAGAAATAGCAGCAGATTGAGCGATTTTTTCAGGCTGCGCTGTTTCAAAAAGTATCTTATAAAAATACAATTGTCTCCAGTAATTCCCTCCCAGTGGCTTAGCTTTCGTTGGTTGACGTACCTTGTTTTTATCTAAACTTCCAGTCTTATAGTCCACAATATGTACACGACCTTGCTCAAAAACATCAATCCGATCAACGGCACCCGTTAAGGGGATGCCTTCCATTTCGACATTACGTACATCGTGTTCTATTAAGACTTTCTTTGGCCAGTTGTCAATGTATTGTTGATAATATTTCTGAAGAATTCGTTTACCAATGCTCATTCGCCGATCATATTCCTTCGGGCGGAAGTAAGCACGATAACGTCGCATCTCCTCTTCAAAAAACCCTACGAAAAAATCTACAGGAGGAAATGCCTTATCTGCATCCAGTTTCATTTTTTCAAATTGGCGTCGCAACGCAAAATGAATGGCCGTTCCGTAAGAGGCAGCCTCTGATTGAACAGAAGGCAAACGCAAGACCTTTTCATAATAAAAACTCAAAGGGCAACGTAGGTAACTATTCAAACTACTAATACTTAATACGAATTTTTCTAACAAAGAATCTGCAAGTGCTTTTTCTAATTTAGGAATATTCGGAACTTCTTGTTCGCGGAGCAATAAAAACTGTGCGTCCAAGATCAAATCTGTCGCTAGACTTTTTTGTTCGACTTCAATTTTTGTAGCTGCTAATATTTCATCAATGTACACGGTCCGGGCCATTGCCTTTGCCTTCTCGTTCTCTTTAGCGTAGGAAATATAGAGGTATTCTTTCGCTCGGGTAATGGCCACATAGAACAATCTTCGTCGTGCCTCCATCGCATCTTCTTCTCCGGATTGTGTCAAGGTATCCGGGAAAGTAAAACGACGACCACCATAACTTCTTCCCGGTTCCCACTGATCCTTGACGGCATCTAAAATGAAGACATATTGAAATTCAAGTCCTTTACAGCTATGCGCTGTAATAAGGTTGACTCCATCGTCCAACTGAATGTTGCGTTGCAGACGTATGGCCAGTCTGTTGGCATCCATACTACTAAGTATTTCCAACAATTTTTTGAGACTCAACCTTGGATTTCTATGTGCTTCCTTTTTGACAAAGCTCATAAAGGTGTTCATAACCTGAATCTGCCAAATCTTATCATCCTGCAACATAATATGACCCAACCAACCGGAGCGATTAATCAATTTTTCGATAAAAATCGGTAATGACATATTTACATAGTCACCAATTAATTCTTCTAATAAATCAACAGCTTCCTGTACCTGCGTTCCAGTTTTTAGCGACAGCTTTCCCATATTTTCCCGATTGCCTAATGCAATACGCCAACTATCGGAAGACTTTTGTTGGTGTTTAGCCAGGAATAGGCTTATGCTATGTAAATCAGCTTGATCAATTCCCCAGAAGCTAAAATGCAAAATGCGATATAATAAATGTTCGCCGCTTCCCGGACGTGCATACTCGAGGTAGAGGTAGTGAATTAAGGTACGCAAATTTCGAATCAAAGGAAGATCGAGAATGTTAACTTCTCGCTTGGTATTGTAAGGAATGCTTTTCTTTTCGAGGAGTGCAATCAGATTTTCCGCCTGTCTATGTTTGGCATAGATTACGGCTACTTCTGATAAAGAAATTCCTTTTGCTTGAATTTCTAACAACTGTTCTGCAATATCTGTTTCTTCATGAAGCCGATTGGGATATTCCCGAATGAATGGCTGTACGGTTGATCTGGCAAAAAGTGTATTCTTGGCAGTCAGAATTTTTTCTATGCCGGGTAGACTTGTTACAATTCTTCGTTTGTTGTTTTCGATGACACTGTTAGAGGTGTCTAGAATATGTTGAGAGGAACGGTAATTGTCTTTTAGTAAGATGAGATTTAATTCGGCAGCATAATCGTTATGGAAGTCTACCAGGTTTTTCAAGCGGGCTCCTTGGAATTCGTAAATGGATTGGTCATCGTCGCCCACGATAAAAACGTTGGGACTTTCCCAGTAGTCAATCAGTTTTTGTAAAATGCGATTCTGCGAGCCATTGGTGTCTTGATATTCATCGACTAAAAAATATTGATAGCGCTCTTGATAATTGCGCAGTAAACCATCATGCTTTTCAAAACCTTTCAATACCCATTGGATCATATCCTCAAAATCGTAACGTCTTGCCTCCTGCATCAGCTGAGTATAAGTTGGAAACAAATTTACGGCAGTACTCAATAGTGCCATTTTTTCTACTTGTTCATCAAGCTTCCACTGTTTAAGGTCTCCTTTTTTAAATTCTCGACGAGTCTGTTTGTAGATGTATTCTTCTCGGTTAGGGAGGTCAGCGAGGTACGTTTTTATATTGTTATGAATTAAATCAACGGACCAATTCTCTGCCTTCATTCGTTGAAATAAATCTTGTAAATTCTTTTCATAGAAATAAGGATCACCCGCTTTCGGTTTTAGCGCATGATCTTCTGGTATTTGATCCAATAAAGCTCGGATGATTTCGATGCGCTCTAAATCGCTGATGGGTTCTAGGTCATGTCGGCCAAACAATTCAAGATTGTCTTTAATGACATTATTACAAAAAGAATGAAAAGTGTAAATGTGAACACGGTGCGCCTCTGGGCCAATAAAAGAAAGTAAACGTTCGCGCATTGCCAAAACACCGGCATCGGTAAAAGTGAGGCAGAGAATATTTCCGGCCTGCGCATCAGTCTCCATGAGTATACGACCGATACGTGCAGTTAGGATATGCGTTTTCCCCGTTCCCGGTCCGGCAATGACCATGACGGGGCCTTCTATACTTTCCACAGCAGCTTTCTGGCCGGGGTTTAGACGGCTGAGTTCCTGTGTAAAAAGGGCATTGTATTCCTTTCGTCGTTTTGGATTAGTGGCTTCTTGCATGAATGGGCAAGATACGGAAAATTCAACTTCAAGCGCAACCAGTCCGTACCGGAACGGGCGGGCCTCAACCTTTTGCAATTTCAAAAGCAACCTCAACCTCAATTTCAATTCCCTTGACACGGAGGTGGCTCGCGAACTGAGCGTATTGAAGTTGGAGTTGAACTTGAGGTTGAAAAAAGTTTACTAACTTTACCATTATGATAAAAGCAGTAATTATAGACGATGTAGCTAAAGCAATTAAAACGCTACAACAAGATCTCGAAGCCTATTGCCCGGAAGTAGAGATTATTGGTCAAGCTGATGGAGTGGTTTCAGGTGCAAAATTGATAAAGTCGCTTAATCCAGAGTTGGTCTTTCTCGATATTCAAATGCAGGATGGTTCCGGATTTGACTTGTTAGAGATCTTACCCGCGGTCAACTTTAAAGTCATCTTTACCACTGCTTCTGACGCTTTTGCCATTAAGGCATTTCGGTATGCGGCTGTTGATTATTTGTTGAAACCTGTCGACCCGGATGAATTGATGGAGGCTGTCGCTAAATTAAAAGAGCATAACGAGAGTCAAGGGGAGCGCTTGAACATTTTGTCTAATACCATCAAGGAAGGAAATGCACCGCAGAGTATTGCGCTACATACGTTAGAAAAAATCCACATTGTCAAAGTTGCTAATATTACCCGCTGTGAATCTTCTGGGAATTATACCCAATTTTATTTTTCGGATCGTCCGAAATTATTGGTAACCAAAACGCTGAAGGAGTTTGATAAGCTTTTGCAAGAACATCAATTCATCAGAGTTCATCAATCGCATTTGGTGAATGCAGATCAAATTAAAGAGTTTGTGAAATTAGACGGAGGCTATCTTATTATGACGGATGGGGCTAAAGTGGCGGTTTCTGTTCGGAAGAAAGCGGATTTGATTAAGTGGCTGAGTCGCTAGAGAATAGCCTGTGTCCACTTACCCCAAATGACCGTAGTGAATCGAACTCCTGTCATTCCGAGCGAGCGTTAGCGAGTCGAGGAACAGGAGGCGCGTCCTCTTTTGTATTTCGAGCGACGCAGGAGTCGAGAAATCTAGCTCATTGACAAGGAGTTATATTCCTCGGCGCATTTACGCTTCGCATAAATTTGCTCGAAATCTCCGTACTAAAAAAGAAAATGCTGTTGATCCTTCGATTCGCTGCGCTCACTCAGGATGACAACAATATGCAAAAAATGGAGATGTTATTAACAGATAATTAGTACGGTTCCTTCAGATTCATTAGTCGCAGTGAGTACAGATTGTCTAAGAATATCGATCCGAAGTGTTGCTCTGTGTACTTCTTGTGTCGCTAAATGCGTTAAAAAAAAGAGCAAACGCAAAATACGTTTACTCTTTTCTATTTGTCAAATCCGAAGACTTGTATAATTACACTTAAATTATTGCCTTAATATTCGCTCCGTAAATACCCCATTCTCCGTAACCACCTCCATAAAAAGAAGCCCTTGTAAATGGCTAAGATCCAATCGGAAATTAGCGTTTGAAGTTTTAGTACGTAACAATAATTCTCCATTGCTACTAAAAACATTGATCTCAGCTTCTGTCTGTTCTTTTCGGGAAATTTGAATGAAGTCATTTGTTGGGTTTGGGAAAATGTCAATGGCCAATTTTGCAGCCTCGTTTGTACCAACCATACCAATCGATTCACAGGTAATCTCATAGTCCGTTGCTTCTGTAATAGATATTGTATCTCGAATGGTCTCCCCATTACATTCATAAGAAATTTCATATCGCCCTTTGAAAACGCGATCGTTCGCAACCCCTGTGAAATCTGATTGAAAGAGTTCGTTTGTCCACCATTCATTAAACAATAAATCTACAAAGGCAGCATGTGCCGGTGTTTCTGACCAATCTTCGCGATACAGATTGGCGGCAGGATTCATGTAAGTCGCTCCATCCCAGAAGCTCCAAAATATAAAACCATCGGAGCTAGGATGACTGAAATTAGCGGTAAGTATGTCTCTAAGGTAGGTTGCTGCTAGTTCTTCATTTACAATCTCAGGCATGTCAAATTCGGTGATTTTTGTTTTCACGCCAAGTGAAGTAGAGAAGTCATCCAAAGTACTTAGTACATCTGGAATACCCGTCGGAAAGCCGCCAACATGTGCCTGAAAACCAATACCATCCAATTGAGCACCTGCATCAATTATTTCTTGAGCATACGATTTGAGGTTGTCATATTGAGTGCTTCCTGCTCCTTGGTTTAAGGAAATGGTAATGTAGTCGTTCAGCCACAAACCAATGTTCGGATCTTCGAGTTTTGCTTTTTCAAAAATCTCCGGATAAATTTCTCGTCCTGTTGGATAACCTGCTTGACCACTAAAAGCATTTTGAATACTGGTGTTGGTTACAATTTCATTAAGCACATCCCATTCCGCAACCTCACCAGCGATACCGGGGTAATTCAGAATGGATTCTATGTGTTCGTCAATTCTATTTTTGACAAACGGAATATCAGAAATATTTGCAGCTACATCATCAGGTAAATTATCAGCTCCCGGCCAAACAAGAGTATGACCTCGTATTTTTATTTTGTTGTCTCTAAGAAATTGTACGGCATCAACGAGTTCAGGCTTACTGACAAACCATCCATCTTCCCAGCCCGGCCATTTCATATCATTTTCAAAAACAACACAATTGAAGCCATGTCCTGCTCCATCCAAATTGATGATTTTATTTTCATAAATAATATTGTGTGCATTGTTGCCGGCTAGTCTGTTGGCGTTAATTGCAGAACCAAAGCCATAATCATGTTGCAACATGGTCACTTGTATCGCTGCATTTTCAATAGGCTCGTTAGCCGTATTTTTTACGTTAACAGTCAAGTCTGCTTTACGCAGGTTTTCTATTCGATCTGCTGCCAAAGCTCGCCAGGGAGCATCAGGTTCGTAACCACCATACTGATCGTTTCCTATATCGTTAGGTAGGTTGTCTAATGTAGTACTATTGTTGTAGTTCATGGCGGTGAAGCCTCCTATGTCAATGGTCTGCGCTTGAGCTGCTACATGAAAACCACAATTTAATTGGTCGATATTGTAAGCGTCTTGTGATTCAAAGGTAATGAAATATCGAGTCCATTCTTCGGTGGTGGATAAAGTCAAGTATGCTTCTTTTGCAAAAGTACTGACGTTTTCTACAAAGAAGTTTACACTGCCTGTTCCTCCTACCGATCTAAGGTAAAATGCAAATAGTACAATGTCACCACTTCCAACGCTTATATTATTTCTAATTCCCCAACCAGCATCCCAAACATTGTTTCCTGCTTGTCCAATGCTAATGCGCTCTATGGTAGAAAATGGCTGTCCACTAATATTCTCATTTGTGACATTGACGCCATATTGAAAATTATCTGCCAAGATATTAGCTTCATTGTCAAAGAATAACCAATCTCCAGGAGATACATTGTACTCCGTTTGTATGTAGGTGTTTAAACTGTTGTGATAATCGTCTTGAGCAAATAGATTGGAAAGGGAAAAAAGGAAAAGGAAGGAAACGAAAAGGTGTTTCATAATTGTTATTTGTTTTTATTCATAAATTTTCACACAAAGAATATAGAAACCATTTATTAGGTGCTACATTCTTTGCATGAAAAAAATATGCCGATGTCATTTAGGTTAAAAATGCATCTGGATCTTTCAAAGTATTATCGGTAAAATTACTCCTTCACAAATTTAAGTGAACCAGTGTGTCCACCATCCATTTGAAGCGTAATCATATAAATACCAGGAGCTAAATTAGCAACATTCAATTGCTCTTTTGCTTTGCCTGTATGTCTAAATCCAAGATCATTTTGGTGAACCAAATTTCCAATAGCATTGAAAATAGATACTGTCATATCACCAGACTGGATGGTTTCAAAATCTAAGGTAAGTACATCATTCGCAGGATTCGGATAAGCAACTAATCTACTTAGACGAGACGGATCTTCAACATAAACACCAATCGGATTACCAAAAGAAATCCAGTCAATCACTACTTCTCCTTCAAAAGCGCCAACACCTGGTTTTAAGAAAACCTTCAAGGCTTTTACTCGCTCGCCATCTACATCACAAGTACTTGTCATACATGGAGTACCACCAAAAGCGCCATCCAAATAAGCATCAGTAAAGTCTAATTCGAAAGTCTGGTATTCTGTACCCAAAAAGTCAGACTGTGCAGAGAAGTTGGTATGATATCCTTGGCTATCTTCAATATCAAATCGGATCTCTGTACTATCTACTGTTGACTTTGCACTGAAGAAAATTTTATTATCATCTGCTACGGCATTTCCAACTTCGAATTGTCCAGCAAGGGTATGTAGATCGTAATTAATGGCATCCCACATCTGACCCGTTCCATCACCGGTAATGGTCCATTCATCGTTTCCAAAACTAGAAACTAAACCACCAGGATCTGTTACAAATAAACCGGTGTTGTCATCCATTTGATCAGAGTAACCAGGATTACCGACTGGTCCAAGTCCTGGATCATCTGGAACGGGTTGTCCGATAGAGATGAAATCGATAATAATGTCTCCTTCGAAATCAGCAAGGATCGGATCAGGGTAAAGTAACATTTGTCGAATAATGGTTGGATCTACATCACAAGTTTCCATTACGTCAGGACAAGCTGTTCCTCCAAAACCGCCATCAAAATAACCATCTGTGAAGTTGAACTCATAAACGGTATAGTCTTCACCGATTACTCTGGTCAAAGAGGTTTGCGTAGTGGCAAAGCCCAAAGAGTCAATTAAATCTAAACGTAAAGGAATGTCACCGTTTGTAGTTTTAATTTTTATAAAAACTTTGTTTTGCGCTGGTCCCATGTCTATTGCGAGTTGTTCACCGGTATCTTTATCATGTAAGATGTAAGAAAACGGAGTGTATTGAGGAGCAGAATTATCGGCAGTAATGATCCATTCTGAACCCGTTTCTACCATTGCAAAACCAGGAACCTCGCCTGTAAAGTCTAGCGTCTCATTATTGAAGTGATCACTGTAAATTAAATCTGGTTCAGGTCCCGGTGGTTCTAACGGAATGTCAAAAGAGATGTAGTCAATATCAATTTGTCCAAGGAATTCTCCAACTCCCGGCTCAATGAAAAAAACCAGATTCCCAATTCGCTCTGCGTTAACAGGACAAGGTGCAGTAAGGTCGGTACAAGGAGTACCACCATAACCAAGGTCAAAGAAAGCACCAGAGTAATCAAATTCATAGGTTACATATTCTGTCGTTAGCAATTTGGTAATGGAACCCTGAGTTGTAACGTAAGTATCAATATCCTGAAGATCTGCTCTAAGTACAGTTCCTTCCACAGATGATTTTGCGCGGATATAAAACTTATTATTTCCACTTGCATCAATGTCAATTTCCTCCAATGTATTCGGATTACGGAAAAAGTAAGTAATTGGATCCCACATTGGATTGGTACCATCACCAGTAATAACAAGGTTGGAATTGGCAAGTTCTAATTGGTAGCCAGGGCCAACATCGTAAAACGCATTGATGGAACTGTCCATCTCGAAGTGATCTTGAAAAACATCAGACATGATGATGCCCGTTGGTTCTTCGCCAAAAGCAATGTAGTCTATAACAATAGTTCCACCAAATCCACCAATGGCTGGATCCGGATAGAAAACCAACTGTCTAGCCTGTGAACCATCTACAGGACAAGGCCCCGTAGTACAGGAGGTACCTCCAAAACCACCATCTATGTATAGCCCTGTGAAGTCAAATTCCAATACTTGGTATTCCGTTGTCAATGTTTTAACAATAGAATTTTGAGTAGTGGCATAACCATCCGCATCTTCTATATCCATACGGAATTGTGTACCAACATTACTAGCTTTCGCTCTTACGAAAATTTTATTATTGTCAGTGGCATCAATAATTTGTGTCATTCCAGCTGCGTTGTGCATTTCGTAAGTAAAGTTATCGAAAGAACCTGTTGCTGAAGAGGTGGTAATGGTCAATTCACCATTTTCTTCAGCAAAATTAAATAGTGCAGCCCCACCCATATAGGCAGGATCTTCATTGTCGAATTCTTCCACAAAGACTTGTGCGAAGGTAGCTTGTGAAAATAGAAACAAGCTACAGAGGAGTAGGGTAAAACTTTTTTTCATAATTTTTAATTTTTAATTTGAGTAAGTTATTCGGTTGATTAATAGATTAGTTTGCTCTTGGTTAGTGGGGGGATCGGTAGATGGGTAGATAGGTAGATGGGTGGATGGGTTTTCCTTCTTTCGCAGTTCTTTACGTTAGAGGGAAGCCCATCGGCCTATCTACCTATCACCCATCTACCCTTTTCCACTAAAGTATCTCCACAAATCTTATATTATCAATATTCACCTCCAGCATTTCTCCGGTTTCCCCAGAGTCATTAAGGTGCATTTTCAAAATTCTAACTTTGGCTGGATCAACAATGAAGTCATTAAAGTCAGCAAAACGATTTAGGGGGATAGAAACGGTTCTCCATCCTTCCCAGTCTATTTCGATTTCTTCAGCAAAGTCATTTGAAGAGCCATCTTTTTCCAGAAGGATCAAAATCATATTGGAGTTGTTTTGTCCATTATTATGGATCTCCATTTCCAAAAGAGTATTGTTTACATCAGTGCTGATGCCGAAAATTTCGAAGTCATCTCCCATAGCACCATAGTTATTTTGAGTGCCACCAATCCAGGTGTCATTTAGTGGGGCAGTTCCACTTAATTTTAAGAAATTGCCATCGAAAGGATCTGGGTTTGTATTCTGAACGGCATTGGTTCCATCCTGATTCACGAAAGGACTGAAAGGCCACAAATTAGTTTCAGGACGCAAGCCATTTCCATCGAAGTCATTGACCAAAATGGTATTAATAGAAAAGAAGTTAACTGGAGATAAAGCGTTCCCACCATTAGCAGTCAGTGTAATTCTTCCTTTTTCAATGCCACCTGGAACAGTGACCGCAAGAGAGTCTGGTGAAAGGAAAACAATATCTGCACGGATACTATCGAAAAAGTAAACCTCTACTGGATCAAAGAAGTTTTTACCGAGAATGGAAATTACATCGCCTGGACTTGCAGACTCGGGAGTCACTTCAAAAATTTGTGGAGGTTCAAGCGTTACTTTGAAATTAGTGAAAGCCGTTCCTCCCGGAGTAGTGATGGCTACCTCATGATCTCCTAACGGAATATTGGTTGGAACGCGGTAGAGCAATGCGTTTTCAGAATTGTAGGCATTGTTAAAATTAACTTCCTGCCCGCTAAAGGTCATGGTCTTAATATTCTCTAAATTCATCCCTTCAAAAGTTACCAAAGTTTCTGCTGATCCAAACTCAGGATCAATACTGTCAATGGTTGGTTTGCCTTGATCTTCTTTGCAGCTAAAACAGAGTAGGATAAGAAGGAAAGCTATAGTTATGTTTTTTATCAAAGTCATATGCTGAGTTTTAAAATTGAGTTTGGCTAGGGATAAAGCACTTATTCTAGTAGCCAGGGTTTTGTGTAAGTTTATTGTTAATTTGTAACTCTCCTGAAGGAATTGGAAATAAGAGATTGTCAATTGTTAGGTTTTTTCCGTGAAGGGATAATACTTCTACTGCATTTCCAGAGCGCAATAAATCGAACCAGCGATGTCCTTCAAAAGCAAATTCTACTCTTCTTTCTTGTAAGATTGACTCTTTATTGATTACTTCCGCTGGTTCCAAACCGGCTCGTTCTCGTACCGCATTAAAAGCGTTTAACGCCTCTGCATTAGAACTTACGCCACCCTCTATTTCTAAAATACTTTCTGCATAAGTCAATAAAACATCAGAGTAGCGAATAACGTGTGCATTTTGTGGCGTACTCATAAAACAAATATTGGAACCACTTCCTACTACATATTTTTTGATGTTGGTCGCACTGGCAGAAGCGCCACCTCCAGGGTAAGTATAACCTCCGTCAGCAGCATTGATTTCCGGATAATGAACATTGGAAGTCATTATCGTAGGATCTTTTCTTAGATCATCGGTTTCGAAAGCATCGGCAATTGTTGTATTTGGATTGTTGACTACAGGAGCGGTTGGGATTTGAGATCCCCAGCCGTCTCGGTCTTTTGTAATTCCTTCACCCCAGGGCGCAAAAAAAGCTTGCATCTGATTCCCCGTTCCCCAAGGCCCACAACCTGAAAACTGGACTTGGAAAATAGATTCTGCATTGTTATCGCTTGCACCCAAAAGGAAGTTGTCTGCATAGTCTTCTTCCAATTCGTAAATCCCTAAGTCCATTACCGCTTGGGATTTGTTTCGTGCATTTAGGTAATCTCTAGTTGTCAAATACACCTTCGCTGCCAAAGCCATTGCTGCTCCTTTTGAAGCTCTTCCGAGATTGGTGCCCGACCATTTTAAAGGCAAATGATCTGATGCAAATTCCAAATCAGTAGTGATCAACTCGTATACTTCCGTAACAGAGGCTCTGGGAAATAACAAATCTTCTCCGAAAACTGGTGGCACTGTAATTAATGGTACTGCTCCATAAATGCGAACTAAATCAAAGTAGGCCAATGCTCTCAAAAACATAGCCTCCGCTAGCAATGGATTCTTCTCCTCGTCGGTCAATTCCATAGGGCCTAATTTTGATATAATAGAATTGGCTAAGGTAATTTGCTTATAATGAGTCGCCCAGTAAGTGGCGACTTGCAAATTATCAGCAGTTACTGTGAAATTATCAATCGGAGAGAAGTCCGGATCCGCACCTCCGGGTTGTGAATTGTCGGAAGGGATCTCGGTAATCATCCATCCTTTTCCACCCCACTCTGAATCTTGCATGGGCGAATATGCAGCGAGCACAGCAAGGTTTGCATCAGAAGCGGAAGTGTAGAAAGAATCTTCGGTCAATTGGTCTAATGGTTCTCTGTCGAGGAAATTTTCGCAGGAGCTTATTAATAGAAAAAGAGAAAAGAGTATCGTTGTAAAAAATATATTTTTCATAATTGTTTTTTTGTGTTGTACAAAAAAAGATTTTTTAATCTTAAAACCTGCCCGCTAGCATTCAGGCGAGCTTAGCAAATCGTTCTTTACCCTGACTTTCAGAGTAGGATAATTATTCTATTTAAAATAGAACATTCAACCCAAATGTATAGGTCTTCGAAATCGGGTATCTACCATTCTCTACACCATTAATTAACGGGTTTTGATTATACGATCCAACCTCGGGATCATAGCCAGAATAGTCTGTCCAGGTTTGTAAATTTTGAGCCGAAGCATAAATTCTAAGGTTTTGGACTTTTATTTTTCTCAACCAATCTTTAGGGAAATTGTACCCCAAAGTAATATTTTTCAATCGAACAAATGAACCATCTTCTATAAATCGATCTGAAACTCTTCGGTTGGCATTCGGATCAGAACCAGTAGCACGGGGAACCTCAGTGGAAGGCTCCGCATTCGTAAATCGGTCAATGACAACAATAGCCTGATTGCTCAATCCGGCCATACCTTCTATGTCTCTTCTGATGAGGTTCAATATTTCGTTTCCGAAAACACCTTGAAGGAAAAAACTGAAATCAAAACCTTTGTAACTGAAGTCGTTGATTACATTTAAAGTGAAATCTGGTTGTGGATTCCCAATGAACGTTTGATCCTGATCATCAATTACATTGTCATTATTAAGGTCTTTGAACTTGATGTCTCCTGCCCGAGTACCATTTTCCTGAAAAGGACTTTCCGCAACTTCTGCCTGCGTTTGGAAAATACCATCGGTAACATAACCATAGAATTGACTAATGGGCATTCCCTCTTCTGTTCGGGTGACCGGAATCCGCTGAATCAATCCAACCAGATTACCAGTGGAACCAAGGCTAACCACATTGTTTTTATTCTTGGTATAATTGATATTGGTCCGCCAGGTAAATTTACCTTCGATATTCACTGTTTTTAACGAAAGCTCCACTCCTTTATTCTCAATCTCTCCAATGTTGACAAAAGGTGGGTTTAATGAACCTGCACTTGAAGGGATCAAGGCTGGCAACAACATACCATTCGCTTTCTTGATGTAGTAATCCGCAATCAGTTCAATCCGATTGTTAATCAGGCCTAAATCAAAACCGACATTAGTTTGTACAGATGATTCCCAGCGTACATCAGAATTGGCAATATTGTCAGGACCAAAACCAGAAAGCAGTTGATCGCCTAACACTACGACATAAGGTCTTATATTGCTTCGGAAAGAATACAAACCAATTTCCTGATTTCCAACCTCTCCAATACCCGCTCTGATTTTTAGATTATCAAGCGCTTTGAAATCTAAATCCTTAATGATCTTTTCATTAGAAACTCTCCATGCTGCCGCGACAGATGGGAAGTATCCCCAACGATTACTTGGTCCAAAACGAGAAGAACCATCAGCACGTAAGGTTGCTGTTAGTAAATAACGATCAGTGAAACCGTAATTCATTCTTCCGAAGTAGGAGAGTAACGCCCAGTGGCCAGCGCCACCCCCGTTTTGTTGTTGTCCGGCATCTCCTAGTACGAGTTCTTGAAGTTCATTATTTGGAAGATTGTCTCTGGAAGCACTGGTCCAATCAAAGTTTCCGGCCTGAGCTTCAAAGCCACCAAGGACAGTAACTGTATGCTTTTTTGCAAATGTTTTATTGAAGGTCAATAAGTGTTTGTTGATCCAAAATAGACTGTTGCTCAGACTTTCCCGAACGCCAGATTTCCCGAAAAAATTACCTCTTTCAAAAGAAGGGAAAAAGGTATGATGCTTAGAATACACGATATCTGTTCCCACCTCTGTTCGGTATTTCAAAGAAGGAAGAATGTCCATTTCGAGATAGACGTTGGCGAGTGCTCTGGTTTTTGCATTTCTATCATTTGTTTCCAATGCTCGGGCAACGGGATTGTCAAAAGCCAATGTAATTTCTTCCTGAGGTCCGGCAAAGCTACCGTCGGAATTTCTAACCGGCGCATTTGGAACCATCAATAAAGCGGTATAAATAACACCGTTGCTATTGTCATTGAAAGTGATTCGTTCATTGGTTCTACTCAGTAAAAAACTATTCCCCAATCTGACTCTATCATTAAAACTATGATCGAGGTTTATCTTAGCAGACATACGATTGAAATCAGAGCCGACTACAATTCCTTCTTTTTCATGGTAGTTTACAGAAAAAGCATATTTCGTTTTGTCCGTTCCTCCAGAAGCAGTCAACTGGTAGTTTTGCATTCCTGCATTTCTGAAAACGGCATCTTGCCAATCGGTTCCTTCTCCTAATAATTCTGGTCGGGCAAATTCAGGTATCACATCCCAACCAACGCTGCCGTAATAATCTGCGTATTGCTGTAGATTCATTACTGGAACTTTCTTAGACAGCTCTTGTGTCCCATAGTAGGTTTCAAAGGCCAAGTTGGAACGTCCGTTTTGTCCACGTTTGGTGGTGATGAGTACTACTCCGTTAGCCGC
>CAZDTI010000151.1:1988-17986 GCA_964508085.1 uncultured Saprospiraceae bacterium | reverse complement strand
TCCCCCAAAAGGTACATCTGTCCCATTCCCAGGAACTTCTGTCCATTTTTTACCCTCTTTCCCTGCCCTATCTTTGTATTATCAATTTAAAGTAATTGTTCAAGAATAATCAATAAGTCGTGGCGGTCTATTTTTAAGTTATCCTGCGTCGTAAAAATACTCAGTATGCTAAGGCATAACCTGCCCGAAAGACAAAGAATTCGGTCGGGCGGGCTCCGTTTTTTGCTCCTTGACTAACTGAAAATTAGCCTCGGCCACAACTCATCATTATCCTAGATCAATTACTTGAAAAAATAATTTTTCACAAAAAAAACTAAATTATCATGGCAGACGAGATTAGAATTAAAAACATCCCAACCGGTTTTCAAAGTTTCATTTCAAATGGAAGACATGCAATCATGGGCGATGAGCCTGTAAAGTCAAAAGGAACAGACCTTGGTTTTTCTCCTCCGGAATTGTTGTTGGCAGGAATTGCCATGTGCAAAGTGGCTACCGTTCGATACATCGCTAGAAAGAAAGGATGGGACATTGGAAATGTAGATGGCCGATTGGTACAAAAGGTGAAACGAGGAAAAGATCGAAAGTTGGCTACCGACATAAAAGTACACATCGAAATCGAAGGAAACTTGACCGATGAACAAAGAGAAGAGTTACTTAGGGAATCCGATGCTTGCTATGTACACCGTATGATCGAGGGAGAATGGAACATTGAGTCCGCAATCCACGAAGGAGTAGATCCGGTAGAAGTCGTACAATAGTTTTTAAAAGAACAGTCCTTTTCAAAAGTAAGATTTTATTGATCTACAATCTGCGGGATTGGCTTCCCCTTTAAGGGGGGCAGGCAAAATAAATAACAACACAACCACAAATATTTTTTCACAATAATTAAAATTAAAAATCATGAGAGAAATAAAAAATGTAGCAGAATACAACGAAATCGTAAAAGAAGGAAAGCCAGTATTACTTGATTTCTATGCCAACTGGTGTGGCCCCTGCCAAGTCCTTTTACCAACAGTCGAAAGATTGGCAGATAAACACAGCGAAGATTTCGTAATCGCCAAAGTAAATGTAGATACCAACGCAGAGTTGTCTCAGCATTTCGGTATCAGAAGTATCCCTGCCTTGTTCTTTTTGAAAGATGGGAAATTGCAAGAGAAATTAGTAGGAGTGCAAACGGAGGCGGCTTTGGAATCGAAAATTCAAGCGTTGAAAGCAGCTTAGTAAAACAGCTTAATGAATTGAGAAATATCAGAAATTAATGTTTTCAAATAAACAACCGGGCTCCCGAACAAGGAGTCCGGTTTTTTGTTAGTATAAAGCGTATATTCGTATTTAACTTTAGTATTCTTAAAAAAAATAAATCATGCAAATAAAAAATTTACACCTATTGCTTTTCTTATTCAGCATTATAGCTATAAATATAAATGCTCAAAATCACCCAACTTGTGACGGTGCTCGATATATCGAAGATATATTCACAGAAGTCGAAATCACAGCGGGAGTCAACTTTGGATCTGCCACTACCATCAGTGGAAATGCTAAGGAATTGGATATGGATATTTATGAACCTTCTGGTGATGTGGTAGAAAACAGGCCTGTAATTATTCTAGGCTTTGGAGGAAGTTTTATTGGTGGCATGCGTCAGGATTTAGATTTCCTTTGTCGTGCCTATGCTAAAAAAGGCTTTGTAGCAGCCACTATAGATTATCGTTTATATGATGGTAGTTTGCTTCCGCTTCCAACTGCAGAAACGATGCAGGATGTGGTTACCAAAACGGTTGCAGATTTCAAGGCAGCTGTTCGTTTCTTTAGAGAAAATGCGGATGGTGCCAATGAATATGGTGTTGATCCTAATTTAGTATTTGTAGGCGGAATTTCTGCTGGAGCTATTGCGGCAGCCCATGCTGCAGTTATGGATGATAGCGATACTTACTCTGATGGGTTACAAGCAATCATCACTGACAACGGAGGCCTTGAAGGAAACAGTAGCGACAATCTTGAGTACAGCTCGGAAGTGCAAGGCTATGTCAACTTCTCTGGTGGCCTCGGAGATGCAGATTGGATTGATGAGAATGATCCACCATTTTATAGTGTCCATGACGATATGGATGGTACAGTACCTTATGGAGAAGGTTTCGCTTCCATTTTTGGTTTTGATATTATAGCGATGGATGGTAGTCAGGTCATGAATGAGGTGGCGAATGCTAACAATGTGTTAAACGAATTGTTGACTATAGAAGGAAGTACAGGTCATGTTAGTTATTTTGGTTCTGACCCATCTGAGACGGAAACTATAGATGCTTCGTCTGTATTTTTAGAAAATCTGATTTGTAATATTATTGTTGTGGCTAGTGCATCGGAAGTGAATAGCCGATTGAATTCGATTACGGTCTATCCAAATCCAACGAGAGGAATGCTATTCTTAAAAGGAGAGGAAGGGATGTCGCTAAGTGTCACCGTAAGAGACATGTTGGGGAAGGAATTAATGTATTTTGAAAATGATAGAAGTTTAGACCTTTCTGCTTTCGCTAAAGGAATGTATTTTGTGGAGATGAAGGATATGGAAAGCTTAGATGTCGTAGTGAAGAGGGTGGTGGTGGAGTAGTTCCTCGACTCGCTTCGCTCGATCGGAATGACAAGGTGTGTGTCCTAGACGTTTACTAAACCTCAAAGGTTTAGTAAACGTAACGTACTGTCCTCCAGAGTTAAGCTAAGGCGAGGTGAAAAATCACACGTTAGCTCTGCGCACTTTGTGTACCGAATCCTATGGTACTGGCTCCACCAGCTTAGATGTTAAACCACAAACTAAGAAAAATGAGCTTAGATTCGCTAGAGTTATTAGTAGAAATAGAAAATAACTTCGGAGTCGAATTTTCTACTCCCGAAGCAGAGTCAATGGAGACCGTTGGTGATTTTCATGAATTGATTTTAGAGAAACTTAAATTGCCAATATCAGAAAGAGAAATAGTATTGAAACAACTGAAGTCTATTATTTCTGAAACAACTGGCATTGAAATAAACGATATAAAATACGAATCATCTGTTACCAGAGACTTAGGAATTGACTAGTAATTAAAATACAAAAAGACATGAAATTCAACGGCTCCATCCAAGTCAACTTGCCTCAGGAAAAAGTAGCAGAACTCTTCGCTGACCCAAAATACCTCAAGTATTATCAGGATGGCTTCTTGCGAAAGAATCACTCAGTGGTAGAGAAGGCCAAGATGGAGCCGTTGCAAAAATGTATTATAAACAAGGAGGAGGAGAGATGGAACTCACAGAAACCATCACTTCCAATGCGCTCCCAAATAGCTTTGAGGCTTTTTACCATCACGAGCATATGGACAATGTACTAAAGGTCAAATTCGTACCCATTAGTGAAAACGAAACCCGTTATGAATGGGAAGGAGAATACACAGAGGTAAGGGGCTTCATACCAAAGGCAATGATGTTTTTAATGCCTTGGATGTTTAGGAATCAAGTGAAGAAATGTACTCGCAATTAATTGAAATTGGTGGGGATACAGATACAAATTGTTCAATTGCAGGTCAGATAGCAGGAGCTTTAATTGGACGAAATGGAATACCTGAGAATCTTATAAATAAATTAAAGCAGTTGAGAGAATATGATTGGATTAGGAAAGGAGTTAATGAATTTATAGAAATGGAAGACTGGGAGTAATGGAGTTCATTAAAGAATTGTATTAATATTTAATAATATTGAGTCAGAAACGAACATTAGTAATCGGAGATATTCATGGTAACCTTAAAGCATTGCAAGATGTACTAAATAAGGCGAAATTTAATATTGATGAAGATCGAATAATTTGTATCGGAGATTACATAGATGGGTGGAACGAATCATTTGAAGTGGTGAGAACATTGTTAGAAATTAAGAATCAATCAAGGTTTGAAAATGTGTTTTTGCTAGGGAATCACGATAAATGGTTCATTAATATTTTGAATGATGATTTCTCGAGGTTTAGAGATGAAGCATACATAAAGAAAAAATATACGAATTGGTATATACAAGGAGGGAGATCTACTTATGAATCTTATCTGAAAATACCTGATGAATTCCTTCTAATACATAAGAAAGAATTCTTTGACAACTTAAAATACTATCACGAAGAAAATAATAAGCTATTTGTTCAGGCTGGATTTGACCTAGCGTTAGGTTTTCAGGAAACGATTAAAGAGAAAAAAGAAGAATTAATTTGGAATCGTACTTTGCATAGAGAAGCAATTCAAAATTTCCTCATCAATCAGAATCTATTAAAACTAGGTAAACCTATTAAGGGTTATAATTTTGAAGGTTTTAGTAAAATCTACATAGGCCATACTCCCACAACAAACAACGGATTCAACAAGCCTCAGATAATGGGAAACGTAATAAACGTAGATCAAGGATGCAAGAAAAAAGGAATTTTAACAGCATGGATTGATGAAACGGATGAGTATTTTCAGAATGAATAGCCCTACTGCAAACTCCGCCCCAACAAAGCCTTCACCGGATGATAATGCTTCACCATAATCACCATCTTCCCACTATCCTTAGCAATGGCCTCAGGGATATTCCCAAACAAAATCTGCGGATAAACACTCTTGCCAGCTGCACCAACCATTACTGCGTCATAAGACTCTGCTGCTGATATGATGCCTTTGCTAACATCATTATTACGAATAAGCTGCGTATCCACTTTTCCACCTTCAATTTTAGGAATTCGTTTCAAAGCTTCCTCTAAATTCTGTTGACTCTTTTGGACCTGATCGGTAGAAGCATTCTCAGATACGATACTGCAGACCGTTAGAGAACCGTTCAGCTCACCAGTGATCATAGCGCCATATTGTTCCGCGCATTGCGCATGTTCTCCACCGGCAGTTGGAAGAAGAATCCGACTCGGTGGTTTATTGCCAACCAATTTCACCAACATAATATCTGTACGAGCATGTGTGACAATAGCGTCGGTAATAGAACCTAATATCTTTTCAGCGCTACTGGAAAACCCTTTCCAACCCAAGATGGTCAACCTGCAATTTCGCTCCCGAGAAGTTTCCAAAATAGCACGAGCTACATTATGACCAACCCGGATCAATCCGTGAGCAGGAATACCTTTTTGCTCTACGTATTCTCTGGCTTTTTTTAGGATGATGCGATCTCGCTCAACAATCATTTCATCATAATCAGTAGGAGGCAACTGTTCCGGCACTCTAATAACATGCAGTAACGTGATCTCCCCATCTGGTTTGTTTTTAGCAACAGCGATAGCCAAATCTAACAATTGAGTTACATTCTCAGGATTTCCCAATGGAACCAGTACTCGGAAGTGATCTTTATCCATCGTGCCACGACCCTGACTATGTGCAACATGTGAAGGAGCACCAGGAATTACTTTCTCATCCGCTTGAGTTCCTTTCCAAGCTACAAAACCAAGCATTCCTAATAGTAAACATACAACGGCAAGGAACAATGGAATGGGGTGACTGAATATTTGTCCAATTAAATAAAGGTTAGCTATGATTCCGATCATCGGAAAAAGTGGAACGAAAGGTACTCTAAATGGACGCACCATATCCGGAAATTTTCGACGATGAACTATTAGTGCAATATTTACCATAATGAGGGCTAACAATAGAACCGTATTGGCAAAATAAGACAAATCTTCTAGCGGCAACATGGTCGCAAATAGCATAATGCCGCCACTAACTAAAATAACTGCAATGATCGGAGTCCTCGTTTTCTTATTTATGATGCCAATTTCTCGGGGGAGATGTCCCAGTTGACTCATAGAAAGAACCACTCTTGAGCCAGCCATGATAGAAGCATTAGAAGCAGAAATCATAGAAAAAATAGCACCAGCAATGATGACATAACCACCCACAGGCCCTAGAAATTTCTTGGCAGCTTCTCCCATAGAGGCTTCCGTATATTCTGTTAAACCAGCGAAAAGTACCACCAAAACAACCACAGTGTAAAGCACTGTGACTACCCCCATCGAAATAAAAATAGCTCTTGGGATATTTTTCACGGGATCTTTCACTTCTCCTGCGGAAGCGGCAATGGCAGAAAATCCAAAAAAGGTAATGAAGACCATCGCGGCAGTTGTTCCTATCTGCATCACATCAGTGCTAAAGCGATCAATTACTCCTTGAATTTCTACATATTGCAAACCACCAAAGACAAACCAGACCAATAACAACACTTTCGCGGCGGTGACTACTATTTGAAATTTACCGGATTCCTCCGTTCCTTTTATGTTCAATAAACAAAGGCCAATAAGCATCAAGATGCCAAACAAAGTTTCTATCGGACAATGCCATATGAATTCATTAAAATAACTGGACAAGCTGGCAATATAAAAAGCGCAGGAGGAAGTATATCCGAGAAAAAGTGCCCAACCTACAAAGTAAGCGAGTGGAGCCGGAAAAGTTTTTCGAGCGTACAAATAGCCTTCACCTGTCTTGGGATAAATGGATACAAATTCACAATAAGTGAGTGCAGTAAAAGTGGCCACAATGGCAGCCAAGAGAAAAGAAAGAATAGCAGCAGATCCTACATTCCGAATGGCCAAACCGGATAGTGTAAAAATACCTGCGGCGATCATGGTGCCAATACCAATGGCTAAGGCGGAAGTTAATCCTAAATCACGACTGAGTTCTGTTTCCAGAGGTGCTTGATCGGGTTGATGTGAGTCCATCTGAGCAGTAATAATGTTTTTGTGAAAGCTTTTGAGGTTGAGTGCGGCGTCTTTTGATTCCGTCTCGTAAGGCAAGGTAGGGATTTTTGGATGAAATTTGAGGTTGTTTTTTAGAAAGATTTGTAAGGTGGATTATAATCTGAAAATGTTCTGTTATATTTGGTTTTACAATAAACATAACTGTACAGCAAGATGCTGTTAGCTATTGCATGCTAACTGCTAACAGCTGAATAATTCCAATAAACACTAAAAAAGCTTATGAGAATTCTATTGCTCCCTATATTTCTACTATTGACTACTGTTTCTTTTGCTCAAGTAGATAAATCAAATCATTCTTTACTCTGGGAAATTACGGGAAACCAACTTACTAAAAAATCTTACCTTTTTGGAACCATGCACGTTCAGGATGAAAGGGCTCATGAATTTACGGATAGCACCCTAGTATGCCTCGATCAAACGGAAGTTTATGCTATGGAAGTTAATTTTGATTCCATTATGGGAGATATGGTGGGCGCTATGCTAGAGGTAGATACGGCTAATGTATTGAGACAACAACTTTCTGCAAAAGCTTATGATCGTCTAAATCAAGAAGTCATAAAAAAGCTGGGGATGCCTATAGATTCCTTACCTAATAAAAATCCGTTTTTTATTGAAATGAGTTTAACTAGTTTTGTAGAACCAGCGTCCACCGTGAAAAAAGCGCAGTTCGTTGATCTTTATTTAATGAAACGAGCTGCGGAACAAGGTCACCCCACTTATGGCCTTGAAAAACTATCGGACTATGGAGGAGTAATGGATAGCTTTTATGAGCAATTTGAAGACGATAGTTATCAAAGTGAATTTGATTATAATGTCGACTCCTTATATGAAGTTATGATGACGTATTATAGAAGTGGAGATATTGAAGCAATGTATACAGGTATTGTGGATGAATGGGAGGACTCTGATTATGGGAATGAAATGTTGAATGTGCGAAATGTAAACATGTTGTTAGAATTAGAAAAATTAATGAAGACAAAGTCGGTGTTTTGTGCGGTGGGTACCGCTCACCTTCCAGGCAAAAACGGAATGATTGAAGCACTCCGTGAAAAAGGATACAACCTGAGAAGAGTGACACCAAGTTTTGAAGGTTATGCCAAAGACTATGAAAGAACAGTGGTAAAGGAATGGGGAACTTATACAGATTCATCGCATTATTTTTCCGTGCAAATACCGGGTGAAAAGATATCTTTAGATGAACAAGTTGAAAGTATGGGAGAAGGTGCAACCGCTTCGATGTTCATGGATATGATGGATATGCAATTGTATATGCAGATGACATTTAAACTTGGGCCAGATGCCCAAACTAAAAGCCTAGATACTTTGTATGCTGGCGTAATTAATCGTTTTTCTACCGGCGGAGGAGAAGAACTGCTGGAGTCGAGAGATATTACACGTTCCGGGATTGCAGGAAAGCAAATTATGACTCAAAAGGATGAGGATATTAAAGTATGGGAAGTCTTTATCCGAGGAAAGTTAATTCATCTATTTGCAGTCTATCGGGAAGGGGGTGATATAGTAGAAAAGGAAAAAGATCGTTATTTCGACTCCTTAACCTTTTTGGAGTCCGATTGGAAAAATTATAATAATGTGATTGGAGCTTATTCTGTTGATTTGCAGATGGAGCCAAGTACTAGGCGTGTTGTTCAAGATAAATCTTATGAAGAGGACCCGGATCGTCAAGTTGTTATTTTTACGGATTTGTGTGTGAATAATATAACGGGTATGAATTTCTTAATACGCTATTCGGACACAGAACCCGGTCTTGTGGTAAATGACATTAAGAAAGCCATCTTCGGAACCATTGATGTTTTTAATGGGAGATTTGGTACACCAATAACAGAACCAAAGCCAACGATAATAGATGGTCTAGATGGGTATACTGTGAAGTACGAATTATCAACGTCTTTTTTTGATATGTCGGTAGTCAGGAGGGGCTGTCGTGAATATGTAATTGGTGTTGAATATCCTAAGGAAGGGTTTATTGAAGAAGATGCGGAACGGTTTCTTTCTTCGATTAAATTTCAACCCTACCAATTAACAGACTTTAACCTAGGAGGTTTGGAGGGAACGACTTATACCATTGGATTCCCCGGGAAAGTCGAACATTTTAAAAAGGAATATAGAGGCTATCCAATCATGAAAATAGATGAATATTTTTCCAGCGATACAACCTTTGGTGGCTATTACGAAATGGATGTCTATCATTACAATGACTTTTATTCTCCGACAGAAGAAGATTTGTATTTTGTTGATT
This sequence comes from uncultured Saprospiraceae bacterium, assembly GCA_964508085.1. GTDB lineage: Bacteria > Bacteroidota > Bacteroidia > Chitinophagales > Saprospiraceae > CALGLS01. The sequence continues at coordinate 8,993 of CAZDTI010000151.1, read as the reverse complement.
TTCAGAGGAGTAATAAAGAGAGTAATAAAGAGGGCGAAGTAACTAGAGATACCATGTTTCAAGGTTATGAAGCGAGCTATTCCATTAAAAAATCAAAGGGTTCTGAGACTCGAGTAGTGGAACTTCTTTTCCATAATGATTTGTACCTCTACAGGTTGATGGCTGTTCTTCCTGACGAAGTTGGAAATGAAAAAGCCTGGTCGTTTTTCAATAGTTTTAAGAATAAGAGCAAAGGACGAAAGGATTATTTGAAAGAAGATAAGAAAGCTTTGCTTCTAAAGGCGCTAGAAAATACAACAGATTCTTTAGAGATGAAAACGGCGAGATATGCTATGAAGTACATGGACTTTTCAAAATCCGATTTACCAGCAATTTACGAAATGCTTGAAAAGGATTTGCCTGGAAATGTGACAGATGAAAACTCAGCTGCAGCTATACTTCTCAGAGAATTCAGTTATACTTCAGATGAGACTACCGTTCCGTTTTTGGAAAAACTTTTTAAGGAAAAGAAAGGAGATCGAGCATTTCAGAAAGAGATATTGACGGCTTTTACGGCTTTAAGAACGAGAGATTCTTATGATGCTTTCTTTACACAGGTTAAAGACTACCCAAGAGATACTGCTTTGACTCTTGAATACGCTAATATGTTCAATGGACTGAAAGATTCGTTGATGTTAACAGGGGATTATTTACCCGCTTTGTTTGAACTAACTCCCGATATTACCTTTCGAAGGTACGTTTATAGCGTGTTGGCTTATGGCGTAAATAATGATACCGTTTTTGACCAAAAATTAAAACCATACCTTCCTGTTTTGTTGAAAGATGCAAATAGAATGGTTTCTGAAAATAAATTGTTAGAAGCTCGTGACTCTTTCCCGGATATGGAGGAATATATACATATTAATGCCCTTAACTTTGTGTTCACCTTTATTAAAGACTCAGCAGTTGGTAACTATTTTAATACTATAAAAGATATTCCTAGCCCTCGTCTTTTGGTGAATATTGTAGATGGTATGTTGTTTAATGGTTTGGAAGTGCCGGAATCAACCTATGAAAAGGTAGCGGCATCGCCTTATAGCTGGAAACGATTGTTGAATAATTTGAAGATTGGAAATAACGTCGATAAAGTGCCAGATCGACTTCATACACAGGAAAGAATGGTAGAAGCTATCGTAGCCAACTCCATCGAAGATGAATACGATGAGGTGGTTGGCTACAAACTTTTAGAGGTTATAGATCGCCAGTTTAAAGGCGAGGATTACAAAGTTTATATTTATCATTTTAGTGTCCGTGGATATGGTGAGGAAAAATATCTAGGGATTTGTAGTCAGCCCTTGAACGGTGTAGAGATAGAAGACAATTATTTTTATTATTTCACTTCGGCTTATTCTGAAGAAAATAAAAAAGAAATTTTAAAGAAGCTCATGGATGCCTGGGAGGATTAATTGAAAGTTTATCCGAATTCCTTTGTCCAGGTCATTAGGTCGATATAATTAAAAACTCGTGCTTCTTTTTTGTCTTTTGACAAATGTTCTAAATCTAGTTTTAAGGATTCCTGACTTTGACGAATCGCTTTTCCATCTATGGCGTTTATTTTTTCCTTGAAGTATTGGAAGATTCGTTTTTCGGTTTGATACAAGGGGCGTTTGTCTCTTAGATATCTTCTGGTGTTGGGTAATAGTGCTGCGAGTAATTCCAGATTGCCCAATCGGTCGTGAATGAGTAAGTTAAGAATGCGAGAGAATTGATAAATTTCTTTTACTATTTTTTCTCTAGTGTCTTTTAATATCCGATTGATCCAGTTTAACGCTGCTTCGTCTTGTTGATTTCCAAATAGTAATACAGCACTCAAATAGTAAAAGGTTAAAAGGTGGTGTTTTTCTATTTTATTTCCAAAGCGTTCCAGTTCTTTCTCCAGTTCTGGCAATAACAAAACCCCTTGCTTGTAATCTTTAATAGCGAGTCGCCAGTTAATTTCCAAAAGATACCGTTGTCGGAAAAGACGTACTTCAATGTTTTTTATTTTCGGGAAAGCTTCTTGTTCTGGAATCGTACTTAACTTTAGAAGTCCACTTTCAAGGGCGTCATAATTTTTCAATTCCAGACAATCAATAAGATAGTTGTTGAAGGTACTGAGATAGGTTTCCGCATAGCGTTGCATCAAAGAAGACTGTGTTTCGAATAATTCGAGTAGCAGTTTATTGTAATGAAGTGCCTTTTCTGCTTGCCCCTGAGTGAAGCATAAAGTGGCATTGGTTTGGAAAAAATACATTTTACTTTGTGGGGTAAGCGCAAGATGCAGGTCCTTTAATTTTGGCTCATTAGCCAGTTGATGCAGCTGTTGGTTTCGTTCTTCGTCAGGCAACTGTTGATATTTTTTTTGTAAATGAAAAGCTTGACTCACCAATATCCAGTAGTCATTAGTGTTGTTTACCTTTTGCAAACAATTTTGCTCTTCTTCAAAAAGTGTCCGAAAATCTTCATTCGGGAAAGCAATATTATATAACTGCTTTTGTATTTTTAATAAGCTTAGAATCTGTTCATAGCATTCTGAAGTATAAGCCCGTTTTTTATATTTTAAAACTTGTTTTTTGGAAGCGGAAAACAAACCCCTAGCCAGCAGTATCCTTGCTTTAGTGATGCCTCTTTTGATCTGTTCGAGTTCGTCTATGGCTTTAAAGCGATCCAGTAATTTCAAAATCAATTCATATAAATGGCTTTTATGAACGGCCAAGTTTTTGACGAAAGCTTTATCCGCATGATCGACTTTTAAGGTCTTTTCATTATATTCAGATTGGTTTAGCAATGCATCCATTAGCTCCATTCCCAGGCTCCCATCCGTCTGTAAACGGAGGTAGCGCTTTTCCGATTTGGATAGGCTATGTACCAAATTGTAGAGATCAGAAGAAGTTTTTCGCATGAAAAAATAGATTTAGATTCCAAATTTACGAAATATTAAGTTTTTAGTGACTTAATTTAAAGTCAATTATTGTCTGTTTTTACATATAAATTGCGATAAAAAGTGATTTTAGATATTTAATTTATCGATTAATTTTAATTTGAAAAAAGAGAGAATCACCATTATTTTTGGAATAGAAAAAGACAGAACTCCCAAAATCTATCGAAAACAATATTTTAGAACGCTACTCCTAAATGTTATTAGTCATGAAAAGAAAATTCTACCTCCTCCCCACGCTATTATGTCTATGCTTATCCCTATTCGCGCAATCCGAAAATTGGAAGCTTTTTCAATCTATGGAATCTTGCAATGATTTACTCGAAGTAGGAGACGACATTTGGTTCGCAAATGAATTCGGAATCACACGTGTCAATAAAGCAACTCAGGAACGAACATTCTACACCATGCACAATTCCAACCTTCCTTCTGAAGACGTTCAGGCTATTGCTCAAGATGCTGATGGAAATATTTGGATAGGAACCTATGATATTATTATCGCAATGTGGGATGGTTCGGAATGGACGAACTTTACAAGTGTTCCTTTTCCAGAAGATTTACAGGTCGAAAATCCTTTCGAAGAAAAATTATATTCGATGGAATTCGATCAGGATAATAACATGTGGGTAGGTACGCACGATGGCTTAAGTATGTTTGATGGCACCGATTGGTCTCACTATAACAAAAATAATACAAATGAACCACTCCTTGATTTTATCTGGGATATAGCCATAGACCATGATGGAAATATTTATGTGGTCAATGATAATGTTTACCAATTTGATGGCGAAAATTGGACAAACTATACCGAGATGTATCCCGATATGATCACTTACAATGATGCTGAGTTATACACAGACAGCAACGGCGCTATTTGGTTTTCCAATATGCTGACAGAAATTGCAAAGAAGGTTGGTGATGAATGGATTAGTTACAACGAAAGTCAAAGTCCAGGGCTACCCTTCGGTATAAAGTTTTTTGAATACGGAGGAGAGAATCCCGGAATGCTGTCTTTTGGAGACAACTACTATACTTTGGAAGATGAATTGTGGCAGCTGCAAACACCCTTAGAATTCGATGCCGTTCACGGAAATAATGAATTGTATCATATTGATACCGAAGGAAATCGTTGGTTGGTCCGAGAAGGAACTATTGTGGTAAATTATTTCAATGAGGTTTCAAGAATGCCGCTTTCCGAATTTCCAATGTATGAAAACACCCCAGTAACCTTAGTCGAATCTCCAACGGGGCAAGTTTATTTTATTACAGACTTTGGTCACATCTCTCGCTATGATGCAGATGAAGGAATGACAGAATTCTTCCCTGGAGAAAATCCAGATGCAGGTCTAAATACCTTTTATGGCGGCATGGGTTTTTCTAACAATGGTGAAATGTGGATCGGTTACGCTCCTGGTGTTGTTCACTTTGATGGCGACAATTGGACAAATTACAGCACTTACAATTCAGATATAGGGATGGATTACTTGAGTAAAATTGTAATAACTTCTACTAATAAAATGTGGGCAGCAGGAGATGAAGGACTATCCAGTTTTGACGGCGTTTCCTGGGATCACTATAACACAAGCAATAGCATTCTCGAATTTGATCGGCTTAATAACATTGTAGTCGATGACAACGATGTGATCTGGACCACCACCACTGATTATGATGTCGTCAATAGTGATGTAAGTTTTGAATTGTATCAAATTGATGGAACGGATTGGACAATGCACAACCACACCAATTCCATTCTTCCAGACCAAGCTTACGTTACTGATTTGTTTGTAGATGAAAACAATTTGCTCTGGTTAGCGACTGCATATAACGGCGTCTACACTTATGATGGAAATGAATGGACAAACGTATTAGAGCTGAATGATCTCCTCTCCGGTGTGAACTCGATAGCTGGTCATGACGGAAAAATATACCTCGCTCATGGTGATCAAGGAATCATCATTTATGAAAACGGAATACTTTCTTATCTAAATACTAGTAATTCGGGCTTGCTGAATGATTTCGTTCATGACCTATTGATGGATCAAGAAGGGAATCTCTGGATCAGTGTTGCTAATAAGGGGATGCAAGTCTATAATCAAAACGGTTTTACTTCTAATCTAAATACTGTTGAACCTTCTGATAATACCCAAATTTCATTGATTCCAAACCCCGCGAATGAAGAAACACGGATGATCCTAAAAAGCGAATCTGCTACAACAAATAACCAATTGAGAATATTCGATGTACAGGGCCTAACAATACAAAGGCAAAGTATCGGAAGTCTTAGTGCTGGCGAACACCAGTTGCCAATAAGCGCGAGCTCACTGTCTAGCGGAGTTTATTTTGTTGAAATAAAAAACAATGAATTCTCAAGGACTTTAAAACTGCTTGTAAAAAACTAAGGAAATTTAAAAAGAGTAAAAAGGACAAAGTATGCTATTGCGTAATCTTATTAAACTTTTACGCCCTGGGCTTCCTTTGCACTTCCTCAAAAACAAAATGTGGAATACATCAAACAAAAGGACAAAATCATGAAAAAATTAAGCACTCTAATCCTACTAAGTCTATTAACAACGACAGCCGTTCTTGCTACTACTTATACCTTTACCGGCAACGGCCTATTTACAAATGCCAGCCTTTGGGCACCCTCTTTCCCTGGCTATACATTAGACAGCGCTGATGAGATGATTATCACGGAAGGTTCCTATTGCGAAATCCCTTCAGGTCCATTATTCATCGCCCATGGAACAGTTGTTAATGATGGTGTTTTTGTTATGTATAATGCGGTTATTTTTCAAGAAGATGGAATTTGGGTTAATAATGGTGAAATGGAAACCCATGCGACGTATTACATCAATGGAGCATTTACGAATAACGGAACCATTACCATCAATTCAACTTTAGCGGTTTTATCATTGGATGGTTTTTTTGACAATAGCAATGGAGTAATGATAACGAATGCTGTATTTATGGATGAACAATTGGGAGTAGAAACGGGAACATTCAAAGGAAACGGGAGTATTGTCTTTGCTTTCGAAAATAATGGCATATTGGCTCCCGGTATGTCGCCCGGTATTTTTCATTTTGATTGGCATTTTACGCAAGTCGCAACGGGTACAATAGAAATAGAACTGGCAGGAGAAGGAGGCGCTGGTTCTGTAAATGGACATGACAAAGTTTTGGTTGATAATATCGCCACCTTGGATGGGACACTAAAAGTCGTTTTATTGGATGGGTATAATCCACCTATTGGAACAGAATTCACCATTATGGAATATGGTAGCCGAGTTGGAACTTTTACAACACTAGATCTTCCGGGAGGGCCAGGAAGTTGGGTGGTTAGTTATAATGCAACGGATATAACGATTGAAGTTATCGGTGCTTTGCCCGTGGAGTTAACCACTTTTACTGCTGAGCTTGAAAACGAAGAAACATTGCTTTCCTGGACAACTGCTTCAGAGCTGAATAATGAAGGATTTGAAATTCAAAGAAGTATGGATGCCAGAAGTTGGGAAAAGATAGGATGGATAAAAGGCGCCCAAAACAGTCAATTAGAAAAACAATACAATTACATAGATCGAAAACCGGAAGTAGAAATGAATTACTACAGGCTCAAGCAATTGGATTTTGATGGAGAATTTGAATATTCCGATTTAGTAAATGTTGAACTTAGAAAGAAAGGAATTTTAATATTGATTCCGAATCCAAGTCTTCATTATCGTGAACTGAGTTTTACCATTCAACAACCTGCTTCCGAAGTTTTTCTACAAATTTACGACAGTAGAGGAAAAGAAGTTTATCGTGAAGATTTAGGGGCTAAGTCGAAAGGAAACCATGAAGTTAAATTACAAGAAAAATTTCCACCTGGAATTTATACGATTACTATACAGCAAAAAGAAGAAGTGGAGTTCGTGAAGATGATGGTACATTAATTATTTAGCTATGAGCAACTGTCAGAAGTGGCTCTCAAAATGTTCTTCTGACAAATGTTCTGTATAAAGATATAGATCGTATTGTTCGAAGCCATTGCCTTTGGGTGATGGCTTCTTTGT
>CAZDTI010000151.1:0-1888 GCA_964508085.1 uncultured Saprospiraceae bacterium | reverse complement strand
CCCAATATTTAATTATGCCTTACCCTTAAAAAGCGTAATTTTACCAAAATTGAATTTTCTTAACTTGGTAAATTGTAAAACCAGCAAATGCACCTTCTTCTTCTTACTCCTCCTTTCACTCAGCTCAACACGCCATACCCTGCAACGGCCTATATCAAAGGCTTTCTCAATACCAAAGGGCACAGTAGCTTTCAGGCAGACCTGGGGATAGAAGTCATCCTTGCGCTTTTTTGCAAAAAAGGATTCCAGCGAATATTCAATTCTTTGGTAGAAGACGAAGAGAATCCTTTCTCTGAAAATACCGAACGCATATTTCACTTGCAAGAAGATTACATTAATACCATAGATACTGTTATTCAATTTTTGCAACATAAAAACCCAACGCTTGCGCACAGTATCTGCGAGCGAAATTACCTGCCGGAAGCTTCCCGCTTTGAAACGATAGATGATATGGATTGGGCCTTCGGAACTTTGGGAATACAAGACAAAGCCCGTCACTTAGCGACACTCTATCTCGAAGACATGGGGGATTTGATCAAGGAATGCATCGATCCGCACTTTGGTTTCAGTCGTTATGCAGAGCGATTGAGTAGTAGTGCTTCTTCTTTCGATCCTATTCAGGACGCCTTGGACGAACCGGACAGTTTGATTCGAATGATGTTAAAAGGATTGTTAGTTGACTTGATGGAAAAAGAAAAACCGGATGCTGTATGTTTGTCTGTGCCCTTTCCAGGGAATTTGTACGCTGCTTTAATCTGCGGTGATTTCATCAAAAAAGAATATCCAGGAGTCTCCGTGATTATGGGCGGCGGTTATCCCAATACAGAGTTGCGCAGTCTTTCTGAAGAGCGTTTGTTTAATTTTGTTGATTTCGTTTGTCTCGATGATGGCGAAGCTCCTTTGGCTTTTTTGTTGGAACACCTTTCGGGAAGTAGAGATCGTTCTCAGCTTAAAAGAACCTTTGCGTTGACGAATGGTGTCGTTTGTTATCACAATAATACTACAGAATTGGACATCGCTCAGCGAGAAACTGGAACGCCAGATTACAGCGATTTTCAACTCGATAAATACCTCTCTGTTATCGAAGTGATGAATCCGATGCACCGCCTTTGGTCGGATGGTCGTTGGAACAAATTAACCCTTGCTCACGGCTGCTATTGGGGCAAATGCACCTTCTGTGATGTCACACTGGATTACATCAAAAACTACGAACCACTTACTGCCGCAATGCTTTGCGATCGGATGGAAACTATCATTGCTCAAACGGGCGAAACTGGTTTTCACTTTGTCGATGAAGCAGCACCACCCGCATTGATGCGTGATTTGGCTATTGAAATTTTAAAACGTAAGCTCACTGTTACCTGGTGGACGAATATCCGTTTTGAAAAAAGTTTTACCCTCGATCTATGTCGCTTACTGAGTGCTTCTGGTTGTATCGCCATTGCTGGAGGATTGGAAGTGGCTTCTGACCGCTTACTGGATTTGATTAAAAAAGGGGTAACCGTTGCACAAGTAGCCCGAGTGGCTAATTCCTTCACCAAGGCAGGCATCATGGTACACGCTTACCTCATGTACGGTTTTCCAACGCAAACGGATCAGGAAACGATAGATGCTTTAGAAATGGTGCGTCAACTCTTCGAAGAGGGGGCGGTGAAATCTGGCTTCTGGCATCGTTTCGCCATGACAGCGCACAGTCCCGTTGGTCTTGATCCTTCGGCTTTTCAAGTGGAAAGAGTCGGCCCTCATTTCGACGGTTTTGCAGAAAACGATTTAGAACATAAAGATCCGTTTGGCGCAAAACATGAAAAATATGCCGCTGGCCTCCGAAAGTCATTGTTCAATTATATGCACAGCGTCAACTTTGACTTTGAACTTTCCGATTGGTTCA
>CAZDTI010000150.1:0-18120 GCA_964508085.1 uncultured Saprospiraceae bacterium | reverse complement strand
TTAATCTCACAGTAGAAAATTCAATTGGTAAGAAACTTTTCGCTAAATTTAATTATGATACTTTACATAAAGAGAGTAGTTATTATAGTTTTCCATTTGTAGTAACACCATATATTGTAAGAGAAACAATTCTTTATGCTAAAAATAAGAACTACTCAAATAAGCAAAAAAGTAAAGATGTCAATCTAGGAAACATGTCGGAAGAAATTCGATTGTTTTCATTAGGAGAAAGGAAAATGAAAAAAATATTAAAATCTATCGAAAATCGAATTGCACAAAAAGATGTGAATTCAAATATAGAAAGTGTTGAGTTTGTGTTAAAAGAAACAAAACACTTTATAAAATATGGAGAATTATTAATTGGATTAGAAAACATGATGGACAATTTAGGAGAAATAGCTTTCAGGTTTAACGAAGAGGAGTTGATCTTGTTAAAGGATGTTTCAGAGATGTCAAGGTTAAATTGGGATGCAATAAGGAGTAGATGGATTGCGAATGTAAAAAAGAAAAAATGAGATAAAAATATTTAAAACTGTAGGAAAAATTTTCGTCGGCTTGATTTTAATGATCTGTTTATTGTACGGAGGTTTCCATGTTTGGGAATATGTTACTGGCGGAAAATATATACCCTATTTATAAGAAATTCTGACTGGGCAGAACCAATGAAATAAAAACGAATCCCTAACAAAAGATATAATAGTCATGGTTACGGATTGGGTAATTATCTTTAGATCATAATTTGCTGAATAATGGAGAATAAGAATAGATTAAAACTAGTCCTGCTTTTTTTACTTTTTACACTTCGGATTAATGGTCAAATTATTCCAAATGAATGGGAAGGGAAATGGGAAGGAATAGTTGATATCTGGGCATATAATCAACAAATTGAATCTTTTCCAATGTCGCTTGAGATAACAACGAAAGACTCAACTTGGAACTTTGTGATATCTTATAATCGAAATATTGATAAACCTGACCAAAGGAACTATCAATTAATAGTTGTTGATAGATCTAAATATCACCTAGCAATTGATGAACAAAATAGTATTATCCTAGACACTTATTTTAATGATAATTGCTTGTATACAAGATTTGGAGGAATGGGAAGTGATTTGCAAACTCGAATATGTATGATTAATCAAACCTTAGAATATGAGATCACTTCAAATTATTCTGAGCCAATAAGGATTAGTGGGAACCAAGTAATTGAAAATGATACAATGCCAGAAATAACAAGCTATGACTTATATCATATTATGAAGGCGACATTGACAAAAAAGAAATGAAAAAAAAACACAGGGCAAAAAATAGTAAACGACTCACCTGGTACCTGAAATATTTATCCTTAAACTTAAGAATGAAAAAAATCATCCTACTGCTACCATTTTGTCTATTTTACTTTACTGCATTTTGTCAAAGTTACAAAAGTGACTTAGTGCCCTATCAGAAGGAAAATTTATGGGGTTATATAAACGAAGAAAAAGAAGTTTTAATAAAACCGGAATACGATATGGTTGGATTGTTTAACCTCTATTTGGGGAAAAATAACAAGCCGCACGCCAGCGTAAAAAAAGAATCTAAATACGGAGTAATTAATGAAAAAGGGGAGCTTATTATTCCGATAATATATGATTCTATTCCGAATTATACTATTTCAACAACTAAAGGTAGAAAAGGAGTGCTCTTCAAGCAAAACGAACAATATTTCTTTTCTAAAAAAGGGAAAATAACTAAAAAATTGAGAGGAGATCGCATCTATGTATGTGGATTTGGTTTTGGGGGACATTGCTGGGGTAAGAGGGTGAAAATTCCTTCCGAAGATTCAATTTATAACGATACATTTAATCTTGAATTAATTACACTTAGGAAAAATGAAATTCAATCTCGGAGACCTTTTATAGAGACTATCAGACTGAAAGTGGACTCTGTTGCTTCTTTCAATTCTGGGCGTACGAAAATATTATATGGTACTAACAATAAAATATCAATTTGTAAAACGCTGAATTATCAGGAAACAGATTTCGAGATATGTACTGATTTTTTATACGATGAAATAGAATTGTTCAATTGTGAAAACTTTTTTACAGATACTTATGAGCCGATGATCAAAATAAAGAAAGATGGTTTATGGGGGTTAATGAACTTGTCAGAAAGGTATAGCAGTACTTTAAAAATAAAGGCGATACAAGAATTCGTGGAGCCATCCTACCATAAAATAGTTCAAAAATTTGATGATTTATATTTAGTAGAATATGCAAAAGGAAAGTTTGGATATATTAGGAATAAATATGGGGAATTGATTGAATATTTTTGAAAAGTTCATCTGATGGATTTTACCTTTTACATAAACCAAATAAGTTGTGAATATCAAAGGCTTAGAATTGAAAGCAAAACATGTTATGAAAATCGAAGAATGGATTAATTTATAATTAGAGAAATTAGAATCAAATACCTCGAATTTCACAGATCAAGTGAAATCAAAGATTGGATACAACTACTTAAAAAAAGCTATAGAAGTAATTCGGTATTTTTAGCAAAGCAGTTTTGATTTTAGACGAGTCTGGAAAAACGGAGCTCGACCGACCGAAGTCTTCCGGGCGGGTTCTTAGGATAAGGAGTATTTTTTCAGCGAAGGATATCTTAAAAATAGACCGCCGTAAGTTATTGATTATTTTGTCCACTTGAATTGTTAGGAATTTATTACCTTTAAATCACAAACCCTTAAAAACCAGTGATAATGCTACGCAATTTGTTCAGCCCTCGGCTTTCGGCAATATACCTGCAACCAAATGTTCTCGTCGACTTTATTGTAAAAGAGGAAGCCCTTTACCTTTCGATTTATAACTTGTCCTATAAACCTGCTTACGAAGTTCGTACCGAATTTGGTCGTCCTTTAATGGGAAACAATGGTAGCAAAAATATAGCAAAGCTTCCTCTGATCAAAAATATTCCTTATCTCGCTCCACAAAAAAAAATAGAGTTATTTGTAGATCCTTTAAGCGTCTTTTTTTACCACTTAAAACAAAAAGATCTTTCCATTCGTGTGAATTATAAGGACGAAGCAAAAAAGGAATTCGAACAAAAAACGGTTCATAATTTTGACATCTATAAAGATTTACCAACGAATAGTTCCGTGAATTTTATAGGGACGGAACTCTTTTGATGAACAAAGTCTGATAATTTATATAACCTAAAAAATCAAAAAAAAATGGCGGATTACGCATTACCTAACTTTAACTTCCAAGTTCAATGGGGAGAGGGCAAAAAGACTGGTTTTTCTAAAGTACGCAACCTTGGAATAAGTACCGAAATAATTGAAGGAAGAATCGGAAATTCTAAGAATCATTCGGATACTACTCAACCAGGTCAACAAGTATTTGAAAACTTTATTTTGGAAAGACCTCTTATGCGGGGTGACAATGATTTTTATGATTGGTGGAAATCAACCTTTTTCTTTGAAGAAGGAGAGGAAACTGGTTCTATATTTAGAAGAACGATCGTTATTAGTTTACTTAATGAGAAGAGTGAACCTATTGTGGAATGGGTTGCTAAAAATGCTGTTCCTGTTCGTTTAAGTTGGTCTGATCTAGATGCAGAAGGCAATTCTCTAATGATCGAGCGAATCGAAATTGCAACTGAAGGAATTGAATTGAGGCATAATTAGAGGGTTTATTAATAGTTGTTCTTGGATATTTGATTTGCTTTGATTGGAGTTGAGTTGAAAAAACGTTGAATCAATTTCTCCCTAAAGAAGACCTTCTTTTAAGGAAAACAGTCGGAACGTATAAATACAAAATAAAAGGCGGAAGGCAATTAAGCATACTCCTCAATATCGGCTAAACGTTGATACGGTGGGTATGCAAATCGTTATGTGTAATAAATAAAAACAAAACACGTTATGAAAATCGAAGGATGGATTAATTTACAATTGGAGAAATTAGAATTAAATACGTCGAATTTCACAGGTCAAGAGAAATCAAAAATTGGATACAATTACTTAAAAAAAGCTATAGAAATAATCCCTGGAAAAATTAGTGTCGATTTAGAATTAAAAGAGTTTAAATCAAAAATCGAAATGATTTTTGATTCGATACCTGAAAAAAAGGAAGGCGAAAAAATAACTTTTGAAAATTATTCCTCAGCCCTATCAGTATTCAAAAAGACAATCAAAAAGAAATATAATCTTGTTGAGAAAGGAACTTACCTTTCTCAGTGGATCCCATTAGGTTTAGCATTGGGACTGCCTTGGGGATTCGTATTCGGTAGTTTAATTTATGGCTTACCAATAGGGATTTTGTTAGGCTTAATAATAGGCTCAATCCTTGAGAATAAAGCGAAAAAAGAAAATCGAATTTTAAATTAGTTGTGCTTTATTTTAGTCTTACCTGATAGCGGCTATTTTGGAAACCCAATCTATTACCGTAATGGATTTAGAACCTATAAAAGTTGTTTTAACAAGGTAAATAGAAGGGGGAAGAAGGAATATCAAAACGTAGACAAATTAAATAAAAAATATAAACGTAACAAAAAATTAAAACATGAAAAAAACTATCCTATTATTCTTATCCTTAGTCATAACTGTTTCTCCTTTATCCCAGAAAGCACTAACAAAGAAAAAGTAGCAAGCTTCTACTTCAGAATAGGAGAGAATGCTGTATATAAAGTGAAAAGAATCCAATTCGATTCTATCATAAAAACCTTAAACCAAATTAAGTCGCTTTGGGGCGCAAAGCAATAAAGAAAGACAGCCGTTAATACACGATTTACAGTTATGCGTTCGGTGAGAGTCTGACGGTTTGGGCGATTACATCGCTTGTCGACTCCCTGTAGCAAATTGAAATAGTAGAACGAAGCGATGGTACTGATAGAGATGAGAGATATGGGGTGGGTATGAAAATTATATAAGAATGTGAACACTTTGTTAAACTTGTCGATAAATACGGAAACTTATCTCCTTCTAAGATGAAAAGAAGACTTGAATCGCAGTAAGGCTAGCTGCAAGCAAAAAGAAAAAAATGACCATCTTTCAAATAATCAAATCGCAATTCCAGTTTTTACAAAGAGATTTCAACTTCGAAATAGTAAATGAAGAAACAACTGGTTTTTTTGCATTAGATTATCAATTTAAGATAGTTTCATACATAAATAATTTCGTTCAAATAGAGATTGGAAAAGGAGAAGGTCTAAGTGGAAGTTCAATAGCTTTAGAAATCAGAAAGTTAAAAAATGGAATTCCTGTTGAATACAATCATTCAGAAGGTGCAATCAATTTAGAAGAATTAATAAAATTGACTCAAGAAACAAACAATAGAAAAGACGAAATTTTAATTTCAGATTTTGAAAGATTAGCTAATCTCTTGAAAATCAATATGAAATTTCTAACTACGAAAGAGTGGTTTAAGGAAGATAGGATTAAAAAGATAAAAATAAATACTAGAGTTTTACGTAATGAAAGAATAGTGGAAATAGAAAAGCTAAACAGGGCGTATTTAAATTCTAAAGGTTTTAAGTTCTTAAAATCAAACGATACCATTTCATCATTTGAATTCTGGGATGGGCCATTTATTATCTTTTCAAATGGAACAGAAAAGTTAATAGTTAAAGATGAAACAGATTTCAGGGATAACTACTTTTACTTTCATATTCATCTTACAAATAAAAAAATGAAAGCAGTTTCTAAATTTGAAATTGAAAAAATAGGAAATGAAATTAAAGCACTTGTACAATGAAATAAGCCACTTCTAACAATACTAAACCCTTGAAAAAACTCCTATTAATTATTTTAGAATAGAAATATCCCCCGAATACCTATTCACAACACCATCAATAAATTGCACTTCCGCAATCCAAGCATAGACACCGGTATTCAATGGTTGGCCTTTAAATGTTCCATCCCATCCATCGGATGTTATGCCATTTCTAATGTCCTGACCATGGTAGACCAGCGCACCCCATCTATTAAAAACACGTAAGTGTTTTATAGTCATTACTTCTACTCCTCCATAAAGGGTAAAGTAATCATTGAAACCATCAAAGTCTGGTGAAAAAGCATTGGGAATATAAACTTGTCTGAATTTATTGACTTGAACAAAAATACTATCCGTATCCATGCAACCATCAACAGAACTTACCTCAAGGATATAGAAAGCGCTATTCAATGGAACTATATTTTGCTGAAGACATTCAGGACATTCCAATTGTTCACTTGATGACCAATTCACAGTGTCTAAATCTACAAACCCTACGGAGGGGTTAAGGTAGATTGGCGATCCGAGAGAAACCTCAAGAGAATCAGCAAAATATATGGTGGGTATTTGCGGTGCCAATAATGTATCAGAGATGCTGGAAAGGCATCCATTTTCATCCATAACTGCTACTGTATTTATACCTGCACCTAATCCTTCAAAATCAGAATCATCAATAAAATTACTGTCGTTTAAACTATACTGATAACTTCCTGTTCCTCCTGAGGTCTGAGTTGTAAAGACAGTACCTGTTAAAGGCCCGGAACAGCCTGGATCTTGAAATTCTGCGAGTAGCACTATTGGTTCTGGGGCAGTTAGTTCATAGCTTTCTTCTATGGAACAGCCCACCATATCCGTTAGTGTTAGTGTGTAAATGCCGGAGCTTAGGGAGGTGATAAAGTCATCCATTGCTCCATTGCTCCAGTCGTAATTATAGGGGAGCACACCTCCGGAAGCCTCCACCAATAAATGGCCATCACCACTGTCATCACAGCTGAGGTTCCAACCATTGTAATCTGAGGGGTTGAAGTCAATAGATAAAACATCCGGCTGGCTAACTTCAGAAATGATCACATCAAAATTGCCAAAACCATCGGCTATGTTGATCAGGTATGTTCCGGCAGGTATATTTTGAATGGTTATGATTTCCCCGAGGTCAAGATTTGAACCACTTCCAGCATATTGTCCATTTAAGTCATTCCAGGAATAGGAAAAAGGAGGTGTTCCATTTTCAACAAAGAACTCAATCATTCCGCTTGCCTCTCCGTTACAGATTGCTGGAATGGCTTGATCGTTACTAGTAATGTTGCATACGATTGTAGTTAGTTGAAGGTTAATGATGCTATCGCAATTTTGATAGGAAGTTAACACTTCCTGGTAATTTCCAGTATTCGTATATGGCACTGTTGCAATGAAAATGGTATCTCCTTCGCAGATTTGTAAATCCAAATCGAGCATTGGTGTCGCGACCTCCATTAGGTTAAGCACTACAGAGCTGTCACAGCCATCTACACTTGTAAGATCATAAACATAACTACCACCCTGAGTCAAGACCTCACCAGCAATTTCATAGCTTTCTCCATCACAAATTTGGTCTATAATTTCTGTAACGGGTATGGATTCAACTACTATTTCCTGACAAGTAGGCGATGCTTGATCACAGGCATTTTTTGCGGTTACGCAAATCGTATAGACGCCATCGTTTGAAAAAGTGAAGTCTAAATTTGGCGCATTGACACCTTCGTTTACCCCATTTATAGTCCATTCAAATTCTGTTGCACCAAGAGGTGGCTCTATAAAATATTGTTGCAAAACCTCCGGACAAGTAGAATTGGATCCTTCAATAATTCCGGAAGTAGTAAGCGGTGCTACTGCAGTACTACCAGATAATACCGTAAATGTCCAATCGCAATTATCGCCCATGCCACCATCCATTACAATGTAGTAGTATTGACCGATGACGAGAGGCTCTGTATTGTTAATGGTTCCGCTTTGGCCAGGATTAATTGAACCTCCACCACCTCCTCCGCCTCCGCCGCCACCACCAGTGGCACCGCCAAAGCAATTTGAAATTCGAACAAAATTTTCACAATTTATTCCTTTATATAAACCAAATTCTAAACCGACATTTAGCTCACAATTTGAAACGGCTAACTCTATAGAAAGATCAACACTACCAGCGATGAATGCAATCCATTGCATATTATGTGCATTGAAAGTACAATCTCCTTCAAAGCCGGGAGGCGCTTCCCCAACTATTGACGATTCATGACGTCCTGTAAATCCGTCAATATCACAAATGACACAAGCATCTGCACAAAAAGAAGTCATTTCTGCTGGATCTTCACAGGGAATAGGTTGACCATGGATTTGACTCATAGAAAAAGCAAGAATAATAAGCAGTATAATATATCTAATAGACATAGTTTTTGTTTTGGTTTTGATTCACCTTTCTTTTAGATGTCTATATGCACAGAATGATTGCTTTGAAAGCTATTTTATTTTGGATTTTAGTATGTAACTGCTCGAAAAGTCGCCAGTAAGTCTTAGGTTGGTGCCGCAACGACTTTTTACAAGAGGTGTTTAAGTTTGAAAAAGTTAAAAAGCGGATTTAGACTTGGTGCTTTTTTAGAATATGGCTACCTTGGAGAAGGCGTGTGGGTAGTTGTTTTGTATTTTGTGAATGTATTGTTATGAATGTAGGACTTTGGTCGTGGTGGCATCTGAAGACAGGTTTGACTCAAATGTAGGTACCTAGGAGTAGCCTGAGATCCTTTTGTGTTATGAGCAAGTAAAAAATCGAAATGAGTATAAATTCATACATAAATTAAATTCGACAGATATGGAGCCAGTTTACTTTAAATCGACTTTTTGAAAAGTAAAATTTAAAAATAACTTAATGACAGAAGATGAACTCATAAGTAATGCACATAAGCTTTATCATCAAAAAGGTAAAGAACTAAATGCTATTGAAGCTTTCAAAAAATTATTGTTTGAATATCCTCGCAATTCAAAAGGTTGGTCGTACTTGTCAGCAATGCAATATCAAATAACAGATTTTGATGGTGCAATCAACTCAATTGATAAAGCGATAGAAATAGAACCTGAAAATTCATGGTTAAGAAGACAAAAATGCACGAAGCTTTCTCTTTTACTAAGTTATCCTTCCGAAGGTCAACTATTTTTCAATGAAAAGACAAAGGAAGCACATTTAATTGAGGTTTATAAATCAAGGGGGGAGATGCAGATTGACTATGAAAAATGTATTGAGAAAGTACTACAACTTGAAGTTAGCGATGAAAAGGTATTTTATGATTTCTCTTGGAAAAATGTAAGAATCAAACAAGAGCTTGGTCAATATGAAAAAGCAATTGAAATTTTAAAGAACCTGAAGAGTAGCATACCATCAAAATATAATGCGAAGAGAAAAGAAAAACAATTGGAGTCGATTGAAGTTGGGATCACAAACAACTTAATCGAATTAGAAAGATATGATGAAGCAATTGAAAAGATGGAAAGTATTAAATCAAATTCGCCAGATAACTATTTCAATAATTTAAGATTCGTCGAACTTTACAAAAAGGCAGGGAATTTTGAAATGGCAAATAATATTCTTCAAGAAGCTTATAATGAAAATGAGAAGAAAATAGTAAATGAACCTGAAATGGCATTCCTGGTCAGGAAATTCGAGCTATTGAAACTAATGGAGAAACCTGAAATCATGGATGAAATAATAAAAAACTATAGCTTGCTAAAGGACCATAATGAATTCACGGAAAAAAGATTATCTGAAATCAAAGCGAAAATAAAAAATTACCAACAACAATAAATGATGACAGCATAGCTGTCCTTACCAGCAATTAATAAAAAATGAAACCATTATTTTTCTCCACACCATTAGAATTCAGAAAGTGGTTGTCGGAAAACCACAACAATGAAACAGAATTGATAGTCGGATTTTACAAAGTAAAAAGTAAAAAACGAAGTATGAGTTGGTCGCAATCGGTGGATGAAGCACTTTGCTTTGGCTGGATTGATGGCGTTCGAAAATCGATAGATCATGAGCGGTATTGCATCCGGTTTACACCAAGAAAAAGCACAAGTAATTGGAGTGCTGTGAATATAAAAAAAATGGAAGTGCTTATTGAAAGCGGGTTAATGCAACCGTCCGGCTTGAGCAGTTATAAGTTGAGAAAGGAAAGCAAGTCTAAAATATATGCCTACGAACAAAAAGTAGTTGAGTTATCTGCCAAGTATAAAAAGATATTCAAGTCGAATAAAAAAGCATGGGATTTTTTCAGAGCTCAAGCGCCTTCCTATCAAAAGAAAATGATTCATAGAATTATGTCTGCTAAACAAGAGAAAACACAACTGTCAAGACTTGAAAAGACAATCAAGGAAAGCGAACAATTAAAAAGAGTTTATTAAAAAAATATAGTTTATGTACAAAGATGTTATTACATATGAGTTGGCTAAAGGCGTTTCAAAAGAGCAACTGATTACAATTGCGAAACGAATAGTTGACGATTGGATGAAAAACCAAAATGGATTTATTAAATGGGAAATCCATACCAACAACAATGGAACTTATACAGACATTGTCTATTGGGAAACTGAAGAAGATGGAAAAAAAGCAACGAAAGAAATGGTTAATATTCCCAATGCATCTGAATGGTATGGTTGCTATAAAGAAGGAACTATAAAGAGTAAGAATTTAATAACAATTGCTGAATTTAAATAAATAAATGGTGCTAAGTGAATTCATTTGGTCGAAAACTGTTGTATGGCTGGTTTTCGGAACTTCGTGAGAGGAAAAGAGCAGTGCAAAAGTTCTGAAAGCCTTTCTCTCTACTTTCTTAAGTTGACCACATTAGTCCGATACCGGGAACCAGAATGCAAAATGACCAAATGAAATCATCTAGAACCAAATAAATAAAGGAAACCAGATAATACGGAGTATAGTTAATGGCGACTTTAGAGGAATAGTCAAGTGTTAACCATTTATTGAAAATAGTAGTGAACCGGAAGTGTAATGTTTTTTAGTCCACTTCTTATCAAGCACAGGAGATGCGGTCATGAAGAAAAAAATCAAAACAATGAGCAAATACCTATTGATGACCTATCTAATCTTAAACGCTTGCCATGTTGAACCAGACTCAGCATTCTCAAAACTACAAGAGAATATTTATGAAATTAATAATCAATATTTCTATGGCGAAAAAGTCCATACCTACTTAATAGAATTGCCTGACAAAGTATTGCTTTTTGATATTCCTACTTATTCAGAAAAAGTGAAAGAATTCATTTTGTCATTCAACAAACCGCCATATGCAATTATTTCACATGGTTCGTGTGGCATTGATGATGGAATTAAATGGCAAAAGGAAATTGGCTTGAAAGTATATGCTCACAAAAATGATGAAAACCATCCTTGGATTAGAATGAAACCTGATGTGCTATTTATCGAAATGCCCAAATTTGGTAGTACGATTGAAGTAATTCATTCACCCGGACATAGTGAAGGAAGTATTTGTGTTTTAGAAAAGAAAACAAAATCCCTTTTCTCAGGAGATACTTTCTATGGAGATAAGGATGGAGAAATAAGAGATTTTACCAAAGAGGTTCAATCAGATTACGAAAATCTTGAAAACAGAATCAAAAGCTGTAAAAATCTATTAGGATATGATTTCCAAAATGTATATCCCTTTCACTATGAAATAATCTTGGAAAGAGGAAAACAACAACTCAAAGAATTTCTAATTGATAAATAAAAGAGCACGACACTCAATATTGTATAACGACCATGTCCAGCAATAGCTGGTTACGTCGCATATACTTTTCAATTAAAAGAAAAAATGAGAAAGTGGAAAAGTCGATGTCATCATTTTAAAATTAAATAATGAAAGAAGCTAAACGAGTTATGTTATTTGCAGCAATGTTAATAACTACTATAACGGTAAATGCACAATGGGTTCAAATAGGAAACAATATTGAAGGAGAGGCTTCTGGTGATAATTCAGGTGAATCCGTTAGTTTGAGTGCTGATGGTTCTGTAGTCGCTATTGGTGCACCTTGGAATAGTGGTGGAAGTGGAGATTTTTCTGGACATGTTAGGGTATACAAGAATAATTCAGGACTGTGGACACAAATTGGAAGTGATATTGACGGAGAAGCTGCTTATGATGGCTCAGGTGAATCCGTTAGTTTGAGTGCTGATGGTTCTGTGGTTGCTATTGGTGCAATAACTAATGAATTTTCGACAGGACAAGTAAGGGTTTATGAGAACAATTCAGGGGTATGGACGCAAATTGGAAGTGATATTGAAGGAGATACCTCTCTTAATTATTTAGGTAGATCCGTTAGTTTAAGCGCAGATGGTTCTATCGTAGCTATTGGTGCAGATGGTTATGATGATTTCACTGGACGTGTAAAAGTTTACGAGAATAATTCAGGAGTATGGACACAACTTGGCAGTGATATTAAGGGAGAGGCTCTTGGCGATAATTCAGGTGGATCCGTTAGTTTAAGTGCTGATGGTTCTGTGGTCGCTATTGGTGCACGTATTAATGCAGGAAATGGAAATGCGTCAGGACATGTAAGGGTTTATGAGAATAATTCAGGGGTATGGACACAAGTTGGGAGTGATATTGACGGAGAAACTGCTTTTAATACTTCAGGTGGATCCGTTAGTTTAAGCGCTGATGGTTCTGTGGTCGCTATTGGAGCAATAGGTACTAATGTAAATGGATTTGATGATGGGCAAGTAAGGGTATTCAAGAATAATTCAGGAGTATGGACACAGGTTGGAAATGACATTGAGGGAGATGCTGCTTTTGATTATTTAGGCAGATCAGTTAGTTTAAGTGATGATGGTTCTATATTGGCTATTGGTGCAGATGGCCATGATGCAAATGGTGATGAAGCAGGAATTGTAAGGGTTTACGAGAATAATTCAGGAGTATGGATACAAATTGGAAGTGACATTGAGGGAGAAGCCCCTGGAGATCGTTCAGGAACATCCGTTAGTTTAAACGCTGATGGCTCTATGGTGGCTATTGGTGCAGATTTTAATGCAGGAAATGGAAATGGTTCTGGACATGTAAAGATATATAGCAATGCTGGTCTTATTGGAATTGACGAATTAGATCAAACATCTATCAGAATTTATCCTAATCCAACCGAAAACAATTTTATTATAGAAGGAGAAGATATTTATAGTGTTAAAATTGTAGATATTATTGGAAAAGTGATTCTACAAAAAATAATTATTGACTCAGAAATAACTATTGATTTGAAGAATGAAACGAAAGGGGTGTATTTTGTAAGCGTGAAAACAAATAAGGGAATATCAACAAAGACAATAGTACTCGAATAAGAGGATCTTTAATAAATGGTGTCCAAATTGAAAGCGTAAAATATAATAGCTTCGTAGTGAGGACTTTGCGTGCTTAGCGAACTTTGCGTTCACCAAAAAATGAAGACTCCCTCGAATAATGTAGAAAAGTAAAACCTAAGCTAACAACCAAAAGTCAATGTCCTCCAAAAGAATAAACAAAACGCCCAACGATGTATTAGGACGAACAAGCTCAGCAAAAGCTGGTTACCTCGCATATACCTTCCCATTATTTTCAATTAAAAAATAAATACTGAAATTAACAAAACATATTTCTTTGTTAAAATCACTACGTTTCCAAAACGTCTAAATCTATAGTAACTTAGACAACTATAAAAAAATAAAAACAATGTTTGTAATTGAATTGACCTATAAAGTGGAACTCGAAAAGGTAGATGAATACTTGGAAGAACATGTTGAGTACTTAAAAAAGCAATATGCAAATAAAGCATTCATCGCATCAGGAAGGAAGGTGCCTAGAACTGGTGGAGTGATATTGAGTAAAATAGAAAATAAAGAAGCGTTACTTCAAGTTCTTGAGGAAGACCCATTCCAAATTAATGACTTAGCAGATTACAAAATCGTAGAATTCATCCCTAGCATGACCAGTGAAGAATTTGAAGTTTTAAAAGAATAAATACAACGATCCAACGAAGTATTAGGACGATCATGCTCAGCAAAAGTTGGTCACGCCAATTATACTAGCCCCTTCGTTTGCAACCAAAAATACGGATGAAGAAATCTATAAAAATATTTTATGACCAAAAGAAATATTAGTTCGATATACATCAAAGCAGTTGAAAGGTTAAAGGGCTGTCCCATTTTTTTCGGAAGGTCCTTTTTGTTGTTGCTACTCTTTTTACCATTGAATCAGGTAAAAGCTCAGTCATTAGACTCCATAGCGGAGAATGTTGAATTTAAGAGTGAAGGAGTGAATCTTGCCGGAACCATCTATAAGCCTAAAAATGCTCATGCAGCTGTAGTCATTGTTCATGGTTCAGATCGGGTACCTCGGATGACCGAGTTTGCAGAACTTTTGGCTAAAAATGGCATTACCGTACTAACCTATGATAAACGTGGCGTTGGGGAATCAGGCGGAGTATATGCTGGTCCGGAGGTAGGAACCAACAACATTGATTCTACTAACCTTACGCTATTGGCGAAAGATGCAAGTGCTGCTGTGAACACACTTCAACAGCGGACCAAAGATATCCCTATTGGGCTCCTTGGGTTTAGTCAAGCAGGATGGATAATCCCAATTGCTGCAAACAAAAACCCATTAGTAGAATTCATGGTTTTGTTTAGTTGCCCTACAATTACAACGCTGGAACAACTTAGATTTCAGTTTTACACTAATGGACAAACTGATTTTTGGGAAAATCATAGCGAGGCAGACGCGCGGGAACATATCAAAAACGATCCTGACCGATATCAATTTATAGCTACCGATCCAAAAGAATCTCTAAGTGCCATTTCAATTCCAGGACTCTGGCTTTTTGGGGAAAATGATATACAGATTCCAGTAGGCATATGTATAGAGGACCTTAATACATTTAAAGCTCAAGGCAAGTCTTTTGAGTATTCCCTATTCTCAACATTAGGCCATAACACTGCTTTTGCGAATACTACAGCACCAGTTAATATTTCGATTCATTGGATAAAGCAGAAGGCTTTGGCTATTAGGAATGCTAAAGATAAAAGATAAGCATTAAAAGAGCAAAAGTACACGCTTGCAACAATGTGTAGGCTGCTTACTGTCAGCAGATGCAGGCAATATCACTTGCCATGTAATTTGTATGTTATGAATCGTAAGATGCAATAACCCGCTATCAATATAAAAGTTATAATAATGGATAAATTATTTTCTTATTTAGAACAGTATTATAGATTGACGGAGATTGAGAAACAGTTAATTATTAAGAACTGCAATTTGCTTCAAATTGAAAAAGGAAAGCATTTTTTAGAAGCAGGAATACGTTGTCACCAAATTGGTTTTGTAGCAAAAGGGATTTTAAGAACGTATCATTATGATTCTGAAGGAAAGGATATTACTAATTATTTTATTAGTAAAGGACAGTTTGCCACCAACCTGAAAAGTTATAATGAAGACATGGTATCTGATACCTCTATTATGGCCGAGGTTGACTCTGAACTTGTCGTCATTACCAAGGAAAAGATGGTTAATTTATCCAACCAGATTACAAATTGGGATAAAATTGTCAGTAGCATACTTGAATCCAAGTTGTTAGAAAAAGTAAAGTATAAAACTGAAATGATTAACCAGGATGCGACCACGAGATACTTAGATTTTTTAAAAACCCACGAGAACCTCGTAAACAATGTCCCCCTAAGCCATATAGCTTCCTATCTTGGGATAACGCAATATTCGTTAAGTAGAATTCGAAAAAATTTACTTCACTCTAATTTTTTGCCAAATGGCAAAAAACAACCCTAGCTAAAGCTTTATTTTTGGATTTTAACCAATCCATTTAAAAGATGAAAAAATCTATTTTATTATTTTTGACACTTACAGCCCTTTCATTAGCACCGTTGAATGCCCAAAATGAGGATTCAGCCCGGGAAAATAGTGTAGAGCTCAATTTAATTTGGCCCTTTATTCCTAAGATTTATCAAGTAAAATATGGGAGACAAATAGTCCATTTAAAGAATGGAATGAAAGGAGAATTTATATCGAGCATTAATTACCGTCCATGGGCTTTTTCGGATGATGAAGGGGACAAGTCAATGTTTGCCATTGCCGTTGGATACCGACATTTTTGGTGGAAAGGAATAAATAGTGAATTAGCGCTCTACCCAGAATTTGTGAGAATCAGAAATAATGTAGTCGATGGTAATGACTATTCTGATTTTTATATTGTTCCAGAATTTTATAGTGGTTACAAGGGGGATTTGGGTAAAAAGGGGCTATTTTACAATATACAGTTGGGGACTGGCATAATAATATTTCCCGACGAATCTTATCCAAGGTCGGAAGATACCGGAATCTTTTTTAATGGTAATCTTACACTTGGCTATTCCTTCTAAGTAAATAAGCACATTGATATGATTGCGAGCTTACTGGAGAAAAAGGTGTGCTTGTTCTGAGTTTGTTGAAGGATGACTTTCCGATACTTCAATTAGAACTTTCGAGCTCAGTTGGAATTACAATAATGTCTTATTGGGAAAAGGTAAATTGATTAGAAAGCGGAGTGAAGGAAACAACGATTTTATAGAGATGTATAAGGAAATGAAAGAACAAATTCCAAAAGATGTATATGAAAATTTAATGAAAGCAAGAGGAAGATTTTGGTGAAAACCAATGGTTTGAAAAAGAAGGAAAAGATCATGATTCAATAATAAAAACGCTATTAGGGAAATACGACAAAGAAGTGATGAATATCTATGATTTAAAATGGTACTTAATTGAAGGTTAAAAACCCTTGGTCCAGATCCTGCAAGCTATATCCTTTTCCACGTTCTCTACTTTTGCTCGGTAAATGCTCCGGGATTTAACCGGACGCTTTCATGGTCTCTGGTTGCTTAAGCTATTTAACAATAAAATTACAAAACAACAGCTTTGAACCGTTGGGGAACTGCTCGCCTGATTGTAGTCGGGCAGGTTCGTAGTAAATTACATTAGATGAAAAACCGATCTTCCTCATCTGTCCAATCATTTAAAATCCAAATCTACTGTATATTAACTAGAACCATATTTATGTTAATGGTGTTTTCTGATTGATCTAGCTCACACAATGCCCTATTGAACGAAAATGGGAAGGAGCGGGTTTTGGATGTTTTGAAGGAAAGCTGTACTTTGTTGAGGAGATGTGATGTATACGTAATAGACGTTGTAGATATAGGTGGAATAAGGGAGATGTACGTAATAAGGGTGGGGGAAGGTTTGAGTATAGGATGTTGCTTGCAATTATGAAAAAATAAACGAATGAAAGAATTCAAAATAGATAACGAGTATACATTAAGAGTAAATGATGAAGGAGCTTGGGATACATATCAAAAAGGAGATAAGCTTTCGAAAGATCACCCAGAACTATACAAGTTTTATTCTCTAAATATTTATAATGTTGACTCCTTGTTAAGGAACTATTTTTATTTATCTAAGCCTTCAGATTTCAATGATCCATTTGATTGTAACATTAATTTGATTGAAAATAATCGAGCCTCGGAGATATTAAAAACCGTTAAGAGAAATGTTGTTTCTAATATTGGTATAACATCCTTGACTGAAGTAATTGATAGTCCATTAATGTGGGCACATTACACAAATAATTATAGAGGGTTTGCAGTAAACTTTGGGAATAGAATTGACATACTATTAAGAGAACAGTTCTTTAAGAGATATACAATTACAAGAGTAATATATCCTGAAAAGCCTGTTAAGATTAAAGGAAGTTATCCATTTGCTCAGCATTACTTCTTGACAACTAAGTTTAAACATTGGGAATACGAGAAAGAATGGAGAATAACATGTGACTTAAAGGAAAAACATAGAGAATTAGAATATGTACCTGAACTAGTTAAAGGACTATATATTGGCCATAATATTCCAGATGAAAACCCAACTGCATATAGTTTACTACTAGAAATACATGAATTGAGATTTCCTAAAATTCCTGTATATGTGGTATATCCCCATCCAACAGAACTTAGATTAAAGTTTGAGAAAGTTTGGGAGCAGAATAATTGAAAAACTGCAAGCAACAATGCATATGCCAGCGTTAGCTTCCATTAAAAGAAAAAGAACGTACTTGTAAAATAGAAAATCGATAATAGGTCAAAAATCTTATACAGTCACGGTGAATAAATAAGGTTTTCAATTTTGACGAAATCGGTAAACAACAAAAACAGATTTTCAATCTCGACAAACAGCCAAAATTGAAAATCGCGTTCAAAGCAAAAATAACGTTTAGAATTACGACGAATAAAAAAGTGAAATGAAAATTAGAGAAGCACATAGAAATGATT
>CAZDTI010000149.1:0-18125 GCA_964508085.1 uncultured Saprospiraceae bacterium | reverse complement strand
CGCAGCTAATTGCTCAATGGCAACTTCTGCTTGTTTTATAAAATCATCAAATTCTAAAAAATCTCTAGGTGGATAACCGCAAGTTGATAATTCGCTAAAACAAATCAAATCTGCTCCTTGAGCTTTTGCCTCTACTACAGATTGCAACATTTTCTTAATATTACCTTCGAAATTGCCAATATGGAAGTTGAGTTGCGCGATTGCTATTTTCATATCTATTTTATTTGAGCCCACAAAATACACTGACCTATCGTAAGAACAAAACAAAGACATTGATGTTCCTTTGATTTTTTGAATTCGGCCTCCAAAATAATTTTCGTACCTTTGAAGGATAAAATTATAGCAAACGTAGATGAGTAACTTCGTAGTATCCGCTAGAAAATATCGCCCGGTCAGATTCGATGAGGTCGTTGGTCAACAACATGTATCGCAGACATTAAAAAATGCTTTACAAAATGATCATTTGGCGCATGCTTTTCTCTTTTGTGGACCAAGAGGGGTAGGTAAAACGACTTGTGCTCGTATTTTGGCTAAGGTGCTCAACTGTGAAAATCTTACGGAAGATCATGAAGCTTGCAACGAATGTAACTCCTGTACTTCTTTTAATGACAATGCTTCTTTCAATATCACCGAATTGGATGCGGCGTCGAACAATAGTGTAGATCACATCCGTGCCTTGGTTGAGCAAGTTCGTTTTCAGCCACAACAAGGACAATATAAGATATTCATCATTGATGAGGTCCATATGTTATCTTCTTCGGCCTTTAATGCTTTTCTAAAAACACTAGAGGAACCGCCTCCTTATGCTATTTTTATTTTAGCAACAACTGAAAAGCACAAGATAATTCCAACAATACTTTCCCGTTGTCAGATTTTTGATTTTCGTCGAATTCAGGTTTCCGCTATGGTAGCGCATCTGAAAGGAATTTGTACACAAGAAAACTTGGAAGCAGAAGAAGCTGCTTTGCATATCATTGCGCAAAAAGCAGATGGCGCATTAAGAGATGCCTTGTCTATTTTTGATAGAATCGTAAGTGGTGTTTCAGCAGACGAAAGTGGAAAAACGTTGTTGACTTATAAGAATGTGATCGAAAGTCTGAATGTTTTAGATTATGATTATTTTTTCCGAGTTGTAGATGCACTGTTGAAAGAAGACATGGCGAAAGTGATGTTGATTTTTGATGAAGTACAACGTAATGGCTTTGAGGCGGATACTTTTATACTAGGATTGGCCGAGCATGTTAGAAATGTGTTGGTTTGTAAAGATGCACAAACATTGCCTTTGTTGGAATTAAGTGAAGATTTGAAGTTGCGCTATCAGAAACAAGCCAAGTTAAGCCCGGGTTCTTTCTTACTTACCTTATTGAATCTGGCGAATGATTGCGATGTCAACTACCGAATGGCTCGCAATAAGAAACTACATGTGGAAATGACCTTATTGAAAATGACCTATGCAAATAGAGCCATCACAATGAGCCCTCAACCAGTAGTACAAGCCCTTCCCGAAAAAAAGACAGCTAACTTAAGCGCTGCTGCCAAAGCACCTGCAGCTACTATTCCGGTAAAGTCTCCACCTCCTGTTGCGCCTCCGCCGGTGTCTGAAATTCAGGCTACGCAGCCTGTAGCCAAAACCCCAGCGCCAGAAAGTAATGTTATAAAGCCTACTCCTCCAAAAAAGGAAGCGGAAAAGCCAAAGCCAGAAGGACCTAATAAATTGACTGATGACTTACGGGTAAGTTCTAAGCATAATTTCCCAAAACTGTCTAGTCTTGATGCTTTGGATAAATTAGTAGAGGAAGAAGGCCCGGATCAACAGCTGGATTTGAATTTAGAATCACTAAAAACGGCTTGGAATGCCTATGCAGGGAACTTGGAATCTCCCACTACTCGAATGTCATTTGAGCGAGCAATCTTAGCAGTGGAAGGCCAGCACATAAAAGCGAGAGTAGCAAGCCCAATGAGTAAATCCATGATTCAAGATGAATCAAGCCTAATGCCCTTTTTAAGAAAAGAATTGAAAAATAATAAATTGATTCTAAATATTGATGTTGATTCAACATTGGCGCCTGCAACGGAAGTAAAAGAAGAGAAAGGAACGAAAGCTTTTACGGTAAAGGATAAGTATGAAGCCATGAGAGAAATCAATCCATTGATTGATGAGTTAATGGAACGTTTTGATTTGAAACCAGAGAATAAGTAATCATTTTGTTAATTTTCCTTAATTCAAATCTCTTTAGCGGCTAGACAAAAGTCACTAGCGCTCTTTCAAATGCTAGTTTCAAGACAATATATAGCTATGGTATAAACTTACTGCAACAGGATTTGTTTCTGTTTGTTTACTTTTGTGTATAATTATTACCTCTTAAGTAAGCGACGTATTATCGAAAGCTATATTATTATGAATGATCAATCTTTATGGTATTTGGAAAATATAGATGTAACTGGGATTTTTTGTCCACAGAAATTGGGTAGTGCAGATCATGCCCATACGAAGAAAGCATTCAAGAAAGGAGATTACATCTACCTCCCAAAGGAAGCCTCTGATAAGATGTATTTTCTGACGGAAGGTCGAGTTAAAATCGGAAATTATTCAGAGGGAGGAAAAGAAATTACCAAAGCAATTCTAACTCAGGGGGAAGTTTTTGGTGAGTTGTCTTTAATCGGAGAGGATAAACGTCGCGATTTTGCTTTGGCAATGGAAGATACTAAGACCTGTGTTGTGTCTGTAGCAGAGATGAAAGACTTAATGGTAGAACACAGCACGCTGAACCTCTTTATGATGCGTATTATGGGCTCCAGGGTTTTGCAAATGGAACAGCGCTTAGAGTCTTTGGTCTTTAAAGATTCCCGTACTAGAATTGTTGAGTTTTTAAAAGACTTGGGAGAACGAAAAGGACAGCGTGTAGGTTATGAAATGCTCATCCGAAAATTTTTAACACACCAAGAAATTGCCAACTTAACTGCAACTTCCAGACAAACAGTTACTACTGTTCTTAATGAACTTCGAAATAAGAATATTCTAACTTTCAATCGAAAACGATTATTGATCAGAGACATGGAAAAGCTTGCAGCGGAAATGGAGATACAAAGCGAATAGTTTTCTTACTTTTGCGGAAAATGTATTCGTAATCAAAATTTCCCGCTGTGTACAAATTAATAATCAAACCTTTTCTCTTTTTACTCTCACCTGAAAAGGCGCACCACTTTACTGTTAAGTCCTTTTCTTTTTTGCTGGCCATTCCATTGTTGGGTAGTTTGCTGCGCAGTTTTTTCACGATTAAAAATGAAAAGCTGAAGCGGAATTTCATGGGCTTAGATTTTGACAATCCTGTAGGCCTCGCCGCTGGTTTTGATAAAGATGGAAAGTATTTTCACAGCATGGCTGCGCTTGGTTTTGGCTTTATAGAATTGGGAACGGTTACCCCGAAAGGGCAGGGTGGGAATCCGCAACCTCGTCTATTTCGTTTACCAAAAGATGAAGGCCTCATCAATAGAATGGGCTTTAATAATGATGGTGTAGAAATGCTGGTAGAACGATTACAAAAGAAAGGTAAACCACGTAATGTCATTGTTGGAGGGAATATTGGGAAAAACAAGGTGACTCCAAATGAAAAGGCGGCAGATGATTATCTCTATTGTTTTGAAGCTCTTTTTCCTTGGGTAGATTATTTTGTTGTAAATGTTAGTTCCCCAAATACACCTAACCTTCGTGCCCTTCAGGATAAGGAACCACTGACAAAATTACTTTCTCTCCTTATGGACGAGAACAAAAAGAAAGCTGCTCCCAAACCCATCCTATTAAAAATAGCACCCGACTTGACCGAAGGTCAATTGGATGACATTATTCAAATTGTAACCGATACCGGAATCGATGGAATCATTGCTACAAATACAACCATATCCCGAGAGGGGCTGAACGAGTCGCCAAAGCGTATAGAGACCATTGGCAACGGTGGACTTAGTGGTAAGCCGGTCAGGGATCGTTCTACAGAAGTTATCAAATACCTTTACGAAAAGTCAGGCAAGCAACTATTCATCATTGGCGTTGGTGGTATCGTAAAGCCAGAAGATGCTATGGAAAAACTAGCTGCGGGAGCTTCGTTGGTACAAGTATACAGCGGCTTGGTTTATGAAGGGCCGATGATGATTAGACGAATCAATAAGGCAATTTTAAACAAAAGCGAATAACCATATTTCAATAGCTATTGAAGCTTGGTCGATGACACAGTCGGCTAGTCAAAAACCTTCTACCGTGAAAAGTATGGTAGAAGGTTTTGATTTTGATTAACATTTTAATTTTGATTGAACCCCTCCCTTGGCATTAAATTTGGACTACTCCCCCCGATAGCGGAACCTATCCGACAACACTTCCCCTGATTATTAGCTTTATCAAAACGAAATAACTGTGCGCTCTTTTTCGCAAGAACAAGAGCTAGATTTGGCGTCTGTTTGAAAAACAGGGTTAGGATGGTTATTTGCTAAAATCATCGGATTATGTTGGGGATATGTATTCTGTATTTATTATTGGGCATTAACTTAGTGAATATGATTACTGAGAAACATTTAACGGTTTTTAAAGATGTTCGCTTTTGGTTAGTAGTTCTTTGTTTGTCAATCCTGATTATCATGACAGCGGTTGGCTATCCGAATTATTGATTATAACTAACACACTTTACGAAAAAAAGAAGCCTTCTCTGCATTTGTGGAGAGGGCCTTTTTACTAGTAAGGATCGTTTACGACTCGCTGCTGTTAATAAGCCTAAGTTGGCAAAGCTAGTACCATAATTCCCCACGCAGAGGCCGCAGAGCGCGCAGAGCCTGTCGGGCGCCAGACGGGCTAACGTAATTTTTCGCGCGTTTGCTCTGTGGTCTCTGTGATCTCTGTGTGAGCAACTCGCATATTGGTACGAAACTTACGCCTAGGTTTTCCAACCCTTGCCAAGAAAATACAAGACTGATTCGTTGTGTAGGCACAGAGAGAAAAAGAACACGCGGGAATACTTTAACTGGATGATCATGTCAGCAATAAAAAAGCCCCTGCAAATCTTGCAGAGGCTTTCCAAATATTTCGTCAATTTATAATTCTCTTAGAAACAGTATGTGTTTTTCTCAATCAATTGAGCAGCAACGATTCGGCGTAGTACCTTTACATTCACCGGTTCATACTTAGTGAAACGCTTGATGCCCATAAGCATCGGCTTAAGCAATTCTCCTTCCGCAAAAGAACAAATTGCATCTCTTCCGTTCTTTGCCATTCTAGCCGTTGCATCAATTAAGAAGGTTTTTAGGATCGCGTCATAAACCTCTTGGTCGATGTTTTTGCCTTCCTTCTCTGACAACTTCTCTACTCTTAATAACAATGATTCTGCAAGGAATGCATCGATCATCATATCAGCAACATTCATCAAGATTTCCTGCTCTTCTTTCAAGTTCATTTTGCCATCCATCTGCATTTTAGCGGCAGCCCCTGCTACCATCAAAATGGCCTTTTTGAATTCTTTCACTGCTTTATGTTCAGCAGCGTAAGGAGCGTCGGAGCGATCAAAGCTAGGCATGCTCGCCAATTCTTTCTGAACTTCCCAAGCTGGTCCTACGATGTCTAACTTTCCTTTCATTGCTTTTTTCAACAACATATCTACAGTCAGCAAACGATTGATTTCGTTGGTGCCTTCGTAGATTTTAGCGATACGTGCATCTCGGTAAGAACGCGCGGCAGTTCCTTCTTCAGAGAAACCCATTCCACCGTGTATCTGTACGGTTTCATCGACTACGTAATCCAAAGCTTCAGAGCCCGCTACTTTCAATATGGCACATTCTACTGCATACTCCTCTGCTGCAATTAACTTCGCTTCCTCAAATGTTTTTCCTTCTGCTTTTAAGGCCGCCACTTTATCCTGAATCAAATCAGAGACTCTGTACATTGCGCTATCTACAGCGAATACTCTAATCGCTTGTTCTGCTAATTTATATTTGATGGCTCCAAAATTTGCGATTGGTTGTTTGAACTGTGTACGTTCATTCGCATATTGAATCGCAGTATTAATACTTGCTTTCGCTCCACCGTTGCTCAATACACATAATTTGAAACGACCAATGTTCAATACATTGAAAGCGATCAAATGACCTTTTCCAATATCACCTAATACATTCTCCGCAGGAATTTTTGCATTTTCAAAAAACACCTGACGGGTAGAAGATCCTTTGATCCCCAACTTCTGCTCCTCTGCCCCAAGTGACATTCCCTCTGTTCCTTTCTCCACGATGAAGCCTGTGAATTTGTCACCATCAATTTGTGCAAAAACGATAAAAACATCTGCAAAACCAGCATTGGTAATCCACATCTTCTGTCCATTCAAGACATAGTGTTTCCCATCTTCTGTTAATTCTGCTTTTGTTTTTGCTGCCAAGGCATCCGAACCAGAACTAGGCTCTGTCAAACAGTAAGAAGCTTTTAATTCACCAGTAATCAAACCAGGTAAATACTTTTCTTTCTGCTCCTGTGTTCCATAATATAAAATCGGCAACATTCCGATTCCGGTATGTGCCGCATAAGTTGTGTTGAATGAACCCGCTGGGCCCATAGTATCACAAATCAAAGTATTGGTATTAGTATCCATTTCCATACCGCCAAGGCTTTCGGGCATATGTGAACCGAGTAAGCCAAGATCACCCATTTTTTTAAGGATGCTAACAGACAGGCCGTCTTCCATTTTTTCGATTCTGTCCATCTTGGGCAGTACCTCTGTATTTAGGAAGTCAATGACCATGTCCTTGACCATTAGTTGTTCGTCGTTGAAATCTTCAGGAATGAAAGTGTCCTGAGCTTTGGAATCTTTAATCAAGAATTCACCGCCCTTTAGAATTTCGGCGGAAGTTAACTTTTCTGGGTTCTTTGTCATCTCTTAATGGTGATTTTTATTAGTTGAGGAAATATTTTCAGCGAATTTTCGCTTAAAGTTAATAATATTACGCCAGAAAGTAAAGTGTGAAGGTGATTTTTCAGCGAATTTTCGCGAAACTTTTACGTTTTCTTGCATATTATTCATCCAAAATGTCATATTGTGGTCGTTTTGCCTCGATGAAATCGAGTGGTGAATGGGGTGATTAAATAGAATGGAAATGGAGGAATTCGATGATAAAGAGGCAATTGTTATTCCAAATAGTTGGTTGAAATTGTTTTTATCAAAAGCAGGTTGGAGTACTAAATATTAACATTGATAATTCTGCAGGTTGAATTATATATTTTGACCATGTACCCTAATTGGATGCCTAATTTTTTCTCTCTCTTGAATGGTATTTGTAAGATTAGGCTTACTTCAGAATTTGGTTTTAGAACAATTCTTTTATATTCTTTCAAGTATTTATTGTCAATAATTCTAAGTTTCTTTAGATGGTCGCTATGAAAATTTATTGACTGTTCAGTGCCATTGAAATTTAATAACCACTTTACCGTCTTATCATCAAGATGATTTATTTCTCCTAGAGGGACTATAGTTTCAATATATTCTGAATGCTTATTTTTCAATTTGCAATGATAAACCGTCTTTTCTTCGCTTTTCTCAATTCGGATACACGTTAATTTTAGTGCACTTCTTCTTGAAAAAATAAAGGCAAGAATATCTAATATTATGTCTATCAATTTTCAATATTTTACAGCATTACTCAACTTAATTTTTCCTTAGCTATTTCTGTAAATATCAAGCCACTTACAGAATGGATTGCTTTTATGAGTGAATCATACATGTTATTATTCAGCAATTAGTTGAAAGGGTGCAGCATCTTCAATAATATTTAACGCCGCCTACGCCCCGAAAACTCCATCGCTTCCCCTTTTCCAAAACCATAACTGAAACCAAAGGTTATAAAGCGCCCACGCTGTCCGAAGCCATAGATTTCAAAATCCGGCTGCGTTGTATAGCTTTCTCTGATACGGGAAGCGAAAATATCACGTACGCTAAAATTTAAAACTCCTTTACCTTTCAATATCTTTTTACGTAAACCTAAGCCGCCATACAATTGTTCAGACACCTTGCTTTGCACGGTTTGGTAAGCGGACTCATATTGGCCGGTTATTTCGAGGTCAAAATCTTTGGGGAGTTTAATTTTGGCTCTTAGTTTACCGGAATATTGTTCATTATTAAAATCAAAAGAGGTTCCTTCGAATTCGCCTTTTCTAACAAAAAAATTGAAGTTGAAATCTCCATTCAAGGTCAACCATTTTTGGGGGCTATATTTTCCATTGAGTTCTATACCCGTTGTATTATTGGTGCCTACATTCATCGGAAGGGAAGTACTGATATCGTTTTTGAAAGTGATCACTCGTTCGACTACTTCGGTCGTGTAACGATGGTATATATTAAGATTGAAGGAAGCTTTTGGAAAGGTGTAAATAGAACCAATTTCATAAGAGTCTGTAAACTCTGGTTGTAAATCAGGGTTTCCTTGACGAACGTTAAACTGATTACGAATATTAAAAAATGGATTCAAATCCCACAAACGAGGACGGAAGATGCGCCGTGAGTAACCCGCTTGTAATGAAAATTTTTCTGAGATTTTGTAAGAGCTGTGCGCACTTGGAAAAAGGTTGGTAAAGTTTTGGTCATTCGGTTCACCGGTGTTCACCAAGAAAGTATTCAAATCAGTGTTTTCTACTCGCATGCCTACTTTTAGACCCCATTTATCTGTTTCATAAGCGATTGTACCGTAGGCGCCAAATACTTTTAAGTTGTAATCAAAAGTATTTGTTAGACTGGAATCAGGGATGACTTCATTGTCAATTAAATCATTGACTGCATAGTCGTTGCTGACATCGTTGATGAAATATTGCCCTCCTGTTTCGATTGTAAACTGTTTGTTAAGCGGATGAGTGTAGTCCAGTTTTAAAGTGGTTTGGGACTCCTTGAATTTGGTGCGCGTCTCTTGATTACCTTGAGTTTCGTTGCCAAGGATATTCACATTCTCAAAGTCGGAACTTTGGTCTTTACTAAAGAGTCTCCCAATGGCGCTGAAGAGTAAACTGCGATCTTTGTTTTCCTTAAAATCTTTTTTGTATTGTAACTCATATTGATATTTAGGATTTGTGGCCTCCGTTGTTTCCTCCCGATAAAATTCTGCAATTGTATTGTTGGAAGCATTCTCTTTTGTAAAGTCAGTCCGGGAAGGTTGGTCTTCAATTTCATAAGCGAAGCTACCAGAAAGCGTCAGTACATTGTACTTGTTGATGTGATAATCGGTTCCTAAATTGAAATTATAAAAAAGTTCATTTCGATATTCTGTGCCTGTGCTGAAAAGGGTTTCGCCGGTCAGCAGGTTTCGGTTGCTATTACGTTGATCTCTTGGTAGCTCCCGATATCCGACGCCAAACTGGCTGAACAAATTAAACTTCTCCGTCCGCCGATTCAAACTCAAACCAACACTGTGATTGTGTGGAACTCCGGTATTAACCGATACCGAACCATTCAGCCCTTTACGTTCTTCTTTTTTGATGATGATGTTGATGATACCGGAGGTTCCTTCAGCATCGTACTTTGCCCCAGGGTTGGTGATGACCTCGATTTTATCAATCATCTCTGCGGTGATTGTACCGAGGGCTCCACCTTCATCTGCGAGGACAGAAGGTTTTCCATTAATAAGAATTTGCACCCCACCCGCACCACGCAAGGTAATATCTCCTTCAATACTGACATTGACAGAAGGGACATTGTTGAGTACTTCGAGGGCACTGGCTCCTGTATTGCTCAGGTCTTTACCTACATTGAAAACCCGCTTGTCGAGTTTGAATTCCGTACTTGACTTTTCAGCACGTACCACTACTTCATCAAGTAACTCGCTGTTTTCTGAAATGCTGATTTCTCCTATCGCCGCTTCATTTCCAATGACAGAAATATCCCTAATGGTCTTCGTTTGAAATCCGATGAAACTGACTTGGAGATAAAAATCGGAGGTAGCGGTAAGTAAAGAAAATTTGCCGTCGGCAGCCGTTGTCACTCCATCGAGTATTTTATCGGTGTTATTCTCCAAAGCAGTGACTGTAGCAAATTCTAGAGCTTGCCCGCCCGCTTCAATAACTGTACCCGTAACTTTGATTTTTTGCTTTTGGCCAATCAAATTATTGGTAGAAAATAGGCAGATCAATAAAAAGAATATAGTGTTATATTGAGTTTTCATAAAGGGTGTTTTTAGTTTTATGTGTACTAACTAAGTATAGGTATCTAATGGAGTTTATTCCAGATAGTTTCGTATCTGATGAATTAACCTTTGAGAATAGTTTTTTTAGTGGCAAAAAAAGGTTCTAATTGAATTCATTTGATAAAATATTAATCGCAGCAAATAAAATCATCTAGTACCCAAAATAAATTTTAATGTAAAAAAGTTTCAGTAACTATTCTCTGGCTTCTTAGAGTCGAAATGACTAAATTTCTTTCGCTTTCACCTAAATTAAATACCAATGAAGTTATCAAAATGTCTTCTCTTTTGCTTTACTCTTTCCTTAATAGCTTGCCAACAAGATGATGGGACAACGAGCTCAACAGATGCAAAATTAACCTTTCAATTCCAATTTAATAAAACGCAGGAACGACTAGATGGTTTTGGAAATCCGGTGGCAGTCGCTACAGGCAACGCGGCTCAGTCTCCCGACTTCAATAGCATGAGCGTTCACTACATTGAATTTGTGCCAACGAAATTTACGCAAGTAGGAGAGGGGGCAGTCGTCTATGAAGGAGAAACCAGAACGGCAGAAAGCTCCGGTTTTGAAACGGCCATTGTCTGGGATGAAGCGATTCAGAGCGGTGAGGGAGATATATTCCATGAAGTAACATTGGATAAGTTAGCTCCGGGGACTTATGAATATTTGCGCGCCAGCGTCACCTACCAAAACGCCGATGTCTTTTTTAATTTGATAAACCTCTCTGATCCGTTGCCTTCGGAGTTGTTAAATCAAAAAGGAACACTCTCCAGTTTTATAGGTTTCAATACGTACATCAATGAGCTTAAAGTAAAAGAAAAATCGCTGACCGTCAATGAAGAAAAACCACAGGGCTTTTGGGCCTTCGAGCCACAACTGGATCAGCCTTATCAGGATTTATATATTCAATACGCGAATCCTGATGGTGTAGACTTAGGGCAAGCGCCCTCAGGGTCGACAACCGTAGTTAATTTGTTAGAAGACTTTGGAGTGACCATTCCTCAAGGCTCTTGTATTGTTACTGGAAAGCTAAAAGAACCTTTGGTTGTAACCGGAGAAGAAACGGAAGATATTAAAGTGACGCTGTCTTTTTCTGTGAATCAAAGCTTTGAGTGGGTTGATGTGAATGGAAATGGGGAATGGGATTTTGATGTGTCAGGGCAGGTGGTGGAGTCGGTGGTTGATATGGGATTGCGGGGTTTGGTGGTAGAGGTGGAGTAAGGTGAAGAAGTAGATATTACATCAATACTTTGCATCAATTTTTTAAAGATTTTACGATGAGTTTTGTAAACATGAGTCATGCCAAAAGTAGAGTGTGCACGTACTAGCTTTGCGTTAGAAGGCCGCGTCCTAAGAGGCGGGAGGCCGATCTATAGAGGTTGAGCATTCGGAAGATTCTTCCGACCCGCTTGCGGATGGGTTGGCCAGTTTATAGATCTTGGGTTTTTTGTTACTTTTTTTGCTAAGAAAAAAAGTAAGGCGTAAAAAATCTTACCGAAAAGTCTATTTCTACTACGTACACGTATTACTTATGGGATGACTCATTTTTACTGTTTTATATAACAATGCTTGTACATGTTACTTAAAGTAGACACGAGCACATACTTTCCACTCTCTTTTATTCCTTATTGTCCTCTACCTCGCACCTCTTCATTCCCAAAAGCCCGCGCTCTAGTCTTAATTTTTTCATTCCCAAATTTATAAGATAAAGCAACTCTAAAATGGCGATTACTGGTATCTGCATAAAAGTTATGACTCACGTTGTTTACAGTTGACGAAATATTTCTTGGGCTCGAATTGAATACGTCATAAACACCAATAGTGAGATTCATTCCTTTAGCAATAGCCTTAAATCGAATGGCCAGATCAAGAGCAGATGCCTGACCGAAATGATATAAGCTGGCACTATATGGAGAGTCATACCAGAAATTAATTTCACCAGTTATCGTTTTTGATTTATTTAAGGTGAGGCGATTATTGACCGAAGCATATGCTCTCCCTCCATTCATCAATGCGACATTATCTTCTGTGGAAAGCGCTTGAGATTTGCTGTAGCCTGCGAAGATAAGCGCCTGTGCATTCCACCATGGCGTAAGATTAAATTGGTAACTCGTCATTATAGAAATACTGTTTTCATTGAACAAGTTTTTGTAGCTAATCGTTTGCTCTTGGGTTTCATCATTGAGGCCAAAAAGAAATGAATAAGCATTAGTGGTGCGGCGCAAAGTAAGTGTCGTAGATAGGTCTGGAATAAAACTGTGGGTCAATTCTATGTTGTCAGAAAAAGAAGGCAATAGATAGGGATTACCTTGTTGTGAACTTTGGCGACTGAAAAAAGATCGCGCCGGATTTAATTGTGAATAACCAGGGCGGTTAAGGCGTCGACCATAGTTGATGGAAAAGGTGTGGCGCTCATTTTTAGTATATCTTAAATAAAAAGTAGGAAAGAATTTTAAATAGTTATTTTTAAAAACAGCTTCTTCTATATCTGTTTCTTCAGACTCGCCAGTTGTCGAAGTGTATTCTGAACGCAAGCCGATTTGGAAGTCTAATTTGTCATTTATCTTTTTGTAAATGTTGGCATAAGCCGCTTGAATATTTTCATTAAAATGAAAAATATTTGATTGTAAAGGGTTGAAAACAGGTTCACCACTGATGGTGTTAAAATTATTAAGTTGATAATCGGTTTTGCTGAAGCTCGTGTTTAGTCCATAGGAAATTTTTGCCCAGGTTGTAGGATGTTCAACATCAAATTTAGCGCTGAAGTTGAGTAATTCATTGCTTGCTTTTCCTTGGTTTGAAAACTCAGTAGCAATGAACTTTTGGTTCGTATCTATTTGGTTAGAAACCACTTCGGTGGCTGTACTTCCTTTGTAGTCAAGTAGATCAATATTAAAGGTAATTCGTCTGTCGAGCGTGTCTAATTTTTTATCGAAATAAAAGTTGTAAGAAGAATTGTTTCTATCTTGGTCAAAGACGGTATTGTCAGCCAAGAGGAAATATTGTATCTCTCGCTCGCTGTTAAAAACGGTTGTTTTAAGGTCATCCAATTGTCTGGGCTTTGCAAAAGATCCCAAGTATTGCAAACCAATAGTCGTATGGTCATCCATTCGATAATCGAGGAGAAGCCGTGGAGATAAGGTGTTTATATTTCTCTTTTGATCAGAATCAATATGCTGAGGATTGGTACTGTAGTTAGGGCTTACCTTTTGTTTGAAATTAATAGCTCCAGACTGATACGTCGTTGTAAATAAAAGGCTGTATTTGTTTTTCTGATAATTAAAACTGTTGTTAAATGTTTGCCAACCATAGCGCGCTTGGTTGTGTGTTGCGGAAGTGGCATTGCTCCAGGTGTTTTTCTTTATTCGTTTGGTGATGATATTGACGATGCCGCTGTTTCCTTCCGCTTCGTATTTCGCAGATGGATTGCTGATTACTTCAATTTCCTTGATGTCACTTGCAGTCATAGATTTTAAGAATTCACTTAAGTCATTTCCCGAAAGGGGCACCAATCGGCCATCTACTGCAACACGGATATTGCTTTTTCCGATCATGGCTATCTGGTCATTATTGAGTACAAGACCCGGGGCAGACTGAAGCGCTTCGAATGCACTTCCGGATTGACCAACAATGGAGTGCTCTATATTCACAACGGTCTTGTCGATCTCCTTTCTGACGATTGATCTTGAGGCGGAAACCATTACTTCACCAAGTTCACTTGCGGCCTCTTTCAGGACGATGGTTTCCAGAGTAAGGCTATCTACAATTTCCAGCGGAAGTTCAATTGTTTGATGATTGATGTGGCTTGCAGTTAAGGTATAATTCCCTTTTTCTAATTTTAAATTAAAGAGACCAAGATCATTTGTGATCACTCCTTTGACAAAGTCACCAGCCTCATTTGTCAACACAATATTAGCATAAGCAATAGGGCTTTCGGTATTGGTCACAGCACCATTTAATGTCACTTGACCATTAGTAAAAATAGGAAGTAGCAGAAAGAGAAGGATTGCATTTTTCATTTTTTTTATTTTAAGGAGTCAGAGAATAATAAAGTTCTGATTTAGAGTCAGTTGATTTTGTGCTGATCAAGGCAAAAAAATTGAGCATAGCCGTAGCTACGTGATATTTTTTTAACGAAGGACAGTGCAAAATCAACAACTATAAATCGGAAAGTTATTATTTACTGAGTCCTAAGTATTTGAAATAATGAAGAGCAATATCTTATGTTGAATGCTCTGATTTTTACACAAGGTAAAGGCTGAAATACTTAAAATTTGGAATAGTATATAAAGCGGAATTAAGCTAATACATAAAGGAAATAAGTGTATAAAAACAGAAAACCTTCCGTTCTTATACACTTATGGGGGCTACTTATATAATTTTAAAATCTTTTATTGATTCCACATATCTTTAGCATATGATTAGAACAATGAAATACAACCGGCTCTTGAAACATCTGCTTTTTTGGACTTTGTTTCTCCTATATCGACTAACGTCATCGGTGTCTGGGCAAAACCTAAAAGGAGATTACTGGTGGGGAGATGGGGCAATTTTGCATATACTTTTTATTGAGTTGCTATTTAAAGCACTGTTTGCCTACGGAGTAGTGTACCTTATCGTACCCAGATATTTGGATACTAAAAAATATGTTCAGTTCGCTGTTTTTACGGGCTTATGGTTCTACTTTGTTTGTGCTTTATATACTGCGTTACATTTTTACTATATGGAACAGATTTACACCATATATTTATGGGGTGACAAAGAGTCCATGACTACGATGTTTAAACGATTGACCAATTTTGGATTTCTATTTAGTTTGTTTTCTAACTTTGCATTTCCAGCCTTTTTATTAGGAGCTATAAAGTTTTATAAAAAGAAAGTTGTCCTTTCTCAGGTAGAGGAGGAGAAAAATAAAATGGAATTGATGGTTTTAAAAAATCAGTTGAATCCACATTTTTTGTTCAATACTTTAAATAATTTGTACGCCTATGTCATGGACAATTCTCCAAAGGCTCCTGATATGATTTTGTTATTGTCTAGTATGCTGGATTATATTTTGTATAAAAGTCAAAACAAATCTGTTCCTTTGAAAGAAGAGTTGGATGCCATTGAAAGTTTTATAGAATTGGAGAAAATTCGATATGGTGATCGTTTAACCGTTGAATATCAAACTGAAGGGGACAGCTCCGTGATGGTTTCTCCATTGCTCTTACTTTCCCTAGTGGAAAATGCCTTCA
This sequence comes from uncultured Saprospiraceae bacterium, assembly GCA_964508085.1. GTDB lineage: Bacteria > Bacteroidota > Bacteroidia > Chitinophagales > Saprospiraceae > CALGLS01. The sequence goes on along the minus strand of CAZDTI010000149.1, from coordinate 2,702 downwards.
AACACGGAGCAAGTGGAGACTTGGACCAACCCAAAATAACCATAGAAATAAAAGGAACAAACAAGAATATTCATTGCAAAGTCTGGAACACCAAAAGTATGTACAAAGGAGAATTAAATGACGGTCATAAGGAAGGCATAGGTCTTTCGAATATAAAGCGGCAACTTGACCTGATTTATCCGGACGAGCATGTTTTGATAATAGACGATCAGGAAAAAACATTCACCGTTACGGCAAATCTAAATTCTCTAGTATGACCAAGATTCGATGCTTTTTAATAGACGATGAACCACCCGCTATATTGTTGTTAGAAAAATACATCAATCGAATAGATCAGTGTGAAATAGTAGGGAAAAGCAATAGCGCCCTCAAAGCATTTGAACTATTAAAAGAAATAGAAGTGGATCTTTTATTCCTAGATATTCGTATGCCTGTTCTAAATGGAATTGAATTTATCAAGACCTTAAAAAATCCTCCTTCCGTTATTCTTTGCACCGCCTACCGCGAATATGCCATAGAAGCTTATGACCTTGATGTCATCGACTATTTGCTGAAGCCCATTTCTTTCAGCCGTTTTTTAAAAGCAATTCGACGATACGAAGAACGAAACCAAAGTCCATCTCCAACACCTGCAAAAGTTCAAATAGAAAAACCTTCTGATCACATCTTCTTCAATATCAATCGCACGCACCACAAGGTCATTCTAAGTGACATACTTTATCTGGAAAGCCTGAAAGACTATGTCCGTATTCACATGAAAAACGATCAGTTGATTGTAAAAGGAAATTTAGGATCAGTGATGAAACGATTACCCGAAAACCGTTTTATGCGGATTCATCGTTCCTACGCTATTGCTTTGGCGTTTATAGAATCTTACAGTCAGAGTGAAGTGAATATTGGCGGCGTGATGCTGCCGGTTGGAAGTAGTTATCGAAGTGGTTTGGTGGAGGGGCTAAATGGGGATAGGTGATGTTTTAGATCCAATCGAATCACCGCCCAAACCCACCGAAGCGTTTTGCTCCAGAGATGTCCGATACCATAGCGCCCAAATCTACAAAACGCTGCCCCATAAAAACAGACAAAGGGTGAAAAGACTTCCCATCCCATTCTCCAAATAAAGTAAGCGGTTTAGTTGCACTAATGGAAAGCAAAGTCCAGCCAGCCATACCTTTTACCGTCATCGGAATTATTTTTTCATCATGATCTAGTAAGAAGAAATCGTCTTTTTCTCGGAGTGGAATCATATTTTCTACGAGCAACGGAAAACGAATCAACCAAGGATTGGCGGCCAAGGCGTGGGCATATTCCCGAAGAAAAGAAGTGGTATCTTTAAAAGGAATCAAAGCACTCTCTTTTTTTTCGGCAACCGCCCATTTTTTCAACAATGCTCTTACGGGGTAGGACTCCGGGAAGTAAACGACTTCCCCTTTTAGCATTTGTCCAATCAGAAAATTATGTTTGAAGCCATCGCCCATGTAATCGTACTCGATGAGCATAGCGATTTGTTGTCCCTCCAAACCCAAGAGCCAAGTTTTTTGCATAGCGGCCTGCTCTCGATTAAGCCCCCGCCAACGACTGAGCACCAGCCAATCGTCGGAAATGCCTTCCTGCTCTAAAAGTTCTTTTTGTTTGATGGTGACGCCAACGATTTGGAGGAGTTGTTCTTTTAGCGGCTCTGGAAGCTTTTCGATATTTCGAATGCCATTCGTACTAAGGTAAAGTTGCCCAAAAGTTTCCATCATTCGCTCCGGCCATCCTTCTTCGCGATCTGTAGCAATGATTTTGAGTTGCCCTGCCAAACCTCTGGATTTTGCATCCACCATTCGGCTGGCAATGTTGTTCCATTCTTCCTCACTTTTATCCAATGCGGCTAAGCCCTGACGGATGGCGTCGAGCATCCATTGTTCGAGGTCTTCCGCTCCGGCGGTCATGAGTTGTAGGCGTTTGTCCAAGGTTTTTTTTGTGAAGGTAGGGAATAATCAAGAAAGGAAGATCAAAAAAATAAGAGTCACCCCATGAGTAGGATGACTCTTATTTTTGAACGCAGTTAACCGTCACCTCGCGCCAGAAGGTAGTTTACGTTTTAGTTAACAGTTAAGTCAACTATTGACTACTAGCCCCCGCCGCCGACTTAATCCCCAAACTCTTCATCGCTTTCTCCGAAGCCGTCTGCTCCGCACTCTTCTTATTAAAATCATCCGCAGTAGCCACCCGCTGACCATTCACCAGGACCGCCACCTTAAAGCGATCTCGTTTATCCATTTTATACTTCGCCAACATCTGATAAGAAATCGTCTGACCATTTTTCTGACACCATTCCAGTAGTTGACTTTTGTAATTGTCATCAAAACTTTCCAGCTCGTGGATGTCCAGATAACCTCTAAGTATTTTATGCACCACATACTTCTTGGTGCCATAATAACCACATTCAAGATACACTGCGCCAACCAAGGCTTCCAGCGCATTTCCAAGCATAGATTTGCTTAGCCGGGTATTATTGTATTCACTTAAGAAAACATCGAGTCCCATTTTGTCGGCAATTCTATTTAGAGATTTTCGCTTGACAATCTTCGAGCGCATTTTAGTCAAAAAACCTTCGTCGCTTTGAGGATACTTCTTGAAAAGATATTCTGCGACAATGGTCCCGAGAACAGCATCACCCAGATACTCCAGGCGTTCGTTACTCTGTGCATTAACGTGCT
>CAZDTI010000148.1:0-18127 GCA_964508085.1 uncultured Saprospiraceae bacterium | reverse complement strand
GCACAGGAAGCGAAAGAAAGGTTGGCCTCAGAAGCTGCTGCTCGCGAGATGGAAGAACGGAAAGCCACCGAGGCTGCTGCGCTGGAAGCGAAAGAAAGGTTGGCCTCAGAAGCTGCTGCTCGCGAAATGGAAGAACGGAAAGCTACAGAAGCTGCTGCGCCGGAAGCGAAAGAAAGATTGGCTGATAAAACGCCGGAGAATCTTGGTCTGTTCTCTGTTACTAAGGAAACAAGCTTGAGAGAAGGTCCTAAATCATCAACTAAGGCAATTAAAAGGCTCAAGATAGGAATGGAAGTCGTGGTCTTAGAAAAGTCAGAAAAATATTGGTGGAAAATACGCTATCAAGATAATGAAGGCTATGTGAAAGCATTGTTACTGAAGAAAAAATAGCTTGCCTGGTTCTATAGCTATCCCTTTTAAACGTGAAAAACAAATGATAAACGATATGAATTTTTGTAGAAATTTGCTCTTATCTTTTTCCTTACTATTGATTGGATCTTTAGCCATGGCCCAGCAAGTATGGCCGGTGCAAGTGACAGGTGCAATGATTCCTCCTCGCTCATTGGATTTGGGCGTTTATGGTAGTGACCGACCAGAAGGCCTCTTCTTCAATGCTATGCTCAATGATCCAACGGAATCTGCCTTGGACGTAAGGCTAGAATTGACCATTGAGCAAAATGGAAGCGTACTCTATCAAACCGATCCCAATTTTTTTCCACCCCCACTTACTTTGTCACAGTTCCAAATGCAGCAAATCGATGGGAGTACCTTACAGCCCTATCTAAATGCAACAAGCCTTATCGGTCCCCCTACGGTAGGAGCTGGCGCGGTGGAAATACCGGAAGGCTTCAATAAAATATGTCTACAAATAATTAAGGCAGATCGAAACGTACCAGTGTCCAATAAATTTTGTGTCCAGGGGAGTTTTCAACTGAACCAAGCCCCCCAAATTACCCTGCCGGCCTGTGCTGCCAAAATGGAATACCCCGAAACGCAAAACCAATTGTTCAGTTGGCAACCCATGCATATCGGTTCTGCCAACCCGCCGGGCGCAGTCGAATATACTTTTGAATTGGTGCAACTTCCAGACGGTACTTATAACGCAAACGACGCTTTCGAAAGCGCCCTGCAAGTATATCAGACAAGGACCATGACGCCTTCCTTAATTTATACACAAGCAGAACCATTGTTGATTCCTAACAAGGTGTACGCATGGCGTGTAAAAGCGGCCTCTTTAACTGCAGCCACTAGTAAGCTGTTCCAAAATGAGGGCTATAGTGAAGTATGTACTTTCATCTACTACGATGGCGAAGTGCCAGGTATAGACATCCGTACTTTTAACAATCCAGCACCCACTGGATGTGAAGTTTTTAAAACGGATTTTGGTCCGATTTCTAATACGGAAGCGATTACGATGCCATTGATTGAATCGGATTTGGTGGCGCTTGGCTATTTTACCATGGAGATTGTTGAGGCGAGTGGAGGAGCAGAAGGTTTTAACGGAACAGGGAAGGTGCGGGTACCGATGTTGAATACTTATGTCAATGTTGCATTTGAAGGACTGAAGGTGAATAGTGACAATCGGGTGTATGAAGTGGAGAAAGTAGTGGGAGTTATTGACCCAGATTTTGAGTTGGATATGGTGGATTTGGAGGCGGCCAATATTCCGAATAGTATCAATGATAATTATGTGAATAATCTGGATTACTTTTTTGGACAAGGCAATGGTAGTACAAGATTGGTGTCTGCTTTAAATTTGGCGAACACCGCAGGTACTAATTTTCCAATAGGAATAGACCAGGAGAACGAACCACTGGTGGCGGTAATTGGGATGCACTTTACGGCACGGGATGGGTTTTTGAATTTGGTGTCCTGGAAGGAGCAAGACGGTGGTAGTCCTTTGCGCTTTGCGGCTACGGCGGTGCCTGTTACGCCTTATGGAATGAAGACTAGGTCGCATTTGGTAGGCCTCAATGATGGACAAGCGGGAGGTATTAGTCAGAGCATAACAGCTTCAATAGGATTGACTTATGCCAACGGTACAAACTCAAAAATGAGTTGTGATTGCCAGGGTTTTCAAGAGTTCGAATTAGACGATGGAAATTTACAAATGTCGCCAGAGATACTAGTAAATGCTGAAAGTTATGAACCGGTATTACTTAAGCCAAAAAAAGGTAAAGAAGAGGTGAGGACTTATTTAGGTAACCTAGATAAATTACCCAATTTTAGAATTAATAAATTACCTGATTTTGTGTTTAAGCCCAAAAAAAGTAGCCTTGACTTAAGTCAATCAGAAAGTTTGAAATTAGGTAGTGCAAAAACACCAGAATATACTCTGCCGACAGAAACATCTTGGAGAGGGGTGGTAATGAAGGATGTTTCGGTACAACTACCCAAAAGCTACCAATTCACAAAACAACCAATAGAGCTGCGTAAAGGAAATCTGTATATTGATGAAGAACAGGTAGCTTATGGTCGGTTTTCTGGGGAAAATATTTTAGATACAAAGGATGGAAAAATTGAGAAGTGGGAATATGGTATAGACAAGATGGATTTGACTATTAGAGATGGAGAAACCGATGGACTAAACGTAATTGGAAAGATTAAAACTCCTTTATTCTCCAACACTTTTGAGTATACAGGAATACTTAATCGTCATAGTGAGCAGGAGGTGAAATTAGCTATTGATGTATTAAGCAAAGAGTACGCTCTTGATTTATGGAGAGCCACTTTTTTAGCGGAAGAATCTTCAGCAATTGAGTTAGAAGTCAAAGATATAAATGATAGCGGTACGCTTTATCCATCAGCCTCTTTCACTGGTCAGGTTGCCATTAAACTTTCCGATCAGCAAATACAATCTGCAATTTTAGGGAATGCTGCTCGGTCTACAAATGAATTGAAAATAATTTTAAATGTTGAGAATCTTGATTTTGATTTATCAGGATTACAATTGGTTGATTTTAGAGTTGATCCTTTTGAGTCTGCTGAAAAACGATATGAATTAAACTATTCGAACACTGAACAGACACGATTTCAAATAGGTGGCATTAGTCAAACCTTAGAGCAAGCGGAAGTGGTTTACGAAGATCAAGCAGAATTTGGAAAGGAAAGATTGGGCTTAAAACTAACCACTTTTTCATTACGAAATAAAGTAGGAATTACCTTTTGGTCGGAAGTAATTAATGATGAGTTTGTTTTTCAGGGAATTACTACAGAAATTATTGACATTGAGTGCAATTGTGTGATAAGTTCTTCTGAAATTGGAGCGCGTTTCGATAACAATAATGAGCCAAACGAAAAGTGGTTACTGACAGAAAATTTTTTAATGAATGCTGGCTCATCTGCCTCATTTTCTTCTGGGGCAAATGTTGCTACTATTGATTTAGCTTCAATAAATAAAGTGGTGACTGATATTAGTTACCTAAACAATCTCTTGACTTTATTGGAGAAAACCGATGTATCTTGGTTAGACCTTAAAATACAAACAGAAGCAGGAGCGACAAACGGTAATATAAGAGGTTTGAGTGATGTCCCTAATTTGGACGGTGACTGGACAGAGAGTAAAATGTTGGAAATTGAAAACAATGTCATCGGAAAAAATATTGATGACAATGGCCTTTATCAAAAGTTACCATTAGATATTTCAAGTCGCTTATCAAAGCTAAGTATTGAGAAGAGTAACCTTCCTGAAGGGACTCGTCTAATATTAACAGACTTCAAACGATCCCGCACAGATATTGACCCTTTATTATCCCACTACGATTTTACATATAGTTTTCAATTGGTTCTGTTGACAAAGGTTGAACTCTCGTCACGTAAAACAAAGTACCTTCAGTTTGTTCTTCCTGAATTTACAGCTGTTGAACAGGTCAGACCAGGATTAGAGATTCCAGTTGAATTAACAGAATCTGACTTTTATTTTTACCTCTCAAACGAAATATTTTTAGATAAAGATGATAAGACGATTAAGTTTGTAAATCCACCGAAGCAGTCTCGAAAACTGAACGAGGGAAGTTACGCTCGAATTACTTGCAAGGAAGGGTTCATGTATTTTAATTTACAGGGGACTTATGTCGCCGAAGAGGAAAAAATACTAAACGATGAAAACAGTGCTACATTTGGGTTTACCTTAAATACCAGAAATGTAGCCAAACAAACCTCTAATCATAACCTGGCCGCTTTTATTGCACCACTCAAACAAAAGGATGCCCTTGGTGAAAAAGATTGGCAATTTTCTCAGGCTCATAATCCACAGTTGTATTTTAAGCCAGGGGATCGATTATCAGCCTTCCTTGACTTTAATGTGAATAAAAGTGTAGATGGATTCAATGATATCAGCGATAGCGAAGTGGCTAAAAAGGAAAAGGAGTCTTTTATGGGCCTTGTCTTCAAAGAAGTAAGTTTTGAAATTGCGGATATGCAAGGGGCAGGAGGCGAAGCCTTAAATATCCCAATCAATAATGTTCTATATCACCAAGAATATGGTCTTTATGCTAAGTATAAAAATGAACTTCCAATAATTACGGAATTAGACGAAGCAAAGTTTGCTAACTGGGACTACACACTTGATGAATTGGCTTTCGAGTTTGACCAAAATATTCTTTGGGAAAATGGTATCGTATTTAAAGGGAAAACTGCTATTCCCATTTTTGACAAAGATCCGCCCGAAACTGATGCCGTTGATTTTTCAGACGGTTGGGTAGGAATTGAAGGACGGATTGTGTATGACACACGAGTGATTATAGAAACTCAAATCGTTCCGCTCAAAGATAATGGTCAAGTTTTTTACTCCGCATTCATTCCTGGTTTAGTTATGAAACTCAGCTATGGATCTGATATCAACTTTTTCTTTGATGAACAAAGTGAAGAATTTGAAGCCACCGCTAATCTAAATGGAATTGCATTTCTACTAATCAATGGACAAACCATCTCCAAAATAGATTTGGAAGATACGGGCTTACTAGATAATATTGATTTTACATTAGGTAGATTAGCCTTTGCTGGACTTACCATCAATGAAGAAGAAGTAGGCTGTGGCACTCCCTTTCAGGGAATCCAATCCCTCAACTTTGGTACTTGGGGGATTTTACCCAATATACCCATTGAGAATATGGCTGCCGGGTTTTTAGGTTTCCCAATTTCTATTGAACCACCAACTTTTGAATGTCAAGGTGATGAGTACCATTTCACACTGCCTGTTACTGTAAAATTAAAACCAGGTAGAGAAGATGATCCTGATGTGAAGACCAATAAGGATAACAATAAAGATGCGGCTCAAAAATGGTCGGATACTTATAGTAGATATACAGAAGATGACCAATTGTATAAATTGGCTATTAGTAAATTGAGTACTAGTCAAAAAACCACCAACAAGACAAATAGTGGAGAAAAAGTAAGTAGTACTGATAAAGGAGATGTGTTCAAAAAAGTACACGGTAATGTTCAATGGTCTAAGGGAGTAAGCCAAACTACTAAGTTTGCTGCAGAAGGGGATAAAGATGTCGATTTGAGTAGAAAAAAAGGAAATAAATCTGCTCCTTCCGGATCTGATTTTAGCGCTTCTGCTCAGTTTAACTTTGTTTTTGAAGTCGAGAATGATAATTTGAAATACAAAAATTTTGAAATCCCATGTTTTGCCATAGAGGATATGGAGGTTGGTCCCTTAACATTAAGTGGCGGCTTAAATATTTTGGAAGGAGAAGAAAAAAGGTATGGTAGCGGCTTTAAAGCCTATTTGAGAGCAGAAATGAATCAGTTCAAAGTTGCTGCTCTGGGGCAGTTTGGAACAAAAAGCAGAGACGATGACAAAGATAAAAAGTATAGGTATTTTTTCATCGACTTAGAAGGCAGGTATAAGAAAGGGATAAACATTCCAAAAACGCCAATTTCAATTTATGGTGCAGGTGGAGGATTTCGCTATAATATGCGACTGGATAGAGATGTTGAACGAGTAAATTTAGAAAATTATATAACTCCAGATGTAAATGATCTATGTAACATTGATGTAGACGCACTAAATGCAGGGACCTCCCTAACTGGTGCAACCTACTTGCCAGAGAAAAGTACTTATGGATTAGATTTGAAGTTGATAGCTGGTCTTACCTTTCCTCATATTTTAATTGGTGATTTAAAGTTCTCTGCAGAAATAGGGAATAGAGATGGTGATTTGTCATTTGATAGATTTGCGATCGATGGAAGAGGGTATGGACTATATAAAGATGCGCTATCCTATGAAGATGAGCATATTATTGAAGCGAAGCTAAACTTTGAAGTGGACAATCGTAATTCCGAAATTGTTGCAGATATTGGTTACCGGGCTAGCTACTCGGTTGGAGGACAAACATTAATTGAAATACCGAAAGGAGCATCAGGTGGTGGTGATGATACGTGGAATGATGCCCGGTTTAGTTTAAATTGGGAGGATGATACTTGGGGGATGAAAATGGGAAGTTGGAAAGATGCTACTCGTGCTCAGGGGGGAATTAGCATAACCCCTGCATCTGGTTTATCCTACAACCAAATGGGAGCTCATATTCCATTTTTAAACCTAAACGTCGGATTACAAGGGTATTTACAATTTGGACATGAAATTGATGATATGCCACCTTTGAAATATCTAATACCTGATTTTGATACAGATGATGGCGATGGCGATAATTATTCTGTTGAGCGTGGGTTTGAAAAATTTTACAGAACAGGAACAGGAGTAGCATTTGGAGCAAAGTATGTGTTTGATGCCAGCCCAAGACTTGGTCCTATAAGTGCAGAACTAAATTTAGGGGTAGGACTTGATCTAAATCTGCAAAGATTTGAGTCAATAGAGTGTATGAATAAACCGCTAGATATTGGCTGGGATGGCTGGTATGCAAGAGGGCAAGCCTATGCCTATGCTAAAGGGAAAGTAATGATGGATTATAATCTTTTCTTTAAAAGAGGTACCGTAGACATCTTAGAAGCAACCGGATATATGGCTTTAGAAGCGTATTTACCAAAACCCTATTACTTTGAAGGCACTCTTGGTATAAAGTTCAACGTATTGGGTGGGCTGCTTAGAGGCGAAAGATCTATTCCTGTTAGTATTGGTGATGATGAAAATATTACTTGTATACAACAAACACAGTCAGCCCCTCCTTACGTTGGATTGGAAATTTTTGCCGAATCCTATCCTGCTGCTCCTATAAAGAACGATGAATCTGATATCGAGACTGTTAGTCCATTTCAAACCTTACAAATTGCCACAAATATTTCCCTTTTGGACGAACTATCTATTCCCATTACAAATGAAAAAGGAGATATAATAGATGAGGAATTATATAAACCATTCATTCATTCTCTTATCGTTCGCAACACAGATAATGATAATGCCATTGTCTATACAACTTATGAAATATTAGATGAAGGATATTTAATAAAAATCAAATACGGTGATATGCTGGATCCAGGCGCTAATTTACAGATGGAGTACGAGTTTCGATGGAAATCGGTGCTGATGGAAGGAGGCTCCCCTTTGTATAAGGACTGTAAGGATAAGGATGGAAATTTGGTTAAGGAAGATGGAATAATCAAATTTAAAACAAAAGAATTTCCAGATGTGATTTATAGAGAGATGTTGATCAGTCAATGTCCAGGCTATGAACAGCACTACTGGCACAAAGGATATGCTCCACCACGTCTACGTTTTAAGAAGGGAAGGATAGCAAATATGGCTTCCGAAGTACTTTTTCCCGAAACAGTAAACATTAATGGAAAATCCGTTCCTTATGAGTATATGATTCGGTTAGAGTATGGTAAAGCAGGCGATACGGAAGAAGAATTAAGTACCATCACCTTTCCTGTATCCGAGTACCCCAATGCAGAAAATTTTATGGCCTTGGAGAAAAAAACGGTCTCAATTGCTGGGTATTCGCTACCCATACTCGAAGAGGTAGCGAAAACGGTCAATGTTGTCGGATTCGAAACACTCGATTATTTAGATATACCAAAAGAAAGCATTGTCAAGCTACAACTAATCAGACGACCCAAAGAAACGTTACTTACCAAAGAAATATCAGAAGAGGAAGCAGAAGTGAACGCATCTACACTTCAATTCAGAAGCATCGAAGACGAGGTTTCTCAACAAGTTGCGGAGAATACAAAGATTCTGTACGAGTACTATTTTGGGGTAAGTAAATATGATGCTTTACATGAAAAAGTTAAAGAAGTCTCTTACAGCGTAGCTTATTTACCTGTTCAACACAAATCTTTATTTGATCGCAAACTCGAAAATAATGCGCCAACCAGATTTGAATCAGTCGCAAAAAGATATACGGCTCATGATCGTTATTTCCTTTTAAGGGGGCCTGAATTCGGGGAGCAATTCGATCAATATGATATAAATAGGATTCGATTAAATTCTCATGTTTCCTTTGAAAGTAAATTAAATGGATCTCAACTTAATCAGCATATAGGAAATGCTCTGAAGAGATGGGATAATTTTGATCCGTATAGCAAACATTCTTTAATAAATAGTGAACTAAAATTTTTTTGGGATGCTTATGAAACAGAAGGAAACTTAAAAAGATATTATAAGAACCTCTTATCTAATATTAGTATTGATTTCCCTCCTCCTTACGATGGATCTGCTTTCCAGTTTTCTGAGGTTGACAACACCAATTGGTATTATAATGTATTACCTGCCAGAGCAGAAGAGGAGTATAAGTTTAGTCCTGAAATAAAAAATAGAGAACAGGATCTGTTCAGAAGAGGATTTACATCAAATAGCGTTTTAGGTAATTCGAACAATTTTGGAAAAAACATAACCTATGAATTTGCATTTCAAGATATTCGACAAAGGTTATTGTATCATCAGGCTAGTATTATCCAAAAGTTTCACGATTACTATAGTGGGAAGATACATCCTAATCATGAAGATAAGAAATCGTTTGCTAAAATGTTAAGAGATGATTTTAGACCTCCACAAGGAAGACAAGCAGGAGCAATTTCAGGAGGCTCATCAAATAAGTCTGATTATTACAAGCTCAATATTGATTATTATTATCGAGATAAGTATCTGAGTATGAATCAAAGAATGATTAAAGCTGTTGGTAATGCCTTTGTACAGGAAAAGGAAGCAATGGGTAAAATCAATCTGGTGAGTACGGTAAAACAGTGGGCTGAATTGGAAAAAGAACCTAAACGAAGACAGATAGCAGCCCCTCTGTTTGACTACGACAAATTCGGTTTTTTTAGAAGTAATGATATTAAAAATTTAACCTATCTATATATAAGTAGGGTTGATAAAAATGGAAATACCCATCCTTTATTTCATTGGTCATACGTTCACAAGGCCTTGGTTAAATATAAAGAGGACGGGAATATTGAAAAACGAATTAATGGTCACAATTTCAATGGGCACTTTGGTGATTTGGCAAATCTCAATGAAATTCAAAAGTTAAAACAAGATAATGCAAGTTTTAATATAGAGGTTGTTTATGAACAAGGAGGTTCAAGAATTATTTATGATATATACGAAGTGAATAGTAGTGGATCAAACAAGTGGAACGGGCGTGGCGCTAATCACCCGATTGGAGAAGCTTTTAAAAATGCAAAAGCACCAATGAATTGGGTACCACAAAGAATACCAGGAACAATTGAAGTTGGTAGATATGACGTCAGTGGTGATAAAGTATCTTCTGTTTTTCCTAAATCAGAAAATCCATTTTTTGTCAGAACTGCTGAGGATGAATTAGAAAGAATTGTTTATTACTCCCTAGGAGAAACGAATAGAAGAGACATTCTTGACGAGTCAATTAGTACATCGGAAAAGAAGAAAAAGCTAACACTATTTGAACAGGGCTCTCGTGCTAATTACTCGGTTGATATTAGTTATAAAGGTTGGTATCAGATTAAGACCAGTCTCTTGTATGAGAATAATAAGGAAAATAATGAAAACTTATTTGACTTTAAAGTGCAAATTGGGAAGAACGAAAAAAATATTACAATACTTGAGGATAAGGAGGATGTAATAAACCATACCTTTTTCATGCAAATATCTGAAGAAGGTGAGCAGTTGATGGTGCTCGAAGGTCTGGGTGGGAAAATTTGGATTCACGAAATGCAATTTGAATTGGTAAATTTATCTGCGGAACAAATAGCAGAATTAGAGAAAAAAGCAGATAAAGCGGAAGCATTAAATGAAAAGTGGGTTCAAAATTCCATGTATAGGGATCTAAATATAATTATTCCTCCAAAGTTTGATATAGCACAAGATGCTAATTGGTATCAAAAAAAGATATATGATATTGTTAAAAAATATTTTTGGGATTATGAGAAGTTATCAAAAGGCGAGGAACCCATTAATAAATATGCCTTTTTACAGCCAACGAATAATATTTATTCAACAACAAGAATAGTAAAATCAATCTACCCAGAGTTCCGCCTTTTCACTTCTAGGCATCTTAGAAAATATAAGCTAAAAAACTATACGGAGCGAACATTGAAAATGTATTTGTGGAGGTTTGAAAGGTATGAAAACTCACCTTATTATTATATAAGTAACTTCACAAGAGATGGTCTTCCAGTGGTTGATTGGAAGCTTTACTTGACTTCGAATAATGATGATATAGTCCTCCACAAATGCAATTCTAAAAATAAATCGATAGAAGGTGATCAATTATATAAAATAGAAGAAATTGAAGAAGGAAGATACTTAATATCCAACAAAAATCACCCGGGAGAGTACTTATATCCTGACCAAGAAAATAAATGCTTTATAGGTTTACCATTCGTCGAAGAAGATGGTTTTCCTTTAAAATTGGAAGATATCGCCATAACAATTGATCCACCGCTACAAGACGTACCAAAATACGAAAGATTACAAAGTATAGGCGGGAAGTCTTTCGGAATATCTTTTTGGGGCACGGTTTATTTTCAAGGTGGAATCAGTAATTTGGTCAAGAACGCCAAGCCAGTTGAGGTAGGCAGGAAAACAGCATCAGGAAGTATTGTGTCACTTGCTTCGGATGAAAAAGCCAATGAATGGTTAATTCAAGCAGAAGGAGATTACTTTGTTATTAAAGATAGAACAACAAATAGTGTATTGAAGGGGATATCTCGAACATCCGCTACAAGCCTGGTGCCTCAAGGACAGTTTGATGCGAATGACCGATCGATGCTATGGAAAATAGAGCGAAAGGAAGATGGGGATTATTTACTGCGTCTGGCAGAAGATTCTAATTTCTTTTTAGTGTCTTCGACCAAACAGCTTGCGTTGGAACAACTATACAATAGTAGTCAGGATTTGAAGGAGTTCAGCGTAGTCATTGAGCCAGCACTGGAGCATCCAAATGTCAAGCCTTTTATCTCCGATTCTGGTAAAAGCATTAATGACAAATCTTATGCCTTAGCCTTTGAAACCCTTATTGATCCAACAGGCAGTATTCAGTCACAGGAAAACCTACAAGGTATAGTTGATAAAGAAGACGGAAAAAAAGGAGAATTCATGCTGACCTCTGCTAATGGTCAAAATAAAGAATGGTGGATACGGCCAGAAGGCGAATACTTTATGCTCATAGAGAAGGGTAATGTTGATAACAAAAAATTAGTACAAAGATCGGTTGGTTCTACCAATCCATATAACGGAACGGTGGCCATTGATTATGAAAGACCCGAAAATGATAAGGCCAATCCTGCCTTTTTATGGAAAATAGAAAAATTGAATGCGGATAAGTTTTTGGTAACCAACGCAAAAGAAAATAACGTATGCTTGGTCTTGTCAAGCACTGGATTTTTATCGCTCTACACCATTGATAGGAAGCAGACAGATGTTGATAAGTTTGGCATTATAATCAAATCCGGACTCGGTCACATCAATATTAAAGAGTTTGAGAAACCGCTCTCTCAACAGGAAAAGAGTGTTGGAAAGAAAGCATACCAGTTGACATTGAGTGCTTTAATTAACAATAATGGCGATGCAATTGGGGGGCAGGAAAATATGGGAATAGCTGCTAAATCAACTTCGCCACTATTGCTGGAACTTACTGATCCTACCCAGAAAAATAACGACTGGTGGATACAACCAGAAGGCGATTACTTTGTAGTCAAAGATAAAAATACGCAAAGTGTTATCGCAGCATCTTTGATTGGAAAAGACCATCTTGGGCCAGGCTGGCTAGATATTTTTCCTTCCGATCAAATAGCATTAGACAACCTTAAGTTTTTATGGAAAATAGAGAAATTAGATAATGGAAAATTATTATTTCGTAATGCCAATTATCCAGCTACCTTTTTACTTGGGTCAAGACACGGTCTATCTGTGTATTGTGCATATAGTTCGGATACGGATATGGAGCGATTTGGAATTTCGATTTATCCTGCCCTTGATCATCCTAATATTAAGGCATTTCAGCCAGTAGAGCTAAATGAAGCGAAAAAGAAAAGTGTCAATGAAAACTCATATCAGCTTGCGTTCAATGCTGAATTGGATAACAAGGGCGAGATACGATTGATGGACGATCAATCTTTACTTGGAGTAGTCAAAAAGGAAGGGAGTGTACCCTTAAAACTGGAATACTCAGTTGCCAATGAGAAAAATAATGATTGGTGGATACAGCCAGAAGGCGAATACTTCGTCATAAGAGATAAAGCAACAGGTAGTGTCTTAGATGGTGGGATGATTTCAGCAGAAGGGACTGGAAAGGGATTTACAGGAATGATTAAACCAAATCAGTTCTACAAGAATTTTCTCCAACACATGTGGAAAATCGAAAAGCTGAAAAACGGCAAGCACTTAATCAGTAATGCCAAATATCCACGAGCGTATTTATTGGTAGATGGAACAACGGGGCTAAAAGTATATAGACCTTCCAATTCCGAAACGGATGATGAAAAATTTGGTGTTACCATTAGTCCTGCTATTGACCATCCAAATATAAAAGAATTCGATACATTTTTACGAGATATAGAGAACAAAGAAGTTCAAATCAGACCTAATTACATTTATCCTGATTGGAAGACCATACCTGAAATGAATCCACAAAAAAATCTAGATAAAGACGAAACGGGAGTAAAGGTTATTAAAAAAGTATACAGTAATAACGAACCAGGTCAAAGGATGGTCACAAGGAAATCAGATTTATGGAAGTTTATAAAAACGCCATTCGATGATAAGAAAGACGTTTTCAGAATTGTACATGCAGGCAACGAGCAGATGATACATGCACATGAAGCTGGACCTTCTGATTTGAAAAGAAAGCAAAATGGAAAGTCAGAGTGTCCAATAAGATTTTTGGGTAAAAATAGTTATGATTTAATTCCTGATTCAGGTTCTCTTTGGGAAGTAAGAAAAATCAATACGGATCAATATTTAATAGAAAGTGTTAAATATCCTGGTTACTATCTGTACTATACCGAAGAAAAAACTTTAGGAGAAAATTTGGCTGCTGGCCCTCTAAGTGACGACTCAGAACAAAAGTTGGTCTCCTTTGAATTGATTGAAAAATAAATAATAGGATTAAAATGAAAATAGTTATTAATTATCTGGGGCTTATTATAATATGCTTGTTTTTAACTAGCCTTGTCAAAGCTCAAGACTCAAATCAAGAACAAGTAGATCCACCTAATATGGTTGTTTCTGCCAGAGTGGAAGATAATACCGTTTTGTTAAACTGGTATCCAACAAACCCTGAAGACTGGGGACGATTATTGAAAAGCGGTTATAAAGTAACGAGAACCGAAGTGGATGAATTTGGAAATATAATTGGTGCACCATCAGTTCTCGTAAACGATCTTCTGCCAAAAGGGGAAGCTTGGTTTGCAGCAAATGGAGGCTTACAAAAGGGCTTGATGGAACCCATAGGGACCCTGTTATACGATCCAAGATTTAAATTTCCAGAAGGAAACGGAGTCTTGAACGAAAACGAAATGAAATATAATTTTCTCGTTTACGAATCCATTAACAACAATTTAGTAGCTTCTACACTTGGGTTGGGCTTGCAGGATGACAAAGTAAATCTTGAAAAAATATATCGGTATGAGGTAGAGGGAATCGGAACTAAAAACACAGGAAGTGTAGATGTTTCGGTTTTTAATTTTAACTATCAAACCAATAATGATAGCTACTATACCAAGCAGTTCGAGTTTCCGAATGGCCTATCACTTTCTGATATGCTTAACCGTACTCAATCTAAAAAATTTGATGGAATAAGAGCTATAAGTAGAGCATATCAAGACAGTGTTGTCGTGCGCTGGGGACCTACTTCAAGCACGGTTTGGAAAGATGCAATGGAGAACGGATACGAGGTTTATAGGATAAATGATGATTTAGAATGGAAATTAATTAAAAAAGTTTATCCATGGAAGAAAGATGAAATTACGCCTGACATATTTAAGGACAGTATGGCGATAGTAGCGGCTTCGATTCTACACGATGATAACGCGAGTGTAAGATACGAAACTGAAGGTGGGATTTATCAAAAGGCTTCCATTTATGAAAACATATTTGGACTATCACTTTTTGCCGCAGAAAGATCAGCTCTGGCTGCTGATATATTAGGATTTCGTTTTGTTGATAAAGATGTGGAATCCAATAAGTATTATGAGTACATGATAGGAACCAGTTCATTAAGTAGTCGGGTAGATTGGGGCTTTACAGAATTGATGAATACTTATGAAGAGGAACCTGCTCCGACTGAATTCAGAGCAATTTCACGTGAGAAAAAGGTGAAACTGGTTTGGAGTAAGCTCAATGAAAATAGATTCAGTGCTTATAATATAGAACGATCTACTGACAGTATCAATTATGAGTTACTGAATGATCTTCCGATTGTGATTGGCGATTCTAGAATAGTCACCCTTAAGGAGTTTATTTATCTCGACGAAGTAGGAGTAAATGAAAAACCTTTTTATTATCGTTTATCGGGGATGAATAGTTTTGGTGAGTGGAGCCAATTTGCTTATGCCAAAGGAATGGGCAGAGACTTTACTCCACCTATACCAGTGCTAATTACAGAAGCTACCTTCAATGATACTACTAAAATCTTTGAACTACGATGGGAAGACCCTGCGAATGAAGATACTGATTTAAGTAATTATCAAGTACTGCTGAGTCATGAAGATGAAGGTTTTTATTCTGCGGTGAGTCCTATGCTTACAAAAAATGAAAAGTCATTTACACTTGAGGCCAAAGGAATGGACTTTGATAACCTCCAATTTTTTTTTAAAATCCAGAGTCAAGATGTACGAGGAAATATTTCCTCAACGATGTCAAAATATATAATTGTTCCTGATCAGGCTCGCCCTGATCCTCCTACTAATTTAGTCGCCGAAATTGATACGAATGGCATAGTTCAAATCGCTTGGACACCAAGCAAAGCTGCTGATTTACGGGGCTATAAAATTTTTTGGGGAAATGATCCCACAGAGGAAATGGTGGCCATAAATGGAAAAGCAACCACCGATAACTATTACAGCTGGCAAATAAATGATAAGGTATTAAATGAAAAACTTTATTTGTTCGTAACCTCTGAAGATAAATCATATAGAAAAAGTAAGCCCTCCGAAGTAATTGCGGTTGATCGTCCCGATAAGGTTCCACCAATTCAACCTTATATGGACAGAGTTATACCTGGATTGGGTTATTTGACCGTTGCATGGCAGCCCAGCCCCAGTGAAGATGTGCAAACACAATACTTGTATAGAAAAAAAGAAGATGCACCAGATTATGATTGGGAACTCATTACTGATCTAAATTTTGATGTCTATGCTTATTCTGATACGTTCGTAGACATTGATGAATTCTATGAATATAAAATCAAAGCAGAAGATGATGCTGGAAACACTTCTTTTAGCTCTAACACGATTGACGGAAAATTAGCTTTTCCAAGAAATTTTGTAAAAGTGGAAGAAGTCGACCTTACTTATAATGAAAATGATGTAGAACTTATTAGCAATCTGTCCTGGAATTACACACCACTAAACAAAGAGTTGGCTGAAAAAAACTACGAATTTGAAATTTATCGGTCAACGGGGGCAAAAAATATTGAATTCTATTCTGTCGCCAATTCCAGTACAAATGTATTCTCGGATTCAGACATCCAACCCAACGTCCTCTACAACTACGCCATCCGCATCCGCTTCGACAACGGCTGGACCGGAGATCTCAGTGAAGTGAAATCCATACTCGTCCAATAATAACATTAGCCTTACACGCACTACTAAAAGATAATCCTTAGTTGATCCTAGAAGATTTCCAATGAAAAACGAAATTATGAAAAATTTATATTCCTTTAATATAGTAAAGTACATATCTTATGTAGGATTAATGTTGGTGTTTGCTATCCCAATTACAACTTTCGCACAAAGTTGGGAGTATGTGGGGGCGCCACAGTTTTCTAGTGGTGCGTTAGGAGATATAAAAGTCAGTAGTACAGGAGAGCCATATGTTGTTGATTTGAATCCTGATAATTTCAATCTCTCTGTCAGGACATTTGATGGTAATACCTGGAATGCACTAGGGAATACTGATTTCTATGATGTAGCTGGTGTTACTATTCCAACTTTAGCGCTAAGTGAAACGGACGTGCCCTACGTTGCTTTTCGGGATATAAATTACAACGCGGTAAGTGTGCTAAGTTATAATGGATTTAGCTGGGACAGTTTGGGTATCCTTGGCTTTACGCCTACCACCACAAACCCCGCAATAGCCATATTTAATGAAATACCTTTTATTGCAATATCAGATGAAACTTACGGAGGGAAAGTTACGGTGAAAATTTTCGATGGAGTTGACTGGATCAGCCTCGGACCGGAAGGGTTTTCTGCAAATGCCACCGTTAGTGCTAGTAATACCTTACAAATTGCTTTTTCAAATAGTAATGTATTGCATGTCGCTTATATCGATGAGATTACCAATTCGATCAATGTAATGAGATTTAATGCCAACACGGTACAGTGGGAGTTGGTAGGTAGTCCGAATTTTTCGGGTCCTTCCAGTTTCTTGGATTTGGCAATAGATGGCGAAACTCCTTATGTCTCTTTTAGTGACGGATCGGAAGCTGATAAAGCATCTTGTATGCGATATAATGGTACAGCTTGGGAATATGTAGGCCCTCAGGGCTTCACGCCAGCAGATGTTGATGTCACACAACTGGTCATAGATGATTCAACGCCTTTTCTGGCTTACTTAGATGGAGCCAATAATGATAACATAACCGTGAAAAAATGGGATGGAAGTACTTGGACTTCTGTTGGGATGGAAGGGTTTACACCCAACGGCGTCTTAACAAATATACCTTTCAGCATGTCATCATATGGAGGAACACCCTATGTTTTATTTTATGAGTTTGGAAGCAGTTTAGGCAACTCTGTTATGAATTTTGCAACCTCTTATACTTTTGATGGTCCGACTGGTGTTCTTGTTGATTCTACCTTTGGCCCACCCTGTGTATCCAATGAATTTGTTGTGAATGTATCTGGTCTAAATGGAACTTCGGCTTTTTTGAAAAGTGTAAATTTCGATGTCACCCATTCATGGACAGCAGATCTTAATATTAGTTTAACTTCTCCATCAGGTACAACAATTAATTTGTCAAGTGATAACGGAGGTGAATTTAATGATTATACGAACACCACCTTTACAGACTTTGGTATTGATGGTGCTATAACAAACGCAGCAGCTCCCTTTACCGGATCCTTTTCTCCTGAAGAATTACTGTCAACGTTTGCAGGAGAGTGTCTTGATGGAGATTGGATACTTTCTGTTTGTGACGACCAAGCAGGTGATGTGGGAACCTTAAACGCCTGGTCGCTTACCTTTGTAGCTGAGCCGGAAAATGGCTTTGAAGGCGCTACCGGCCCACTTGAAGATAATACAGATGGTCCACCTTGCGCTTCTAACGAATTCGTGGTTACTGTCTCCGGAGTTGGAGGAATAACAGGATCGTTGGAACGGGTGAATATGGATATTACACATACCTTCACTGGTGACCTTGATATTAGTCTGACTTCTCCTTCTGGAACTACTATTAACTTGTCTTATGATAATGGTGGGAGTGGTCAGGATTACATGAACACTATATTTACAGACAATGGATTAGATGGTCTAATTACGGCGGCAGCAGCTCCTTTTAATGGGTGCTATATCCCGGAACAA
>CAZDTI010000147.1:0-18131 GCA_964508085.1 uncultured Saprospiraceae bacterium | reverse complement strand
GAACTATTGTTTTGTAAGGCTGATGCAAGCGATAATCTAATGCTTTGTCCGCCTCGTATTCTTCCATGGTAATGTGAACATTGATTCCACCAAACCCAAAGGCAGAACAGCCCGTTCTTCGTGGATGATCACCTTTTAGCCAAGGCCTGGCCTCTGTATTGATATATATCGCAGAATTTTCAATGTCAAATTTTGAATTGGGTTGTTTAACATTAATGGTCGGTGGCAATACTTTATGGTGCAATGCTAACACTGCTTTTACCATCCCTGCTGCCCCTGCCGCTGCTTTGGTATGGCCGATTTGAGATTTGACAGAACCTAAGGCAATGTGCTGAAGCTTAGGGTTGTTGTCTCCAAAAACCATTTGCATAGAGGTGAACTCAGTAGGGTCACCGGCACCTGTTCCAGTACCGTGTGCTTCCAACAATCCAACGGTAGAAGGAGCATAACCCGCATCCTCATAAGCACGACGCATGGCCAATGCCTGACCAGAAGGACGAGGTGCATAAACAGATTTGAAACGACCATCACTAGAGGAGCCCACGCCTTTTATAACACTATAAATACGATCGCCATCTCTTTGGGCATCTCGTAATCTTTTTAATACCAACATCCCAATTCCTTCCCCAATCAACATCCCATCAGCAGCGTCCGAGAACGGACTGATTTTTCCTGATTTAGAGAAAGCAGGTGTTTTAGAGAAAGACATGTACATGAAAGGAGAATTGTCTGTATCCACCCCACCGGTCAACATCATATCGCAACGGCCTTCGACCAACTCGCTTAAAGCCATTTTCATCGCAGAAAGAGAAGCGGCACAAGCGGCATCCACCACAGAGTTGATTCCTCCAAGGTCGAAACGATTGGTGATTCTTCCTGAGATTACATTACCCAATAAGCCTGGGAATGCATTCTCATTCCAACCCACATAGGCTTTCTTCATTTTATCTACAATACGAGGAATATCTTCTTCACTAATTCCAGAAGCACGCAAAGCTCTTTCCCAAATGGGATACTGTAATCGTGCAATCAAAGGAGTAATCAATTTCTGTCCTCCACCAACACCTAACAATACCCCTGTTTTTTCTTTTAAAGCGGCTGTAAATGCTTTGTCTTTTGGCCCATAACCAGCATCATTGAAGGCATCACGTGCTGCAATAAGTCCCAAAAGCTGACTGGCATCCGTTACCTCTAAAATGTTTGGAGGTAAACCAAATTCCATTGGATTGAAATCAACCTCTGGCATAAATCCACCGACCTTACAATAGGTCTTGTCTGGTGCAAACATATCTTCGTCATAGTAATCTTCGATCGGCCAACGATTGTTTGGAACATCCTTGATAGAGTCTTTACCAGTAATAATGTTGTTCCAGTATTCTTCTATATTACGTGCATCAGCAAAAATGGAGGAGAGTCCAATTACGGCGATAGGTGTTTTTTTGAGGGAGGAGTTTAAATTCATTTTATGTTTTTATGTCTTACATTAGTAAGGCGTGTTTCTTAGTGTTATTCATTTGGTATTTTGAATAGCTTCGAGCTATTAGATAATAATTCTATAAAGTTCTTCTTGTTCTTCCAGGAGTTGAATGCCTTTAGTCGTACAAAGTCCACGCAGGTAAGGAACCATAATTCCAAAAGTCAATCGTTCTTTACTGTATTCTGTTACTGGAAAAAGGTCATTGTCTTTTAAAAGCTTCAGGAGTGTTAGAACCGTTTTACCAACTACGTCAACATCCATATCTGGCTTGAAAAGTCCATCCTTAATGCCCCATTCTGCAAGCATTACGAGTTGCTTATGTGCAAAATTTCCAGTTTCCCGATAAGATTCGTGGAGTAGACCTGGGTAATAATGAAGGATATCGCTGAAAAAATTTGGGTTTACCTGATGAGATCGTTGTACAATCTTTTGATGTAAGTAACCCATAGCTTCGATGGCATTACTGGAACTTGATATAATACCCTCATTCTCTGCTCTAACTTTTGCGTGATAAACCGCCAGGCAAGCTTTGAGTAACTGAATTTTATCCTTGAAATGGTTGTAAATAGTACGTTTGGAAGTGTGTAATTCCTTGACAATCTTATCCATAGTAACCGCTTTCACACCCTGATGGATGAAAAGCTTATTGGCAGTAGAGATGATGTGGTCTTTTGTTAGCACGATAGTCGGATATTACTTAATAGGTTGATTTACTGTAGTTTAGACGGCCTTTTTACTGGTTTTTTTGCTAATTACGACTAGCTTTGTCTGTTATTTACCTGCGATTAATACCTGTATAACACAAGCGGTAATATTTTTGTTTCACCAGTACCGCAAAGAAATGGAAATTAATTTGATATTTATACAGAATGCGGATATTTATTTTTCCTTGATTCATTCCTGTCTTTAATTTGACAAGCCTAGCTCGGACTCATTTAGATTGGATGTAGTGTAATCAAATTATGAATTCTCTCGATTCCCAAAAAAACTACTACTTTTAACCCATGCGGAAAATTTATCATGCGGATTCCAAAGAACTCATAAAGAAAGAATCGCTGGAGTTACTTTGTGAAGAAATGCCTCTAGATGTGAAAGAGCGTGCAGCTCGTTTTCGCTTTCCACGTGATGCCTATAATTTTGTGCTTGGAAGACTTTTGTTGCAAAAAGGATTGCGGGAATTGGGTCTGGATGATGATTTGTCTGGAATTCGTTATCAAGAAAATGGGAAGCCTCAATTAGATGGAGTGCATTTTAATATTTCGCATTCTGATCATTTGGTGGTTTGTGTATTGTCTAAAGAGGGGGAGATTGGAATTGATGTGGAAGTTCGTAGGGCTATCGAGCTAGAGAACTTTGTAAATTATTTTACGGAAGACGAGTGGGCTGATATTAATGGGGCAGATGATCCGATAGGTCGGTTTTATTTTTACTGGACTCGAAAGGAGGCGGTGATTAAGGCTTTGGGGGTGACTTTGGGATGGTTACATCAAATTGAGTTGGATGCGAAGGGGGATCGGTTTGAGTATGAGGGGCGGGTGTGGGTTTTGGAGGATGTGGATGTTGTCGCAAAAGAAGGTGTTTATTGTGTGTTGTGTTATTATATGGTATAAAATTTTGCTATTGAAAAAAGGATTATTCGTACTACTGTTTGTAATTACATTGTTTCTAATCCTAAATCGATTAGGCAAAAAAGTAAATTTGAATCCGGGGTATTCGATTGGTCAGAAAATAGATAGTTTAAATAATGTCTACGTTTTTTATAATGGAGGGCAAGGGAATGTTGAAGGTCGAAACACAAAGAATGGATACAATATTGGGTTGAAATACCAATGTGTTGAATTTATTAAGAGGTATTATTTAGAGCATTATAAACATAAGATGCCAAATAGCTATGGCCATGCAATACATTTTTATGATCCAAAATTGAAGGATGGAGGTTTTAATAAAGAGCGTGCTTTATATCAATTTTCTAATCCAAGCCGAGTTCAGCCTAAGGAAGGTGATATTATTGTTATGAATAAAACTAGATCTAATGAATATGGACACGTAGGAATAATATCAAAGGTTAAGAAAAGGGAAGTTGAAATGATTCAACAGAATGCCGGCCCTTTTTCTCCTTCTAGGGTTAGTCTAAGTATTAAGAAATTTAAAAATGGAAATTGGTGTATCAAGAACGATCGTGTGTTAGGCTGGTTGAGTATGGAAAAAGAATAATATGAAATTAAGAAAAGGCAAAATTCACTTAACGAAAGATAAAATTGAGATAGAGACACTGTCTCTTAAAAATAATCTATCATTAATTGTTGGGATTCTTTTCTTGGTATCTTGGTTTTACTTTTTTAGCATTGTTTTTTGGCCTTTCGAGCATGATCTAGATCTTATTATGCTGTATTTTCTTATTGCTTGGCTTTTGTCAGCTATTACTATAATCGGGTTTATGTTTTGGGGGATTTTTGGGAAAGAGAGGTTGCTTATCAAAAAAGCCCAAATAAAATTGACTAAAACGATATTTGGATTTGGAATTAAAAGAGAATTTTCAACCAATGAAATACTAAAGGTGTCCTTTAACAAAGTTAAAACAAATGATTTTTTAGCTAGAGGAAATCTTGCTGTTTGGGGGCTTGGGAAAGGGAAAGTTCAAATTGATTTAGCAAAAAAATCACACTCTTTTGGGCTAGCTCTTGAGGATAATGAGGCAATCCAAATCGTAGAAATCTTAAAAGAACGCTTTTCAATAAAAGATAAAATAAAATGAAACCAACGACAAACATAACAAGAATATCACTACTACTAATTGTAACAATAATGTCTAATGTCCTAACCGCCCAAGACTGGGGCAATCTCAACAAATACGCAGTTGCCAATTTCAAACTCGGTCCTCCAGCAGAAAACGAAAACCGAACCATCTTCTTCGGCAATTCCATCACTGAGTCCTGGCCTGGCAAAAGCCCAGGTTTTTTTAGCGATAGCCTAAGTCACATCTGCCGAGGAATCTCCGGACAAACCACTCCGCAGATGCTAGTTCGTTTCCGTGCAGATGTTGTTGAATTGAAACCGCAGAAAGTTGTTATTTTGGCTGGAATAAATGACATCGCTGAAAATACCGGTCCCATTACCCTAGAACAAACAGCTGCTAATATATTTTCCATGGTCGAAATTGCGAGAGCAAATGGGGTAGAGGCGGTTATTTGTTCCGTGCTACCTGCATACGATTTCCCTTGGCGTCCAGGGTTGGAACCCGCTCAAAAAGTGATTGACTTGAATACTCTGCTTAAAACTTACGCAGAAAGGAATGGGCTTAGATATGTTGATTATTTTTCGAAGATGGTGGACGAAAGAAACGGCTTACAAGAAGCTTTGACTTATGATGGAGTGCATCCTAATGAAGCGGGATATGCCATAATGGAAAAGGTTTATCAGGAGTAGCATCATCTTTCTTTTGTCAGACATTATTTTTCGGTTAGATTGAGACTCCTTTGAATACAAAGAAGTGTGCAGAAGTCACTTGAAGCAGCTCCAAAAGATTATAAAAGAAGGTGAACACTTGGTTGTATTTTTAAATATAGTTACATTTGGTCCTTCTAACACCTATTTGATTCCTATCAAAAAAATCTGGCATAAACTCTACATGGATAAGGAGGAAAGAAAAGAGATTATCCAAAAAATAGTAATCTATTCACATTTAAACGTCAATTAATTTATTAATCAATAAACCTGAAAAATGAAAAAATCTATTCAATTAAGTTTGTTACCACTCTTCCTCTTTCTAGCAGGGACCTTGTTGTTTACTACCAGTTGTAGTAAAGACGATACTCCTGACACCGAGCAATTTGTGGGAGTATATTCAGTCGTTGAAACCTGCGGTTTTGGTAATGACGCTTATGACATTACCATTTCAGAATCCAGCGCATCTGATGATGCAATAGTGATTTCGAATTTATATGATTGGGGAGAATCATTGAGTGCTACTGTTGATGGTAACAGCTTAACTATTCCTAGTCAAGTTGCGGATGCTCTGACCTTTAGTGGGTCTGGGACGCTAAACGACAATACTTTGACACTTTCTTTTAATGTAGCTGATGCGGCTAATTCAGATAGCTGTACGGGAGTTTGTACTAAAAAATAGAATCTTATAAAAAGATAGGATTTGACAAAAATGAGTTGTCCGATGTATACCCATTGGATGACTCATTTTTTTGGCAATTTGTTGAAAAAAAACTTGGGATTACCGATAACCAAAAATAGAATCAACTACTAAGGGAGCAAAAACTAAATCTCTAAAACAATACCCCCAATACTCCAAACACCAACGCCCCAATCACCGCTAATCCACCATATCGCAGACCTGATTTCAAACTCACAAATGCCTTATCCATCGAGGCCTGATCTTCGTCTTTTATAGCCAATTTTAAACTTGTTCCAAACTGAAATAAGGCAGCTGTCGGAATCAGTAACAATAAGGAAACGATCAAATAACCCGCTCCTACAAAAATCGGAGACAGCCCAGGTGCACTACGCATGAACCCCATGTTAACGGTGCTCAAAATGGCTGCTATAAGCACCATTGTAATAACCACAAAACCAATAGTTGATAGAATTAAAGCCCACTTTGCGATGCCTTGAAATTGACTTTTGACGCTTGAAGTGACCTGTAGAGGTGCGTTTTCTCGTTGGATAGAAATTCTCTCCTGTACCATATTCATAGTAGTTTTGTAAAATAAGACAATCTAAATCAAGCTAATTGGGTGATTTGAGATGATATTTTACAGTGTGTTTGTTTTCTCAGTGCAACTGAATGCAGCTATGAAGATAGGGAAAAGATACGAAAGGACAAAAAAAGAACCCAGAAAGCACGGTGGGGTTAAGACCCATAGCTTCCTGGATTCATAAAAGAAACTTAACTTACATTAGCTCTAACGGGTGTTTTTTGGAAATAGTTTGTTTGAATGATAACTTTAACTATTAACATTAACGAAGACTGCCCACTAAGCATGAGGATAACATTAGTCGTTCATCGATAGCTTCAATTTACGGCGAGTGTAAATTCCGTCAGACCAAATTCATATCACAACCGATAGTCCTGAAGGGACGGTATCAGTCAACGACGGATGAAGTCCGTCGAAACTCCACCAACCTTCAAAAAATAAACCCCAGTATCCAATTCCTCCACCAAAATACCAGATTCCTCATACTCCCCAACCAAAACCAATTGCCCCAAAGCATTATAAATCTCAAAAGAAGAACTAGTTAGGTCAGCATCTCCTGTATCTAAAAACAGACGATCTACCACTGGATTCGGAACAACTTTAATCTGCTCCTTTTTCATCGGCTCCTCAACATCCACAAAAATCCCAATCCGCTCCAACTTCAAAACCTGATTCGTCACCTCTTGGCCTTCCACCATTCCTCCAACGATATACTTTACCGTATCATTCACAGAGCCCAAAGCTCGTAAATCCATCGGCAAACTATTCGATTCATCGGTCTCATAATACCCAGAGGCCGGATCAAAAAGCAAACTCCGATTCAGTGGCGGCACGCCCTGATTATTGTTATAAGCTATGCCATTAAAGTTATACGTATTGCCAGAGCCCCCCAACCAAAAAACAGACCCCTTACTCATCGTAGCTGCCATTCGATAACCGTTTACATCCGTATCTAGAATTCCAATGGACCATTCAATTTCTGTAGGGTTGTTTGGATTGATAATCCCCTTTCGGAAATCTCGTTGAATCCCGAAAGAACCAGAAGAACGCGCTCCACCAAAATAGTAAATCGTATCATTATAAATAACCCCTGAAGAACCAAAAGACTTGTAGTTATTAGTGTTAGGAGTACTGGTTCCCATCATCCAAGTATCATTTGCCGGATCATAGATTTGTACATCTGGAACATTTCCATTGTCGCTCCAACCAGTGATAACATAAATCAAAGAGTCTCGCCATACGGCCTGCACCTGATCGTCAATTGGCACTGGAATCGTTGCGCCATCGGAGAGGTAAGTATTGGTCGCCATATCATAGCGATGGACGTCGTCGGAAGATTCTTCACTGAGATTTGGAAAGACATAATAGCCACCAATGATGTAAATGATGTCGCCAACTCGATCAGCAGAAGCTGCAATTTTGCCCATGCCCGTGTCGTCAGGCAGGGGAGGGATGATGTCCCAACTGTCGGCTTGCACATTGTAGCGGTAGCTTTTTAAGTGGATGCCGGACTGTAGTTTTGTAGAGTCAATTCCGGAGAAGGAGTAGACATAGTCTGTGCCGTTTATGTTTCCGGTTGCGACTGCTGAGTTAGAGACGCGCTCGGGCATTGGGGCCATTTCTGTGACTTGCCAGTGTTGGGCGTTGAGATTGAACGTTAACAATAGGAATACGGAGAGTAATATTTTGGTCATGTGCGTGTTTTTTTAGCAAAGATAATATATGGTAGCCTATACACTCAAATTTAACCCTATTAAAGACGACAGTTAATCAAACTAAACCTTTCAACAAGTAAACTTAGAATTTCTTGTTCTCGTTTTATGAGTTTGATAGGAGATTCCTTTTTAAGGACTTATCCGAGGACTGGTAGAATTGGCCAACTAAATTGACTGCGAATCTCTTAAACACGTTAAAACAACAACAAACAAAAAAATACCTCGGGGCAAATTTGCTCCAAGGTATTTTTTGAACTAATATCTTTCTCAACTCGTCTTATCCGAGTCTGATTAGAAATGAAACTAAGAAACCTTCACCTGCTTAAAACCCTCCTTCACCAAAATCTCCACCGCTCCTTTCTTTCCAAACTTCGACAACTCCACTGCAACACCATCCACCAAACAAGTGGTCGCTTTAAACGGCAAACCAACAAGCTGCACACGGATCTGCTTATACCCACGCTTATACTTCCCTTTCATTTTTTGCCCAATAGCAAACGATTTCTTACCACCCGTACAAGCAAAAGTCCGTTCGCTATAACCATCCTTCTCATAAGCATACCCCTCACCAGCATCTTCATACAACTTCGTCTGTTCAGAACCATTTACATAATAAACCTTCAGAGTCATTTCCTCAAATGCCAACTCATTAGTATACTGCTGAACCGGATAAAGCGCAATAGCGGAACCTGCTTTCGCAAAAACAGGAATGTCACCAAGCCCAACCTTAACAACATGCTTCCGACCTCCTTTGAATCCCTCGCCATCCTCAAATCCGTACCATTTTCCTTTCGGGAAATAAATGGTTTGTTGCTTTCGACCTGGACGAACTATCGGACTTACCATTAATTTGTTTCCAAACATGAAATCACGGTTCGTTTTACTGGTGTTTTCATCGGCTTGATCGTAGAAATTTAGACTACGTAAAACCGGTGTTCCATCCGTCACATATTCCTGGAAAGCGGAGTACAAATAGGCAATCAAACGGTACCGTAATTCAATAGCTTCACGACCCAGTTTGGTAAACGGTTCACCATAAGCCCAAGGCTCCTGATCCATTCTTTCCTCCGGCGGAATAATCGGCCTTTCATCACCTTCCGTTTGAACATCTCCATCAGAATTACTACCAATGGAGTGAACGCGATAAACAGGATGAAAAACCGCTAACTGCAACCAACGAACCATCAACTCTCCATCAGGTTGCCCCGCAAAACCACCGACGTCAGAACCGACCATGGAGAAACCAGAAATACTCAAACGCTGACATTGGCGATTGGCAATACGGAGATGTCGCCAGTCGGCATAGTTGTCCCCTGTCCATACGGCAGCGTATCGTTGGCCGCCGGAATAACTTGCTCTGGTTAGTAGGAAAGGACGCTTTTTAGGTTGTAATTTTTTGAAGCCATCCAAACTCGCACGCGTCATTTGCATTCCGTAAATATTATGCGATGCTTTATGACTTTTTTGATGACCATCATAGTTGTGACGGACATTCTCAGGGAAGGTTTTCGTATTGACGGAAAAGACAGCGGGTTCATTCATATCGTTCCAGAAACCACTGACACCCTGGGTGTTATACAATTCTTTGTACAATGGGCCCCACCAATCTCTTACCTTTGGATTGGTGAAATCGGGGAAGACACATTCAGAAGGCCAAACCGGACCTTTCATGAGTTCACCATCAGGCCTTTTGCAGAAAACATCCTTTTTCAAGCCATCTTTATATACCCAATAATCAGGATCATCCGACTTCAATCCGGGGTCTATCATTACAATGGTATGGAAGCCATCCTTCTTCAAATCCCCAATCATTTTCTTTGGATTTGGGAAGTATTTTTTATTCCAGGTGAAGCAACGATAACCTTGCATATAGTCGATGTCCAAATAAATAGAATCACAGGGAATCTTCTTTTTTCGGAAGGTATCTGCTAATTCATAAACTCTGGATTGCGGATAATAAGACCATCTACATTGGTGGTAACCTAAGGCCCATTTTGGCGGCAACTCTGGTTTTCCAGTTAAGTGCATATATTGTTGGGCAATTGAAGTAAGTTCTGGACCATAGATAAAATAGTAGTTCATTTCACCACCTGCAGCCGACATCTTCACTTCATTTTTATTGCTTTTGCAAAAGTCGAATTTTGTACGGTAAGCATTGTCAAAAAAGATACCATAAGCCTGCGTTCTATTGAGGGAATAATAGAATGGAATCGCTCGATAAAGTGGATCTGTAGCTTCTCCATAACAAAAGGCATCCGTAACCCAGTTCTCAAAAGAATGTCCACGCATATTCAAGACAGAACTTTTGTCACCAAGGCCTAAGAAACGTTCTTTTTTGTTTGCTTTTCGGGAAAGGGAAAGTTCTGTTATGCCTTTATGAATGGTAGTCCGGCCATAGAATCCTTCACCGTCTTGGGTAATCAGTTTTCCAGCAGCATTATAGATGTTAACCTTTGCATTTAGTTTATTAATCAAAACAGAAAGTGCAGGCGTTTCTATCAAATAATAAAGTTCTTCTTCTGAAAACTCAATTTTTGTTCTCTTCGCTTTGAATTTTTCATCAATGGCATAAGAAAAATCATCGTTCCATACACTACCAAGGTTGTAGCGAAATCGGATAATGGTTTCGGTCAAAACTTCAACGCGCAGCCTGACATCGGATTCACAATTAAAGGTAAATTGTCGGCCTTTGCGCTCGTAAGAGCCTATATCATTGGCGAACCATTCTTTAAATACATCGTCATAACGATCATGTCGATCTATTTGTAAAATATTGACTTCAGTGGGAGCGAAGGGAAGTGCGGCTGGTTGTGATTTTTTTTCTTTTTTCTTTGAGGTCTTCTTATTCTTTTTCATGTCCTAAAATGCTAAGTGTGATTATGTTGGTAATTTTGTTGCTAACAATAGTATAAAGGTGGCTTTCAGTATATCCACCAAATTCTTGAAACAAGAAACAATGTCTTAGACTTTGTTTTGGCCAAAGGTAAGGAATGTGACGGAATTTCCCTGATTTTCCTTAATTTGGCAGCAATTGGTAAAAACAAAAATAAATTAGCAATACTTACATGTTATTTCATATGTGTAAATATTTGATAATCATGTTATTATTAAGTTTAGTGATCTGAAATTGCTTTGTTTGTTTTTTGTACAACGTTTAAAATCTAACACTTTCCTCATGCGTAAATTACTCTTCTTACTTTGTTTGACTTTCTTCTTCAGTTGTGGCAATACAGCTACGGACAAAGAAGCAACAGATACAAAAGGTACCGCAGTAACCGATACTAAAGTCGAAAAGGGCTTCGTCTGGAATACTGAAAATTTTGCCGACATAAAAATGATTCGCTATCAAATCCCCGGCTTTGATAAGTTGACCCTCAAGCAAAAGCAATTGGTTTACTATCTCACTGAAGCTGGCTATGCTGGTAGAGACATTATGTGGGACATGAATTATCGACACAATCTTCATATCAGAAGAGGCATTGAGAACATACTCAAAAATTATAAAGGAGATCAAAATAGTAATGATTTTAAAGCATTGGTGACTTACGCTAAAAGAATGTGGTTTTCCAGCGGTATTCATCATCATTATGGAAATGACAAGTTCAAGCCGGAGTTTAGTAAAGAATGGTTTACGGCGGCTATGAAGGAAACAAAGACTACTATAAATGGAGAAGCGCTAACTGCTATTTTCGACCCAGCATTCGATGCTAAGAAAATCAATTTTGACCCAAGCAAAGACCTGATCAAAAACTCAGCAGTAAACTTCTACGATCCAGGAATTACTGAGGCAGAAGTAGATGCTTTCAATAAAAAATTGATGGAGGATAAAGATCCGGACAAACCAGTTGCCTACGGGTTAAATAGTAAAGTCATTCGTCAAAAAGATGGAACACTTGCCGAAAGAGTTTACCATGCGGATGGTCTTTACGGTGAATCCATCAAAGAAATCGTAAAGTGGTTGGAGAAAGCAGTAACCGTTGCAGAAAATAAAGCTCAGGGTGATGCACTGAAGTTGTTGATTAGTTATTACAAAACAGGAGATCTAAAGACATGGGATGAATATAATGTAGCTTGGCTAAATGCTACGGATGGAGATATTGACTACATCAATTCTTTCATCGAAGTATATCAAGACCCTAAAGGCTATAAAGGATCCTACGAAAGTATTGTTCAGATCAAAGACTTTGATGCCAGTGCGCGAATGGCTGTCGTGGCTGATAATGCGCAATGGTTTGAAGACAATAGCCCAATCATGGATGCCCATAAAAAGGCGAATGTCCAGGGTATTTCTTACAAAGTAGTTGCTGTTGCCGGTGAGTCTGGTGATGCATCTCCTTCCACACCAATAGGTGTAAACCTTCCAAACTCGGAATGGATTAGAGCACTCGGTTCTAAATCAGTTTCCCTTGGAAATATCATTGAAGCATACAGTAATGCAGATGGTCCGGGCCTATTAGCAGAATTCGCTCATGATGAGGAAGAAATCAAATTGGCGAAAGCCCACAGCAAATTGTCCGGCAAGATGCACACGGCACTACACGAGGTAGTTGGTCACGCTTCAGGTCAGTTGGAAAAAGGCGTCGCTACACCAAAAGAGACCTTGAAGAACTACGCTTCTCCATTGGAAGAAGCGCGTGCAGACCTTGTTGGGTTAGTTTATATTATGGATAAGAAATTAGTTGAACTTGGATTAATGGAATCGCTCGACGTGGGTAAAGCGCAATACGATTCTTACATCAAAAACGGAATGATGTTGCAGCTTCGTCGAATAGAACCAGGTAAGAATATTGAACAAGCACATATGCGTAACCGTCAAATGGTTGCTAACTGGGCCTATCAAAAAGGTAAGAAAGACAATGTTATTGAAAAAGTAAAGAAAGACGGGAAGACCTATTTCAATATCAACGATTATGAAAAATTGCACGCTTTATTTGCCGATTTACTAAGAGAAATGCAGCGTATAAAATCACAAGGAGATTACGAAGCTGGAAAAGCAATGATCGAAGATTACGGAGTTATTGTCGACAAGGATATACACGCTGAAGTATTGGCTCGTTCTGAAAAATTGAACATTCCTCCTTATGGTGGTTTCATCAATCCAAGGTTGGTTCCAGTAACGGATAAAGATGGAAATATGACAGATATAAAGGTGGAATACCCGGATGATTTTACTCAGCAAATGATGGAGTATGCGGATAAGTATTCTTTTTTGCCGGATTATAATTAATTAAAGGATTAAGGATTAAGGATTAAAAATTTAGGATTAAGGATTTCCTTCTATCGTGGAATTAATTCTGAATTCTAAATTTATAAAGTAGACGTCTTAGTTTTGTAAGTCTAAATTTTCAATTATTATGAAATACATATTTTTCTTCCTTTGCTTAATCAGCGTACAAGCTTTTGCACAAGATACTTTTTCCATCGTGGCTGTTGATCCGGAAACAGGAGAAGTTGGGAGCGCAGGAGCCTCTTGTGTAGAACTCTCCAATTTCAATTTGCCACCTGATTTCTTAGGGGATTTATTTCCAGGAATTGGAGCAATTAACTCTCAAGCTTGGTGGATTCCGGCTAACCAAAACAATGCGCGCACGAGAATGGAGGCTGGTGATTCTCCTCAGGAAATTATCGATTGGCTGATTGCAAATGATGTTCAGAACAATGCTACTCTTCGCCAATATGGAGTAGTTCGCTTAATAAATGACGAACCTTTTTCCGCCGCTCACACCGGAGTTAATACAGATGATTATAAAGGGCACAAAACAGGTCCGACCTATTCCATTCAAGGAAATATCCTTTTGAATGAAGGAGTATTGACCAATATGGAAAACAACTTTAATAATACGGAAGGAACACTTGCCGCTAAGTTAATGGCCGCTTTGCAAGGCGCTAATATCGTCGGGGCAGATTCTCGATGTGCAGATAATGGCACTTCTTCTTTATTCGCTTTCTTAAAAGTCGCTCAACCAGATGATCCGGATGGCTCTCCTTCCCTGGTTCTAGGTGTAAGCACGGAAGATGGCGACAACATTGAGCCAATTGACTCTTTGCAAACTTTATATGATGCCGCCTTTCCAACGAGCAATAAGGAAGCATTATATCCTGCATTTCAAATGGAAATTTATCCTCAGCCTGCAACTGATGTCGTTCGCATTGCTACTAGTAATTTGCCCAGCGAAACAAAATTCACGCTCTCTTTGTTTGATACAACAGGAAAGCATTGTTTCTCGAAGAATATCGAGGAAGACATGATGGTATTGCAAAAAGAGGAAATAAAAAGTGCGTCGCAGGTTTTCTGGTATCATTTGAAAGATGAGGGAGGGAATGTGGTGCGGACGGGGAAGGTTGTGTTTCAGTAACTGGGTGACAACAATAAGATTACGAATGCGAGGAGTCATAGATTTATGAAATAGTAGTACTATTTTTATTTGTGAAATAAAAGAAAAATCGCATCATAGAATATGGAGTTTTTTTGGACTATATTAAACCTTGTAGTTTTGAGCTTCTTAATCTTAATGTGTTTGTTAGGAACATTTTATAAGCATATTTCCTTCGGTTGGGGATTAGGGGATGTTTTGGGTTATTTCTGCCTATTTGGTTTGACAATTTTGCATTTAATCCTAACTATTTACTTTTGGAAAAAAGGTATTATACAGTATAATTATTTGGGTATTGTTTTTCTAGGATTTTCAATTTACTTATCCTTGAAAGCGACAATTTGGAGAGGGGATGAGTATGAATGGAATGGTCAAATTTTTTATCTTGCTTGTCCAACTAATGTTAAAATTAAGAATAGTGGCAAAGAAAAGGAATTAGTGATCACTATGTGTTCTATGCAGTATAATTCTAAATTTTCTGGAACTTGGAATGGTACACAAATGGAGAATCTCAAAGGAGAAATAAAGATTCCAGATAAGCTAAAGAAATTTATTAATTTTCCAGTTGAAAAAATTGTAATCAAGCCATTTTCCAAAATAAATCTTGATAATGTATGTACAAATGGATATTCTAATTTTGATGAAGAACTCCTTACTAAACATAACGAATATACTTTCTCCGGAGAAGTAGTAG
The DNA here is from genome assembly GCA_964508085.1 of uncultured Saprospiraceae bacterium. Classification (GTDB taxonomy): domain Bacteria; phylum Bacteroidota; class Bacteroidia; order Chitinophagales; family Saprospiraceae; genus CALGLS01. Next base: position 3,165 of record CAZDTI010000147.1, on the reverse strand, counting down.
AGGTCATTGATTACATACCCGTTTTTAAGGTTAGAATGAAAAAATAGGGAGAATTGAAAAACCAGATGGTTACAAAAAGCATTTTAAAGAAAACATAATAATACGAGACATAGAAAACGTAAAATTTAAACTCAATTAAATGTCAAAATTAAACGTACCAATAATGGCCGATATGGCCGCCGCCGGAAAAGAACCCGAAGTTTTATTCTGGGTAGGTTGTGCCGGTAGTTTCGATGCTCGAGCGCAAAAAGTAGTCAAGGCTTTCGCCAAAATAATGAATGAGACCGGAGTTGAATTCGCCATCCTTGGAAAAGAAGAATCTTGTACAGGAGATCCTGCCAGACGTGCTGGGAACGAATTCGTATTTCAAATGACGGCCTTGCAGAATATCGAAACTTTGAAAATGTACAATGTCAAGAGAATTGTTACAACATGTCCGCACTGTTTCAATATTTTGAAAAACGAATATCCAGCTTTGGGTGGAAACTATGACGTTGTTCACCATACACAGTTTCTTCAAACTTTAATCAACGAAGGAAGATTGACCATGCAGGGTGGGGGAGCTTTCAACGGTCAAAAGATAACTTATCATGACAGTTGTTACCTCGGGAGAGCGAACGATGTTTATGATGCACCGAGGTCGTTGTTAGAAAGCATGGATAATGATTTAGTAGAAATGGAAAGATCCAAATCTAACGGACTTTGTTGTGGTGCTGGAGGAGCTCAAATGTTCAAAGAAGATGAACCTGGGGACAAACGAATTAACATCGAGCGGACGGAAGAAGCACTTGAATCCGGAGCGACTATCGTTGCCGCGAATTGTCCATTCTGTATCACCATGCTATCAGACGGAATGAAGGCAAAAGAAAAACAAGACAACGTGATGGTTGTTGACTTGGCTGAACTCATCGTTAATAATAATAAGTGGTAGAGAAGGAGATGGGTGGATGGGAGATGGGTAGATGGGGTTCCCTTATTATGCGTTAGTGGGAAACCTATCCACCCATCCACCCATTTCCCTCCTCTAACAACAATAAAAAATGGACATAAACAATACATTCGTAACTTTACCAGCGGAGACTCGTGTTTGGATATATCAAAGCAGTCGTCCTTTTACCGCTGAAGAGTCAGGTGCCATTAAAAATGCAATAGCTGATTTTGCGCAAAGCTGGGTGAGTCATAACCAAGCCTTAAAAGCGCATGGTGATTTGTATCACAATCAGTTCGTGGTGTTGATGGTGGATGAAACACAAGCCGGTGCAAGTGGCTGTTCGATTGACAGTTCCGTGAAGTTCATTCGTCATCTACAACAACAAATGGGGGTCGATTTCTTTGATAGAATGACCTTTGCCTGGAAGGAAGGAGATGTTGTAAAAACAGCACATCGTTCGGACTTTGCTGCTTTATATAAAGAAGGTAAAATCAATGCGGATACAATGGTTTTTGATAATCTGGTTGCTACAAAAGGAGACTTTGAAAGCAAATGGATCAAACCCCTTGGGCAGAGCTGGCATGCTCGTATGGTATAAGATTCGGGCTTAGAACCGACTAAACTTCTGACTAATCAACACATTCGTATAAAAAATCAATGAAATAAACGTTATCTTAACTTAATTGAGCTTTGATCGAAGGGCATTACCTTTGATGAGATTTCATATAAATAAGAAAACTATGTTTGGAAAAGTAAAAAAATGGCTGGGTATTGAAGGTGTCAAAGTTGAACTGATTTTACCGGAAGAAGTTCGTCGTACGGATGGGATGGTCAAGGGCAAATTGAGATTTTATTCTATGCATGCTCAAACCGTTACCCAAATTGACTTGAAGATGGTAGAACGATATTCCAGAGGTCGAGATGACGAACGCTTGGTGGATGAGTATAAGCTCGGGGCCATAAGCCTGAAAAGAAACATTGAAGTCCCTGCTGGAGAACCTGTGGAGATTGGTTTTGAATTGCCTTTCGAAGTCAATAGCTCTCAAATGGACGAACTAGGGAATAGTAACCCTGTTATGGGAGGCTTAGTGAAAATCAGTAAGTGGTTTAGCAAAGTCAACTCAGAATTTAGAATAGAAGTAGATGCACACACACTTGGGGTGGCCTTACATCCGTTTGATAAGAAAAGGATAAAAGTTAAGTAATATGATTTTCAGTAATCTACTAATAAGTTTGCTTCTACAAGCCAGTGCGTTTTTTGCACCGGCAGAACCGTTGAATTTAACCGGTCTTTGGGAAGGGACCATTACCCAGGATGAAACCTATTATTCCAGAACATTTGATGTTCAATTGTATCTTGAAGATGAAAACGGAAAAATAGGAGGAACCTCCTTTATCAATGGAAATAACATCGAAGCTCAAATCGATCTTGAAGGAACCTGTGAATCTGGCATTTCTCTATTATTAAAAGATGTTGAAATAAAAAGGAATACAGTGATAGAAGGAGCCGATATGGAATGGTGCCTTAAAAATTATATCCTTTCTATTAAAAGAGAAAAAGGTCAGATCATTATGGAAGGTCATTGGAATGGAAAGACTTCTTTTGATGTATGTACGCCGGGTAAGGTGTATCTGAAGAAAGGGGTAGATCGGGCCTAAGGTTCTTCAACATCAATTGCAACCAGTCCGTATCAGAACGGGCGGGCTTCAATTGCCTTCTAGTCTGGGGGGTGATTTTAATGTACTTTTAATTCGGTGTTGTAAATTTATATGCTCCGTCGATTCCAATTCCGAAAGAAAGCAAAGCCCTATTATTCCTAAAGTAATCATCTTCCCACTTTAATTGCTTCCAAAGCAAACCATGCTCTGGCATTTGTCTTTCTAACTCCAATAATTCATTTCCGTTCATTCTGCAAGGGAAAATCCGGACAGGTATTTCTATTTGCCCTTGTTTTTTTACTTCCGAAGCCAATACATACAATTCTTCAATCAAAGGATCCGTGATGGCTATGCAGCCAACAGATTTACAACCGCCATGTATGAAAATGTCTGAGCCGGGTTTGGTAGGGTCACCTAGTTTTTGATCTGCTTGATTAGGATAGTTTAAGCCTAATGACAAATGGAATTTACTTTTTGGGTTGAATCGGTTGATGTGGTAAAAACCTTCGGGAATTTGTAGGTCCCCTTCCTTTCGCTTGGGGCCGGCTTTACCACTATTTACACAAAAAGGATAT
>CAZDTI010000146.1:7437-18133 GCA_964508085.1 uncultured Saprospiraceae bacterium | reverse complement strand
AGAAGTCCTACAAATGATACAAGACAAAGAATTAGACAGCAGTGCCTTATTCTATTCGGACAGTGAAGAAGCGGTGGAAGCAAACTTTGAAATGATGAAGAAAAAGCAAGAAGAGAAAATGCAAAAGTAGATAGAAAGTCTGACTAAAATTAAAAAGGCTACATGTTTCACAAAAGCGATTTTTTCAAACCACTCCTGCTATAACACGTAGCTTTAATTTGGTTTTTTGAAGTACTAGTGGACTTATAAACCGATCCATTTTGCTTAGAAAGGTTTATTTTGTGTCGTACTCAAGGTGTTCTAAGCCTATTATATAGTTTTGATTTAAATAGCTGTAGTATTTAGTTATTACCTTCTCGTATCTATCAAATGTAATTCAAACCTATCCGAAAAATACTTATCTCCAACCTCTATCCCGCAAAATTTGTAAAGGTTTCTTCCCAAACTCTTTTTCGAATTGGCTGACAAAATAACTAGCATTGGAATAGCCCACTGCGTAGCAAGTTTCTTTGACGGTTCTGTATTTTCCAGCGTTCAAAAAAAGCATGGCTTGATTGAGGCGGTGTTTACGCAGGTATTTTTGGGGCGTGAGTCCCGTTATTTCTTTTACTTTTCGGAAAAGGTCCCGCTCGCTGATGCCGAGGCTTTGAGCCATTTGTTTGTTGTCGAAAGGCGTGTTTACCGGACTATTGGCAATAAGGTCTTTGAGGCGACCTAACCAGTGTTGGTATCTGTCTTGTTTTGGAGTCATTCGTTGTCCTGAGCTAAAATGAGCGTTGGAGTACATGTAATTATTCATTTTTATTTGGTTTAAGTAGTGATGGAGTCATCAAAAGATTTATTGATAGCACAAAGATGCCACAAAAGCTATTACACTGCCAAAGACAATTTGAGCCTATTACCACAATTTTTTTACTTATATTTGCGAATAAATATAATATACCTCGCTTATTATCAACTACTTAAGTGTCAGCCCCAGACGCTACAAGCATCACAAAATGAAGCCCATTTTTACATCAAAATTTGTTCAAATTTTAAAGACTTTTACTTCGGCGGAAATGAAGTCTTTTGAGCTATGGCTCAGTTCCCCTTGGTGTAACAGCAATAAAAACCTAATCAAACTCTTCGAGCAGCTAAAAAAATACTATCCCAAATTCGATAACGATAGACTTACCAAAGAAAAGCTCTTCAAAAAAATACTCCCTACTGGCAAATTCAGTGATCGCCGAATGAACAACATCTTCTCAGAAGCTTACCTCGCTACAGAACGCTTCCTCATTTTCCAAAATCTTTCTCAAAATGAAAATGAGCAAAAAGAAATTCTAACAAAAGAGCTGCAAAGTCGCCACATGGAAGATTGGTTTTTCAAAGACATCAACAAAGCTATTGACCGACTGGAAAAAAAAGAGATCAAGGACTGGGAAGATCACCTAGCACTATTGCAATTGCATCGGCGTATTTATCACCATCCTACAGCGAGTCCACGGATGCAGCCGGGAGGGGAGACTATTGTTAGAATGGGAGAGGAGTTGGACTTGGTTTACCTTTTAGAGAAGGCAGCGATTATTAATGAGAAGATTTTTAGGAATCGGATTTTGAAAAATGAGAATCATGATATTGCAGTTGAGTTACAGAAGTGGCGAGTGGCGAGTGGGGGGGTGGAGCATTTGGCGATTTGTTTTTATAGGAAGCGGTTTGAGTATACGGAGGAGAATATGTTGGAGCGGTATTTAGCTTTGAAAGAGGAATTTATTGTAGGTTTTGAGAAGTTAAATGAGAAGGAGCAAAAGATTCATTTAATGTCTTTATTGAACGACGTCTCTGTTTTAGTAAAGTCAAAGAGGTTAGACCTTACTGAGAGCTTACCCCTTTATAAACTAGGCTTAGACTCTGCCATTCTTCTTGAACAAGGAATGATTACGTACAACAGATACGTTACAATAGTAGTCGTAAGTAATTCAAAAAAAGATTTCAACTATACAAAATATTTTATAGAGGAGTATACAGAAAGACTTGGTAGGAACTTACAACAAGATGCATTAAGTTGGGCTAAGGGGCATACCGCATATTATAGAGGAGAGTTTATGGATTGCCTGAACATTTTATTAAACCATGATTTTAAAGAACATTATTTTCAACGAATTTCAAAAGTATTAACCACTCAAATATACTTTGACTTGTATTTACAAGATGACTCTTATCAATCCTATTTATTTAATTATTTTGATTCTTTTGAGAAATGGATTTATAGAGAGAAGACTATGTCCGCTATTAACAATCGATCTTTTTTAGTCTTTGTTCAGAAGTGTAGGGCAATCGCCAAATACTATGCTGATGTAAACATTGAAGAGAATAAATTAGAGGGTTTATTTAAAAATGAAACGAATATTCAAGCGCCTCTCTGGTTAAATAAGAAAATGGCTCAAGTCATCTTACTTAAAAAGCAGAGGCCGCTCAGTGGTTGAGCGACCTCTTTGCTATAAATTAGTTAATAAAATCATCAACAATAATAATCTCCTGCTCCAGCTTCAGCGTCAATCCCGTCAAATCATTTCCTCCAATAGCAAAGTTAGTATTCAGTTGCCCATTACTACCAATCGCAGTATTCACTGAAAAAGTAAGCACAGATTCATTCCCACTGGTATCTTCAAAGCGAAGTGTCTGTGAGTTTTCCAGTGTAACTCCTGTTAAATTGTAACTGCAAGAAAGTACTAACACTAGTTCTCCGGAAGCCTGCTGCACAGAAACTTTTGCCACATCTATCTGCAAAGTTGTGCTACGTGTTCCAGCACCATAGATCGGGTTCGTGTTAGTGGCAGAAGGGAAAGGAAGTAGTCCTTCCTCTTGTTGTGCTGTGTCGCTTTGTGGTTCGAGGATGGCCTCTTTAGTACAAGAAGCAAAAAATAAGATGGCTACGAATGCGAAAAGTGAAGTTATGTTTTTCATGATTAAAAAGGGTTTTTATTCCATTCCCATCTTTATCAGATAGGTTCCGGAACGGTTAGAAAATGAATATGAAATCCAGCCCCGCCAATGGCAGAGTAGGAGGGAGTTTCCTTTTTTTACAGCGACCCAACAATATGTGGTCATGCAAAATTTGGAGCATCCCTTTCATTTCCGTTCCCAATTCAAAAGGTGCACCTGATGGTATTGAGGTTAGCGCATAGCCCGACCAAGTGAAGAGAGGGCGACTCTATTCACGGCCAGCGGAGTTGAAAAAATTTTGATTTTAAATTAAGATGGGCTTCCGGATTTGGTCCGGAACTAGTGGTGTGGATGTAGTATTTGGTATTCGGGTTTTGAACTTATGTTGTTATGGTTTTTTGAGTAGTTAAGGGATTAACAATTTTTAATTTGCGATGGACTTTTTAGACTGTATCTGTATTATTGTCGTTCGCACAATAACAAATCCCCCAAGCGGGTGAAAAGTGACCTCTGATTTTTATTTTTTTTTGAATTGTTTTAAATGTTGAGTGTAAGTTGCTGTAAGTCAGCGTATTGTAGCTTATTTTCTTTTTGTTGACAATGGCAGTCTAGTGCTACTTTAGGATTTGGGTGAGCATTTTTGTAGTAATAGAGAAAAGCCATTTCATAGAACAAGAGGGAATCGCTCCAGGTGAAGAAAATACTATACTTTGGGGATTAGGCTGAAAGTCTTAATGAACGCAGCTTTCGTCTATTCTTGAGGTGCTCCTACTTTAAACTTCTCTACAAAGTAAATCTTCTTATCGTTCTCCTCTCGAATCAAATAATAATATAAGCCCGGATATAAAAGCACCGCCTTTTTTATATTGAATAAAAAATCAGCCTTACCTTTTGATGGCCTAAGTGCTAAAACATAAGTCTCTAGAGAATTGAATTCCTGATAGGAAAAACTATTGTTAGAAAAAAGATGCACCTTGAAATTCATGGAGTCTAAATTTTCATTTAGCTTAAGCGTGCCAGAAAGCCGAAAGTCAAGTTTTTCACCTGGGGAAATGGTAATGCTGTCTTTCATGCTTTTTTGCATTGATATCGTAATCTCATTGTTGGACTTGTTACTTTTAATAAGAGTCTCAAGAGCTGGAATGGGCAGAAAAGCTTCAGCAGGATCTGGCTCAACCATCATGGAAGACATTGTAGGACTATCGTAGACAAGGGGCGGTACTGAAGCTGCTTCTTCAATAACCGTAACCGGCGGTTCTATATCATGAAGAACAAGAGCGTCTTCATTGTCTTTAATTTCCACTTGTCCTAAGGTGTCAGCATCCTTAGCAGAAGGAGGCGAATTTGTCGGCTCGACATTAGCTATCGGTGGCTTAATATCGTACTCTTGTACCTCCTTGTTTTTTTCTGGCGTTCCCGAATTACTTTTAGGAGCGGATTTTTTTGGAGTTTTAATATTAGCTACTGGTCGGTCCTTATTGAAATTTTGTATTCCTTTCTTTTGCTGTAGCGTCGTATCTGTTTTGGTTTCAGGACTTGGTTTTTCTGAGGAATCCTCTATGTTGTTGATTTTGGCTGGTGGTTGTTCTACTTCACCCCCCTGTTCTATCGAAGGAGAAGCGTGGGGTATATTAGGAGAAATTTCCTCAGATTGATTATTACCAAGATTAAAATAACACCAAGCAGCAAGTGTTAGGATAGGTATCCACCAAAGTAAGTATAGGTAGGGGTATCTATCGGAAAAAGATTTTTCGATTGGATCTTCTGATATTTGATTACTTAGTTGCTGTAGATTTTTCCGCAATTCATTCTCTGGACTATCCGCCAATAGTTCATTCATTTCTCTGGCGAGCAACACCTCCTCCGCCAAAGCTTCATCGGTTTCTAAAGCGGCCTTGAATGTTTGCAAGGCTTCCCCCTTTAATTCCCCAGCAAGGAACTGCTCTATTTTTTCGTAACTCTGCTCGTCAAATTCCATGCTTTAAATTTCAGTTTTTGTTGTTGCCAAATATTTATACTCCGGATCTTTCTTGATTAGTTCTGCCAGACTTCGTTTGCACTTATACTTCTTCCGCTTTGCATACTCTTCACTATAGTCCATAGCCTTAGCGATGTCTTTTCCTGATTTTCCAGAAAAAAGCATCTTCAAAACTTGTTTACATTCAGTGGCGAGGGATTCGAATTTCTTATTAAAGAGGGTCCATTTTCTGGACTTGATCAAGCGATCTTCGAGGTTGTCTTCTATACTAAATCCCTCTATCTCCTCAAAAGTGACCTCCTTTCTGCTACTTTTTGTTAATTTTTTTAACCAAACCCGTTTGCAGACCATAAATAGGAACAAGTGGAAGTCGGTAGTTAGCTCTAAGCTATTAGCCACTACTTTCTTGTAAATGATAAGGATGCCCTCTTGGAAAGTATCTTTTGCGTCGTCTAAAGTACCTGAATTTCTTTTCACGTATTTGATGACTTCCGGCAGAGACCGGTCATAAATATTTTTCAGAACAAGTAGGTCGTTCTGTTTTATGCCCTGAAGATATTCAGCGTTGGACAGGGTATTGTTTTGTTTAAAGGCCATTCGTTTCTCTATAGTTGTTTGCTAACAAAGATAAGAAGTCTTCAAGCTTAGAAGGTTATGATTCCTTTAGTTTATTAAAAAGGATGTAAAGTTATTGTTTCATAAGGAACGAAATCTTTGCAGCTCTCAGGAAAATAAATGTCATATTATAGTAATGTGATCTACAAAAATCATCTATTCAACAAGCCCAAGGCAGATTTCTCCCAGAGGTTTATGAACGTAATAAAAAGCTAGATCGATTGGAGTTATAGTGGAATTTGGACTTGAGGTTGAAAACTCCCAAAATGCCATTAAAACCTGCAATTATACCTTGAATAGGGTATGAAAAACGGCCCAATGTTAACCCAGTGTTAACTCAATGTTAGTCAATTGTTGCTTTTTTGTAAATTAAAGCATACTTTTGTAATACCAAGAATCGTTATTACTGCTCATGTATACTAAAACACGACATATAAAATCTATTATTTTGCTAGCGTTATTGCTGCTTTTCGCTTGGACTCCAATTCTGGAAGCAAAGCGCACAGAAGACGTGACTATCCCTTTCCAGCTTATAAATGGAATGATCATAATGAATTTGGAAGTAGATGGTAAAAAAGGTGCTTTCCTATTAGACACTGGAGCAGATGCAATTTTGATAGATGGAATTCCTAAAAATACGACTGGTGAAGAAGTGTCCACATTGGGTGGTGAAGTTGCAGTGGAAATGACAGAATTGGAGCATTTGAAGATTGGATCTCTTGTACAATATGGTGTAGCTGCTCAGGTGATGAGCTTAAGTTTATTGGAGCAGAACCTAGGAATTGATTTGTTTGGTATTATCGGCGGCGCCTACTTCATGCCTCGCTCTTTATACATGGATTTCACCACTTCCATTATTACCATTTCTGATAAGCCTTTCGGCAAAAAAGCTGTAAAAGGATTGTCTACTACAAAGTTCGAAATGGTACACGGGATTCCTGTTGTTCCAGTAACAATTGGAAATCAAGTTTATAACTTCGCAATGGATAGTGGTGCCTCTACTCACTTCGTACACATTGGCCTCTTCGAAACAATGGCTGGGCTGACAAAAAAAGAAAGTTCTACCAATATTATATCTGCGAATCACATCTCTAAAGAAGTCAATCGCTACGAGATAGCCGCCTTAAAATTAGGCAAAGTGATTTTCGAAAACCAAGACTGCCTTCCTCAAAACTTTGATGAGATCAACGCGGAGTTGGGAAAACCAATTGCTGGAATTCTTAGTTTATCTGCTTTCGCAAAAGAAAAGATCATTATCGATTTCAAGAAAAAGAAAATGTATTTCTAAGGAGGAACATCAGTGATGTGAATCACTATTAAACCAAAGATGTAAACCATAGCTACAGAGAAGCTACTTTTGTAGCCTTAGCGAAAAAAATTATTGAGCTCCATCGGAGCGACACCTTAAATTGGGGTATCGCTCTGATGGAGCTCAACTGTTTTGGGCTATTTGTATTACAAACATTAACCCTCGTGGAACTTTGTGGCTTTGATAAATGACGAGGTTAAAAATTTATCTCACCAAAACCTTCTGTACGTACCTCCGATGATCTTCCCCAGAAACTTCCAACCAATAAAGACCACTAGTGCCATCAATTTCGATAACTCCATCAAACCACCCCTTCTCAAAATCAATTGCTTTACGTAGAATTACTTGTCCCAAAACATCATAAATTGTCAACTCCATTTCATCGATTGCCTCACCAATTAAATGAACATTGAATTTACCATCACTAGGGTTAGGAGAAACTTGTAATGTCATTGTTGAATATACGTTCTCTGTCGAATTGGTCATGATGTTAATGGTCTCTGTCAGTGTATCTGCGCCGCATGCATTCTCAACGATTAGAGAAACTGGATAATCCCCACTTATCAGGAAATCATGATTCGGATTCGAATCGGTACTCGTATTTCCATCTCCAAAATCCCAGAAAGAAGAGCTGTTGTTTGTAGAGCTATTGTCAAAAGAGATGGTCGTTTGATCAGCTGTCCAGCTAAAACCAGCCGTAGGTAAAGTATCAATTATGATCAAGTCCAGTATATTCATAATGTCATCACCAGCAGTATTACTCACTTCTAGCGAAACGCTATATTGCCCCGCAAAAGGATAGCTAACCAAAGGATTCTGTTCGATAGAACTAGAGGGGGTTCCACCAGGGAAAGCCCAAAGCCAATTGTCTGGATTATTTGTAGAGTTGTCTTCAAACTGAACCTGAAAAGGAGCGCAACCAGTAGGCGTGACTGTGCTGAACATTGCTTCTGGCGCAATATTGATAGTAATGTCCTGTACAATGGTGTCCGCTAAAGCGCAGGCATTTGTTGCCGTCAAAATGACCATGTAAACGCCCGGAGAAGTATAATCATGCACCGGGTTTTCCTCAGTGCTGGTATTACCATCTCCAAATTCCCAAAAGTAATCAGTAGCATTTGTAGATGTATTGTTGAATTCTACTTGCATATTGTTTACCGTGCCAGTGAAGTTAAGAACGGGCGGAACGGTATCACTTACAATTATATAATCGTTGATGTATTTGTTGTCTTCGCCCGCGGCGTTGATTGCTTTTAAGCTGGCGAAAAAATCCCCAGGTTCATTAAAAACAACAATAGGGTTTTGTTCAGAAGAAGATTCCGGCGTCCCATTTTGAAATTGCCAAAACCAGCTCGTCGTATTCGCTGTTGCTAATTCAGAAAACTGCACCGTTAATGGAACACAGCCTTCAATGACGTCAGAAGTGAAAGCAGATTGAGGAATAATGCTATTGGGCATGACAATCAGCTCTTGGAGAATAGTATCCGTTCCACAGTTGTTATAAGCCACCATCTCGATATCAAAATAACCTGGGAAATCAAACTCATGAACCGGATTTACTTCTTCCAGGAAAAAACCATTATCCAAATCCCAGGTATAGCTACTCGCATTTGTAGAGCCATTTACAAAAGTGATTAAAAGACTATCACCAAGAGAGGTAAAATCGGCAGTGGGTAGACCTAAGTCTACCATAACGTAATTGTCGTAATGCAAAGTGTCAGCTCCCGCAGCATTAGTGACAATCAGAGTCACGGCATAGTGCCCAGAACTATCATAGGTTACATTTGGATTTTCCAAAGTTGAACTACTAGGATTACCCCCTTCAAAAGTCCAGAGCCAGCTGTCGCCATTTTCTGAAGAAGTATTGTTGTAGCTTATGGAGGCCGGTGCACAAAGATTTGTGGAAGAAAGTTCGAAGCCAGCAGTCGGAGCAATTAAAGTGGTGTTAATGTCATCCGTTAAAAATAGAGGACTGCCAGTTAAGAGGAGCCCATTACCAGCGATTTCGGTTTCTATTTCCGTTTGAGAAAAATTCCATTCCCGTGCATGTAATGTTGTAATATTGAAATCAGTAGGGAAGCTATAGGTGGCATTCGCCACTTCTGATTGGTCAATTGTCGTCTTTGCCCAAAGGACATAAGTATAATTCCCGTTGGCATCTAAAAAAGCTGCTCCGTTAATAGAGTCGGGTAAATTTAGCGCTGCGGTTTGTGTCGTATCGTAATGACTATTGTACAATAAATCAGAAGCCGTTTTATAAGCGATGCCTTCATCATTGACCGTTTCGTTATATGGCAGTACATCAAAAAGACGTTGATACAAACCCATGGAATGAAAAGGATTGGTCGCATCTGCGGCATAAAACGGTTCTGCTAAATCATAGACATGCATTTCAGTAATGCGTTCTTTAACAGATTCGATATAAGCTTTTATAATAAAATTTCGCTGTGCTTCCTCCGAGCCAATGGCATCACCAAAAGGCTGTCGTGGAATGTTGATCTCAGTTATGGTCCAATGCTTTTCCGGATAGGTAGTTCCATCATAACCATAGTTGTACAAAACATCCTGATAGAAATTTTTCGTTCGTTTTATCCCATTTGCTGCTTGATCCGAATGTCGGCTATAAATAAAGTCATTAATGTCATTACTCCATTCCCGTAAAGTACCATCAAAATGAGGATAGGAGTGAATACTAACGACATCAAAGTAAGCACCACCTCCTAATGGGTACATATTGTTAACAGAACCGTCGGAAGGGTTGTCTGTATTTCTCAAAACAGCGTCCATAAAGCTAGGAAAGCCCACAGAACCCAAGGTAATGTAAGCCTCTGGATCAATGTATTTAATCACCTCATAACAAATTCTTAGAATCCGGACATAGTGAAAAATGGGTGCATGCAACTTATAATCGCAAGGCTCAGGGTTGTTGTCCCACCAGTTACCTGGTTGCCCTGGAGGCAACCAGCCTTTGGAATACGTAAAATCAAATCCCGGTTCATTCCATATTTCCCAAAAGGTAACCTTATCCCCATACAAGTGAACGAGTTTGTACATGTACAGTGCCAGATGGTTACTATCATTGACGGGAGTACCATTTTCTCCATTATCCCATATGGAGGTGTACATATTGTCAAAAGTCTCTGATTGGATGTCTGGACAGTGGAAAGTAGGGTCACGATGTTCCTCAGAAGGAAAGCCAATGACTAAAGTGTTTTTATCCAAGCCTAGACTCGCATAATGATCAAATTCTCCTAATCGAATGTCGTAACCATATTCTTCCAAAAAATGATCAGGTAAAAAAGGGCGAATGGTTTTTGCTCCGATGCCAGGAACGCCTAGCGTCTCATTACCGGCAGCAAGGTCTGCCAGTTGTCTGTCAGTCCAAGGTGGATTGTAGCCAAGGTTTGTTCCAGGGCGGAAAGGTTGTGTATATGGAGGAACGAATTCATTAGCGGTGTAAGGATATTGTTGGTAATTGCCGCCAATAATAACCACTTGAACCTCCGAAGTCGTTCCTGAATTATTAGAAGATTTTAATTTCACCATATAGGTTCCATCGCCAGAGTAGAGGTGTGTTGGATTGGGATCAAGACTGCTATTTCCATCCCCGAAGTCCCAAATATAGGAATCCGCATCAAAGCTCAAATTGGTGAAATTGACAGTGGTTCCACTAATTTCAAAAGTGAAATTGGTAATGGGCAACGCGCCCTTTAATTGGTTTGTACTGACAACCGATAAGGTCAGACAAAGCAGAGGCAGTAGCCCCCATTGATACAGGTTCTTCATTTTTCGGAGTTGAAATTTAAATTAGGAATTTAGGATCGGATAGGACAATATAAGAAAAGTACGGGAAATAAGGAAGTGGAAGG
>CAZDTI010000146.1:0-7337 GCA_964508085.1 uncultured Saprospiraceae bacterium | reverse complement strand
ATTCTCGGGTGTTACGTCTTCTACTTCCACCTCATTCGCTATAGCTGGTGGCAGTTTATGCTCCGAACCATTCTTATGTGTCTTGCCCATATACTCCGGTAAATCCATACCCGCCATGTTCAACAAGTCACTCAAAGGAGGTACTGATTTGTACAAACCAGAAACAAATTTAGAAGTCGAGTTTCCTTCACCATCGCCATTGCCACCGCCATCCCAGACAGTTACTTTATCGATTTTCATGCTCTTCACTGCCTCGACTTGTGTCTTCACTAATTCTTCTAGTTTATCAGCAATCATCATCAAGACGGCTTCACGTGTATCACCATTTGCGGCTTCTACTATTTTGTTAAAACCTTCTGCTTGACGACTCAAAATTTCATACATACCTTTTGCTTCAGCTTCCCGCTTAAGGTAGATGGCATCCGCTTCCCCTTTTGCAATTCGACGAGTTTGCTCTGCTTCAGCTTCTGCATCAATTTCGATTCTACGCTTCGCAATTTCTGCTTGTACGATGACATCCGCTTCTTTGGTTGCTTTCTCTCTAGCAGCACGAGCTTGCTCCGCTTCCTTCTCCGCGAGGTAAGCTTCCTCCAAACCTTTCGCTTTCTGAATCTGAGCGGCCGCTGTTGCGATACGCAAAGCCTCTGCCTCTTTAACCTGACGTTCTGCATTCGATTTTGCAATCAAAATCAAAGCTTCGTTTTCCCCTTCAATGGATTTCGCATCTGCTTCTGCTTCCCCCACTTTTGCATCCGCATCCGCAGAAGAAACCTGGATACGTTTGTCCATGTTTGCGTTGGCTTCACCAATAGAACCATCTCTGTTTTTCTCCGCTACCGACATCTTCGCATCGTTGATTGCTTTGGCCGCAGCCTCCTTACCCAATGCTTCGATGTAGCCAGATTCGTCCTGAATATCTGTTACGTTTACGTTGATTAATTCCAAACCAATTTTACGCAATTCCGCACCCACGTTAGTGGATACGTTGGATAAGAATTTGTCTCTGTCCGAATTGATTTCCTCAATGTCCATTGTAGCAACAACCAAACGAAGTTGACCGAAAATAATATCCTTTGCGATGTCCTTAATCTCTTCATTACTTCGGTTTAGTAATCTTTCTGCGGCATTCAACATACTTCCTTCTTTATTTGAAATACCGACAGTAAATCGAGATGGAACATTAACACGAATGTTTTGTTTACTCAAAGCGCCTCGAAGATCCACATCTATAGAAATAGGTGTTAAGTCTAGAAAGGCATAGTCTTGAAATACTGGCACTACAAATGCAGCGCCTCCTGGAACACATCGAGCTGATCCTTTTCCTGTTTTTCCATAGATAACCAATATCTTATCTGAAGGACATCGCTTATAGCGACTAACGAAAAAGATTAATAAGGCAATAATTATTAAAACTAGTATACCTCCTAGGTTTAAAAAGATTTCCAAAATTTCCATAAGTAGTGAGTTTTGATGAGAATGTTTAAAGTCTATTGCTTCCTCTACATTTTACAATACGGTAATCCCTCTGGAAATTATTACTGTATACATGCTCGATTAGATAAAAGATGTCGTTGCCGGGGCTAACACAGGTGAACTGATTAGCGAAAGCGATTAGACCGTGTTTTTTTTGTTGTAACAATTATTGCACGAGTCCTCCAAAAATGGGAATGAAAAAATATAGCTTTATATTTGTGTTGTTAAGGGTAGCCGAAATAGCTTTTCGAAAGAGCGCTACCAAACTCCTTATTAGTAAATTAACTGAAATTATACTGTTCAACAGATTCTACCAATAGTAGATTGTCATCTAAAACTTCCAGAATTCGAACGTTCGATCCGGTGGGCAGGCCATTACCTTCCGTGATGGCGTCGAGTTCTTTTAGTGCGCCTTGTATTTGGATGTGCACCTTCCCTTGTCCGCTTTTCGCAGGTGGGATGGAAAGATAGACTTCTGCGGTTTGAAATATCGCATCGGTAAGGTCTACGTTTCCGGATTCCCCTAATTTGGAAAGAAGGTATAGTAAATAAGCGACACTAATCATGGCTATAAATCCAGCTAGACTAGCTATTAAAACCGTTGTTAAAATGGGTTTGCCCGCATTGAGTAGCATAACTCCAGCCCAACCAAATAGGGTGAAAAAAGCAATGATACTTCTGACAGAGATGAGGGAGAAATCGCCTCCCAAATCTGTCCCACCGTCTTCGACTGAACTTCCCATGTTGACATCGGCATCATCGAAATCTAATCCGATCATACTCAATACCAACTGAATCAGCAGCAAAACGCTGAATACAATGGCTATGGTCCAGAATATTTGTTGTGTATTCGAGAGAGCTCCCCACCAGTTTCCTAAAATTAATGATACTACCATAGGCTCTGTGTTCTTTGGTTCTCGTTGTGAAGGTCAATTTATATGAAGAGACCTGTCTTTTTTCCTATGCCTTAAATATAGGGAGAATCAGGGGGAAACCGGTCCTGGCTTCGACAAATGAAGTGAAAATCTAGGCGAAATGGCGAAATGGGCTCTCCCAAGCGTATTGTTATGAAGTTTCGCAGAGTTATATTGATCAGCTTAGAGAAAGGGAACCAACCATTTTGCAAAGAATTACGTGTTTAATGCGAGAAATGGATTCGTGTTGTTTTATGAGCAGCGCTTTCCTCTATATAGGGCCCCGCGGATAAAGCGACTCGCTATAGTTTTTTATCAAGTAGAGAACACAAAGTCGGCGCACGGTATTTTTTATAGCATTTATTCTCATCTCGCTCTGCGGTCTCTGCGCCCTCTGCGTGAGCAATTCCTAATTAGGTGCGATAAACCCGTCTTTATCCTAAGTAATCCGCACAACACCACGATTTGCAGGCAATTAACAGTTAAAAGTTGAAATATCTTATGACCAAGGCAACCAATCTCTCCTTAACTACATCATCCTTCCATAAACAAGTGAAAAGGCAAACCCCCTCTGTCCAGAGGGTACGAAAAGAAGAAATGACGGAAGATCAAATCATAAAAGGTTGTTTGGCGGGAAATCGCGATTGTCAACGGCAATTGTACGAGCAGTACAAAGTAACTATGTTTCGTATTTGCCTTCGCTATGCCAATGACAGAATGGAGGCAGAGGATATGTTGCAAGACGGTTTTATACGAGTATTCATCGATTTAAAACAGTTTTCAGGAAAAGGAGCGCTTGGTGGCTGGATTAGAAAAGTGATCGTAAATGCTTGTTTGATGCACATCCGTAAGAATAAAAAATTCCAATACAATACCACTTTGGAAGTTGTAGCGGATACACATCAATCGGATGCGGAGATTTACAGCCGCCTCGGTGCAGAAACATTGACTAAGCTTATTAGACAGTTACCTACGGGGTATCGTATAGTATTTAACCTTTTTGTTATAGAAGGGTACAGCCACAAAGAGATTGCCGATCAGTTGAATATAAATGTGAATACCTCAAAATCCCAATTATCAAAAGCAAAGGCTTCTTTGCGCCGGAAATTGGAAACCATTATCGTGAGCTAAAAAAATATCAAATGGATATGAACCAACATAATGATAATCTGGAGCATTTTTTCCGTAAAGGACTTGAAGAGAACGCTGACTTAATACCTGAGAATGGTAACTGGGATATGCCTTCTGATTCTGTATGGGAAGGGATCGAAAATGCATTGCCAGAAAGAAAAAGAAGTATTCCTTTTATTCCGATTATTTCTATTGCGCCGATACGCCGATTGAAATGGGCTTCTGCTGCTTCTGTTTTATTATTGTTTTCTGTATATATGGGGTACAATAGTCAACAGAAAATAGAAACCATACAGAAGGAAATCGCTATTCAGTCAGAGCTATTTCAAATATTGGAAGAAAATATTAACAATAATAATAAATTACATTCCCATTCAAATACTATCGAAGAAATAACCTCAAAAAAGAAAAATACATTAGCAGTAGCAATTAAACCATTAATGACATCGAAGGCAACTCCAGTTAAAAATATTGAGTCTATTCCCTTTTTATTTGAAACAAAGCAGGAGTTGCCGACGATGACGGATCATTCGAAGCCCTTGTCTTTTGCCTTCGAAACGATGAACCTGAGTTCAAATGAATTTGATGAATTTACTTTTAAAGCAAAAGAATATGAGCTTCCTGCAATGGATATGATGTTATCTTCAGAATTGGTAAAGCCTGTGAAGAAACGCAATAAATTCTATGCTGGGATCTTTACCGGTCCTTCTCGTTGGACCACCAAAATAGTGAACAAGGTAAGCGATGCTTTATTACCAAAAGGTAAGCTGGAAAAACAGAGCGGATTGGAGGCGGGTTTCAAATTGGGTTGGGAAGTAGCAAATAACTGGTCGCTGGAAACAGGTCTAAGTTTTGCAAAAAATACAAGATCAATGCATCAGGAAAAATCTTTCCGATTTGACTCAACGAAGGAAATACTTAACTCCGATGGAAATCTCGAATCTTCTTATGATTCCCAAATAAATACTTCTTTCGGAAATGCAACAATGGCACTGGATGTATCTCGAAAGCCAGAAGTCATGCTGACCGACGGAGAGACATTCGATGTTTCTTTTAATAATGAGGTTACAACTTCTTTTATTCAACTCCCATTGACGGCTCGATATAATGTTCAAAAAGGAAAATTAAATCTAAGCTTGTCCGCAGGTATGCTCTTGTCTTTCTTGCAAGACCATTATATTAATATGCCCGAAGATAGAGTAGGAGATCACCCACTTTTCTTAGAAGAACATGCTCGTTTGAAAGACCAAGCTCCTGACTTGAATAATGTGCACTATGCCGTACAAGGTGGAGTACAAGTGGCTTATCGTCCGACGGATAACCTTGAAATATATGTCGCTCCAACTGCTGCAAAAAGTTTAAGTCCAGTTGCGGAAAATGAGGAAACTTCAGCTACCTTGGCACAAGTAGGATTGATGGCAGGGGTGAATGTTCGGTTCTAATATATTCGACTATATTTAATTGAGTAGCTGTGATTCCTAGAGCGTGCAGCAAGTAGAGGGATAACAAGCGCACTTCTTTTTCTTATGGGGATTTCGTGTAAATTGTGTGGTATATAAATGCATCTAGAAGTCTTACTCCTTTTCCAAAGAGTAAGACTTCTAGATTAATGCCTCCCTCGAAATATTAAGGTATTTACTTACTCCAGGGACAAGTTAACGCAAACACAACCACAGTGCCCAAAAATGTCCTATGCTTCCTGCTATTACGAACAAATGCCAAATTGCATGATTGTAAGGCATTTCATTTTTAGTATAAAAATACGCACCTGTCGTATAAAACAAACCACCGATACAGATTCCCAACAATGCTCCTACAGGTAACGCTCTCCAAATATATGGTAGCGTTAGTAGGCCCGACCATCCCATTGCTAAATAAAGAGCAATAGAAAGCTTCTCAAATTTTCCGACATAGAATAGTTTGAAAATAGTTCCAAAGAGTACACAAATCCACAGAGCTGCTAAACAGGTCATTCCATAAGTTGTAGGTAAATAAAGGAGAAGAAAAGGAGTATGTGTTCCTGCTATTAAATAGTAGATAGCGATGTGATCAATGATTCGAAAAATATGCTTTTTCCTAGGATCAGACTGATAATGGTATAGGGTGGAGATCGTGTAGACGGCTGTCAGAGAAAGACAAAAGGCAAGTGTTCCATAATAAACACTTTTGGTCACCTGAGGACCACACTGTGATAATAGAAGGAAACTTCCCAATATCCAAAAAGGAATAGGAGCTCCGTGAGTATAAACGTTTGCCCATTCTTCTTTGGATAATTTGTGTTGTTCAGACATCCTTATTTTTGATCAAAAAAGGACTTATCCTCTTCGGAATAAGTCCTTGTTTTTAGGGTAGCGGGTTAATAGCTAGATTCTAACCCGAGTGTGTGTAACATATGAGAAAATTCTTCAATTTCTTTTAACCTTAGGCTTTACGATTAACCTACCCAGGTGTAACCGCCATCGTTGCCTCTTGATTTAGATTTTTTATCCTTTGCTGTAGAAGTTAATCTACTGCTTACTTTGATTGTCGGTAGTGTGATTTTGGTGCTTTTTAACATGCCTTCTGAGTTTAGTGTTTCAATAAAATATAAGTGTGTAATTAACTACTTAGTAAGGGCGATAAGCTAAAATGCCTATCAGTTGTGTAGCGCTCAGAGCAGTTTGTTATCTTTCCTTTGGTTCTATTAGAAGGGGTAATTGTAATACGTTAGCAAGCTTAGAAAGTTGTCAACATATTTATTTATTTTATATTTAACAAATATGATGCCATTGATGGCATGTTTTTAGCCTGCAAGCGGTTTTTCTCAAAAAGTATTGAGTAAATAATTATTACATTTGATTTTCACTTATCCATATCTGTGCATAAAATACTTCATTTAACTGCAAGTCCAGTAGAGGAAATCTCTTTAAACCTTTGTAAAAACAAGGGTATTCGCCTTTTTATTAAACGAGACGATTTGTTACATCCCGTTGTTTCTGGTAATAAATGGAGAAAGCTGTGTTACAATCTTCAACTTGCAAAAAAGCAGGGAAAAAAGACTTTGGTAACCTTTGGAGGGGCTTATTCTAATCATATTCATGCCGTTGCTGCAGCAGGGCATCTACTCGGGTTTCAAACCATTGGATTGATTAGAGGGGAAAAGCCTATGAAATACGGTGCTACCTTAGCTTTCGCAAAATCCCGGAATATGTCTTTTCGGTTTTTATCAAGATCAGATTATCGAGCGAAGACAATTCCAACAGACCTGAATTTAGAGGATTGCTACCTATTGCCAGAAGGAGGAACAAATGAGTTGGCCATTAAAGGTTGTGGCGATATTGTAAAGGAATTGTTGACGCAAATGCCAGAAACTGTTTTAACGCACTACTGTGTTTCTTGTGGAACTGGGGGAACCATTACCGGAATTATTAGTGCCTTGGAAGGGCAACACCAAGTGGTCGGATTTTCTGCTTTGAAAGGCAACTTCATGAAAGCGGAAATTACAAAATTACAAAAGGAATATAATTTGGCTCCTTATACCAATTGGACCGTCAATTGCGATTACCATTTTGGAGGCTACGCTAAATACAAAAAAGAATTGCTTGATTCTATGCTTAGCTTTTACGAAGAAACGGGGGTAGCTTTAGATCCAGTTTATACAGGGAAAATGGTCTATGGAGTCTTGGATTTAGTAGCTAAGGATCATTTTCCGAAAGGAAGTGCTATAATTATTATTCATACTGGAGGTTTGCAAGGGCTAGCGGGATTTAAGGAGCGGTTTGAGGTGGAGTTGCCTGGTTTTGCTAATCTTTAGAGGCTGAGGGCAAGAAGAACAATCTG
>CAZDTI010000145.1:12822-18183 GCA_964508085.1 uncultured Saprospiraceae bacterium | reverse complement strand
CAAGAAAAGAAAGTAGGTATGGAAAAAATTTCATTATTATTTTTATTAAAAAGTACTTCGTCTGGAAGCACAACATTAGGATCTATTAGAAGCCAAAAGGCACCTACTCAACGAGGTGTGTTTGTATTTATTTTAGATCGATCTTCCCTTGAATGATAATCTAAACAAAATAACATTTCCTTAAAGCAGGAGCGTTCTTAGAATGCTTATTTCTACCGGGGGGCTTGGCAGGAATAACAGCAACAAATATATATCTTTTATATATCAAAACAAAGGTTCTTTTTCAATCGCCTCCTATTTTTCAGGGCCTTCTCTTAGTCAACTGAATGCTATTAACCATGCGATAGTGGGAAGTTAATAGTTAAAAGCCAACAGTTAACAGTTGAAAAGTTATAAAACCCAGAGAATAAAGGCTAAATTCGATGAGTACTTGGTCAATTTTAGATGCCCACGTACTTAAACTCAATCACCATACTATGACGAGAAATTGGGAACCCAGTCACTTCGACGAAGGTCAGCTGCCTGTCTTACAAGAAGCTACAAAGCTTGATCCGGTATTCTGTAAATTACTGTTACAAAGAGGCATAAATAGCTCGAAAGCTACCAATCGCTTCTTTAAACCTGAACTAAAGGAGCTACATGATCCTTTTTTAATGAAGGACATGTACGTAGCTGTTGGTCGAATCAATAAAGCCATCGCTAATCAAGAACCCATTTTGATCTATGGCGATTATGATGTAGACGGCGTTTGTTCTGTTGCGATGTTCTTCAGTTTTCTGGAAGAATATCACCACAGCTTGCTCTATTATATACCCGATCGGTACAGCGAAGGTTACGGTATTTCGATGGAAGGTATCCATTTTGCCAATGAAAATGAAGTCAAATTAATCATTGCTATTGATTGCGGGATTCGAGCAGTAGATCAGATTGCGATGGCCAATACACTGGGCATGGATGTCATCGTCTGCGATCATCATTTACCAGGCTCCGTCATTCCAGAAGCACTGGCAATTTTGAATCCCCAACAAACAGATTGCAAATATCCCTTTCCTTCTCTTTGCGGATGCGGTGTAGCCTTTAAGTTAGCTCAAGCGCTTTGTATTACCAATGAATGGCCCGCAGAAAATTACCTCAACTTACTCGACTTTGTAGCGATTGCAACAGCCTGTGATATTGTCCCCGTGCTTGATGAAAACAGAGTACTCCTTTATTGGGGATTGGAACAAATGAAAACCACAAAAAGAGAGGGATTAATTGCGCTTTTGGCCATTAGCCAACGAGGAAATCCACTTAGTGTTAGTGATCTTGTATTCGGACTTGGGCCAATGATCAATGCAGCGGGCAGATTAGGCGATGCCAAAGAATCTGTTTTCCTACTGCTTTCAAAAGACGAAGAAGAGGCGAACAATCAAGCGGCCTATTTGCATCAGCAAAACGAAAACCGAAAAGCCATTGATCAGCAAACCGTGCAAGAAGCAATACTATTGTTAGAAAAAGAAGATAACCCCGGTAAGAGTATCGTTTTATTTCAATCCAATTGGCACAAAGGAATTGTGGGAATCGTAGCAAGTCGCTTGGTTGATCGTTTTCAAAAACCAGCCATTGTACTCGCAGAAAGTGCTGGTGCGGCAGTTGGTTCTGCTCGTTCCATTTCCGGTTTTGATGTCAATGCCCTTATCGGGAAATGTGATCATTTGCTAACAACATATGGTGGACATAAATATGCGGCGGGATTAACCTTGCCCGTTGAAAATGTGGATCCATTCAAAGAGGAGATTGAGAAAATACTGACGGATGAAGAAATGCCGGTTCCAAGTATCAAATATGCCCTGGAATTACCTCTGGAGAAAATCAACTTCGACTTTTACGAACAGTTACAGCAATTCGCTCCATTCGGCCCTGGGAATAGAAACCCTGTTTTTGTGAGTAAATCGGTTGCGCTCTATAGCACTCCTCGTCTACTGAAAAAGAGCCATCTTCAATTTTCGATCAATTCTCCATCAAATAATAACACCATCAAATGCATCGCTTTCAATCAGGCGGACAGCTTAATGATTTTGCAGGAAGACAGCCCTTTTGACATTTGTTATAACCTTATGGAAAATAATTGGAATGGAATACGTAGTTTGCAGCTTAATATAAAGGGGATAAAAAGGAAATGAGGAGGATTGGGTAGATAATGTGGATGAGGTTTACCCAAAACGTGAATTTTATGCGAAAAAAGGGAACCACATCTACCACATCCACCTCATCTTCCCAATCTTGACAAAAAAATCTACGTGACAGAGTCTAATAACGAAAATAATTTCACCAATGAGCAGGAAGATGTCCTAAAGTCCATCCGGGTTTCTAGGATTATATTGCCCATATTGATTGGTGTAGGCGTTGTAGCTTATTTGTTATGGAAACAGTTTGACGCAGAAGACTTTAGTCAAATTGAGTGGAGCAGCCATACTACGTCCTGGATTGTAGCCTCTTTTAGCTTCCTCATCATCCGGCATATTGCTTATGCCACCCGGCTTCGTATTCTCTCCGACGGCGCCTTCAGCTGGCGCAAATGTGTAGAGCTGATTTTTATCTGGGAATTTAGTTCTGCTGTTTCTCCGACTAGTGTTGGGGGGTCCGCAGTTGCCCTGTTTGTTTTGGCTCAGGAAAAACTCTCTGCGGCAAAGACTGCAACGATTGTTATTTATTCTGCCGTCCTCGATACCCTCTTTTTTGTGAGTACCTTACTAGTTTTATATTTGATTTTTGGCTGGGGGATGATCCGTCCAGAATCTACGGATGGTACCATTGCCAGTGGCTTGGAGTTTGCTTTTATGGGGGCCTACTTCTTCATGCTACTTTATGGCAGCATCTTCTTCTACGGACTTTTCGTCAATCCAAAATCCTTCAAATGGGCGCTAGACAAAATAACCAACATTAAATGGCTAAGAAAATACAAAGAAAAGGTAGTTGACCTAGGCAATGATATGATGATTGCTTCTGAAGAAATGAAACGCAAGAACTGGTCTTTTCATCTGGGTTCCTTTTTGTCTACAGCTACGGCCTGGTCTTGCCGCTTCATACTGCTGGCCTGTCTGGTCATCGCCTTCAAACCGGGAATCATAAGTGAATTGTTCGATTATTTTAAGCTCTATGCTCGGTTGGAATCTGTATTCGTCATCATGGCAGCAAGCCCGACTCCCGGGGCTGCGGGCGTAGCGGAGTTCACTTTCTCTACCTTAGTTAAAGATTATATCCCCGAAATGGGATTGGCCTTACTCATCGCTTCTCTTTGGCGATTGATGACTTACTATTTGTACCTAATGGCAGGAGCGATCGTGATTCCAAACTGGGTCAGAACGCTATTGAATGAGCGGAAGAAGCGAAAAGGGTAAGCCCTAGAAACAACCGAAAAGTCAACTTCACTCCCCTTAATACGCAATCTCCCTATCGCGTTTTTTCCTCACGCAAAGGCCGCAGAGGCCTGTACTGAGCTTGTCGAATGTAGCGCTGAGCGATCACGGGTTTACAATAATTCAGTTATTCTCCTCTTTTATAGTATCTCGCTCTGCGGCCTCTGCGCTCTCTGCGTGCGGAAATCACACTAAATTGGGAATCTTACAAATACTCTTACACCTCCTTAGCAAGCCCATCCGCCAACATCAACAAGCCCATTGCCTTCTCTCGATTATCTTCATCATCTAACAACTCTTTTGCATATTGGTGCAACTTCTCTTTCGCCTCCTCCATTTTCAAAATACCACGCACTGCTGGCTCTTCTTTCAACGCTTCCACCGCAGCATCTTCCGGGAAAGCTGGTATCCCCGCTAGCTGCCCCAAATTATTTGCCGTAAGGACATAGCTATTTCGAATACTCTCTGGCAGCTGATCGTAACCTATTGTAATTTTCATCACTGGCTGAACAATGGTATGAATCGACATCCCGGAAGCACGCGTATAATAAGCTCGCCCCATACGTCCCATCAAATCTATTTTATGTGGATTAATTCGATTGCCATCCAAAACATTTTCATCGATGTGCATGCGTACTACATCACAGAGGATCAGATTACCTGCACCGCCTTCATCTCCCAGTTTGATGATTTCTCTCACTTTACATTCCATCTGAACCGGAGACTCCTGAACCCGAAACGGCTTAACCAAATCAGAAGGAATCGGCGTTAAACCAGACTTCTTAAATTCGTCTACCTCCGGCGGAAAGGAAATACTAGCAATCGTCATTTGGCGAACAATCTCATAGCTCACTACATTGATCACCACCTCTCCGGTTTCTTCAATATTGTGAAGCGTATCCTTAGTTGTATTATTTGCAACGGTTCTGTTCGAGGAAAAAATCAGGATCGGCGGATTCGAACTGAATGCATTGAAAAAGCTATAAGGTGCTATGTTCGCATTTCCATCCTTATCTATTGTGCTGGCGAAGGCAATTGGTCGTGGTGCCACCGCTCCGAGCAAATATTGGTGTAAATCAGCCGTTGGCGTTTCTTTTGGATCAACTATTCTCATATATTGCGTTTAGTATGTTTAATGTTTGAGCATGCGAAGATAAATATTTTACGACTGTTATCATAGGGGTAGATGAGGTGATGAGGCAGATGAGGTGATGAGGTTCACTTAATACGTAACAATTTGCGTTAGTGGGAAGCCTAATCCACCCCATCCTCCTTATCTGCCTAATCTACCTGAAACTAATAAATATGTCATTAAAAAAAATTCCCTGGACCGCCGTACTATTCGCCATTGTAGTAGCTGCTTATGTAGGCCGTTATATTTATAAAAAACCTAATGTTGACCCTGGCGAAATGGCACCGCCGGTTACAGGACAACTGATCTCTGGAGAACAGTTCGAACTTACGGATTTAAAAGGTCATATTGTATTGGTCGATTTCTGGGGGAGCTGGTGTGGTCCATGCCGAGGAGAAAATCCTCATCTGGTAGCATTGTATAAGAAATATGAAAACGCGAAGTTCAAAAATGCGGATGGTTTTAAGATTGTTAGTGTTGGAATCGAACGGAATGAAAAACGTTGGAAAAAGGCCATCCAATCTGATCAACTGTATTGGCCTTATCACATCATGGACAAGGTGACTAATTTTAAATTCTTTGATGCAGCTATTGCCAATGGCTATGGAGTGACGGATGTGCCTGCTAAGTTTCTATTAAATACAAATTTGAAAACGATTGGTGTAAATCAGAGCATTGCAGAATTGGATGAGTGGTTAGCGGGTGAGGTAAAATGATAATTTTGGAGGAGCTTTTATTTAGGACTGGACGGAAGGGGCTTCAGACCACGGATAAGTTCTTCTAATGCTGTGGATGAAGGTTTATATTTTGAACTCATCAAAAACTTGCCGT
>CAZDTI010000145.1:0-12722 GCA_964508085.1 uncultured Saprospiraceae bacterium | reverse complement strand
AACAATTGATCATGATCGACCTGGTCACTAAAAAGAGATGATTTTACCACCCCTTTAATAATCATATCTCTAATGCTTTTGACTTTTACATAATGGCTGATTGTGTCAATAGCTCTGAAAGGATATATAGAATCAGGGATTCCAGCATCCATTTTATCCAGCGTATAAAAATATTGAAAATTTCGGTTGTTAACTTGCTTTGCTAATCGTTCGTTATCCAAATCAATTTCTTTTACAAAGTCGTAAATCTTGCGATCGATCTCTACGCCGTTCCTTTCTTGGTAGCTCACAAAGTTTGTTGTAAGATGCCCACGAATCATTAATTCAATTTGCTTTAATTCCGCTATTTGAGAAGCAGAGACTTTAGTCGTTTTAAAAAAGTCATCAATTCGTGCCATGTTAATTGGACTCTCTTTTTCCCAAGCTTTATTGAACACTTCCTCCTCCATATTCCACTTTGCCGAATAAGGAATTAGAATGGAATCTTTATTCAATAAAAATGTATTGACAGGATCATTTTTCACAAGAATTTCATGCTCTTTAAACTCAATATTCAAACTGTTATTACGATCCAAATAAATAAGCTTTGGCCACTTCCAGGTATCTAACTTTAAGTAATCATACGTACTGCTATTTACGTTTAAACTGTCATTAAAGACACCATCGGCAACCCAAATGGTGTCTTGACCTAGCGTTAAAAAAGTTACTGTTTCGTTTGCTCTTCCTTGGATAAATTTCACGTCATTGCTTCTACGCTGATCGCAAGAGAAAACGACTACAATTGTAAACAACAAACATATTTGCTTCATCTTTATTTATTTGGCAAGCACTTAGACAAAAGTATTCAGCTCAACCTAAAATTATCGTTACAGCAACAAGAGGAGAGCACTCTTAATTAATGATCGAAATAAATAGAGAATATTGCACGAGCAGTAAACTCCAACGAGAATCAAAGCATCTGCCTAGGCGCTACGATTTCTCCAAAACTGACAAAACACCAACCCAAAACCACGATTATAACTCACCCTGACACCTTTCCTGCCAAAATGACTGACATTTCGCCATGGCAACATAATTGACCCCTCCTTACTGGTTTCATTTTTTGGAACAATAAGTAGTCGTCAAAAATGATGATTAATTATTTTGAACGGTTACTTTTCATCATCTTCGCACCAAAATTACATGTTGAAAAAAATAAAGGATATAATGAGCAAGAAGGACAAAAATACTTCAGAACAGGAAATCCCGGAAGGGGCAGAAAATAACGCAGAAGACGTTATGGATCAAGTGGAAGAAGGAACAGAGGAAACAGAAGCTTCTACAGAAGAAGCGCTTGACCCAATGGTTGAAAAAGATCAGGAAATTGGCGAATTGAAAGACAAGTACATTCGCTTGCTTGCTGAATTTGACAACTACAAAAGAAGAACCATCAAAGAGAAAATGGATTTGATGGATACCGCAGCTAAGAGTACCATTTCAGCACTACTTCCGGTATTGGATGATTTCGCTCGCGCTAAAGCGAATGCAGAAAGCGGTGAGAGCAAAGAGCCATTCAGTGAAGGAGTGATGCTTGTTTATAACAAATTGCACACGACTCTTGAACAACGAGGCCTTGCTGCCATGGAAAGCAACGGAACAGATTTCGATCCGGAGTTCCATGAAGCGATTACGGAGATTCCTGCTCCTACTGAGGAGATGAAAGGAAAAGTCATCGACACGGTAGAAACAGGATACACTTTGAAAGATAAAATTATCCGCTACGCGAAAGTCGTAGTTGGAAAGTAAAATTTGCCAACACAGCCCCCAGCCCCTAAAGGGGAGCTTCTACGCGCAATGCTTATTAATGGGGTAAAACTTATTTTCAAAAGGTATAGTTTCAATTAACAACAACACATTTACATAGCTTTCTTTGTTGGCCATTTTGCCACAAAGATTCACACATAGATTCATGGCAAAAAGAGATTATTACGAAATACTAGGCGTTTCCAAATCTGCGGACGAAAAGGAAATGAAAAAAGCGTATCGAAAGATCGCAATGAAATACCATCCGGATCGTAACCCAGACGATAAAGTAGCAGAGGAAAAATTTAAGGAAGCCGCTGAAGCTTACGAAGTTCTGACCAACGCCGACAAACGCGCGCGTTATGATCGCTTTGGACATGCTGGAGTAGACGGGCATCAAGGTCGACGCGGTGGTGGATTTGGCGGTGGCATGAGCATGGATGACATCTTCGAACAGTTCGGAGACATCTTCGGACAAGGAGGTGGTGGTGGAAATCCTTTTGAGAGCTTCTTTGGTGGTGGTGGAAGAGGTGGCCGACGTAGAGCGCAGGGGCAGAAAGGAGGCAACATCCATATCAAAGTAAAACTCAGTATGGCTGACATTGCAAATGGTGTTCAGAAAAAAATAAAGGTTGAAAAAAAGGCGACCTGTGGAAGTTGTAGCGGCTCTGGTGCAAAAGACAGCAACTCTGTCAGCACTTGTACTACTTGTAAAGGGGAAGGATACATTCGCCAGATAAAAGAAACATTCTTGGGGCATATGCAGACCTCTTCGGTTTGTCCAACTTGTCAGGGTTCTGGTCAAATGGTGACGGCCTCTTGTAATTCTTGTAAAGGGCAAGGTAGAAAACCAGAGAAGGAAATCATTGAATTTGACATACCTGCTGGAGTTTCTGAAGGCATGCAACTTTCTCTTCGTGGCAAAGGACACGCGGGTGTAAAAGGAGGCCCTCCTGGTGATTTGATTGTAAACATCATAGAACAGCCTAACGATATTTTGACCAGAGATGGCCAGAATGTAATCTATGAATTATATCTCAATTTCGCTGATGCTGCACTTGGTACCTCTGTAGAAGTGCCTACCATCGATGGTCAGGTGAAATTCAAAATTCCAGCGGGTACGCAATCTGGTAAAATATTCCGACTAAAAGGGAAAGGGTTTCCTTCTGTCCAGAGCTATGGACAGGGAGATCAATTGATTCATATGAATATTTGGACACCTAAGAAAGTGACTGCAGAAGAGGAGAAGTTGTTGAAGAAGTTGAAGGATATGCCTAATTTTCAGCCGAACCCTGGGAAAGCGGAGAAGGGATTCTTTGATCGAATGAAGGATTACTTTGGATAGGGAGGTTTTGCCGGCGTAGCCCCTAGCCCCTAAAAGGGAAACCAGCCCGCCACTTGAACGTACATGACTGACGTACCTAGGTTAAACTTCTTTCACACAAAATCTTTAGTAGGTATCACATAAAGAAAGCGGAGCCAAAATATTTTGGTTCCGCTTTCTTGTTTTGAATATAGAAATATTCAAATTATAGACTTAGCTTCTTAAACTACCTTACTTGCTATACTTTATTCAATAATCAATTACAGCCCAAATCAACCCTCGAAAACAAATCATTATTCGGAATACAATTTCCGGATAAAACCGACTCCGGTACATAACGATCCATATCAGCATCGAACAAAGACTCTTCTAGAAAAATGGTCAGGTCATCAATTTCCTGTTCTGTTAAATTCAGTGGTCGGAAGTGGATGGACAGTTGGGAAGCAGGCACGTTTTCATTTTCTGGAATCGCATTGTTGAAGTATTCTACGACTTCTCTGAGGGAGTTTTTAGAACTGCCGTGAAAGTAGTGACCTGCATTTTTGAGATTGTATAATTGTGGGATTCTAAATTTAAACATGTCTTCTGCCAATCCGGTAAATCCTCCTCTACCCAGGTTTCTACTATCTGAAGCATCTGTATTCAAGCCTCCGTTTTGATATAGATCCTCTACGCCGATTGCTTCGAATTGGATCGCACTCAGCGCAGCCTCTTTATGACAATTTACGCAACCCGCTTTTCCAAAAAAGAGCATTGCTCCTCTCTTTTCGGAGGAAGACATCGCTGTTTCATTGCCGTGCAACCATTGTTGGAAAGGAGCTTTGTATGGAATGATGGTTCGTATGTAAGCGGAGATCGCTAAACTTGCATTTAACTTTGTATAACGATCTTCCTGAGAAACGCTTCCAAAGACTTGATCAAATGCGTCCGTATAGCCCAAACTATCGACTACGGCTTCATTGTAAACCATTCGATGCAAGGCTACTCCTTCTATATTCTGACTTTCTATACCACTAAAACCCAAGTGATTGACCTCTGTAACTATACTGTTATCCCAAACAGATTCTGTTCCTACATTTACACCCCCAGCACCGAATTGTCCATTCCAGCTGGTATTCGTAGAAAAGGCCACATTGTTCATGCTCAAAGGTCTTGCTCCTTGTGCGTCCAATTCGTTGTCATCATAAGAAATGTATTTGCTTCGTTGTTCTCCAGCACTCCCATAACCTACTCCACCGTCTGCAATACCCTGAGCACTTCCCGGTAAAAATCCAGCAGCCGGTACGTGACAACTACCACAAGAATAACTCTCTCTTCCTACTTGCTGTATTGGCGCTAGTGCAACACCCGTTTCAAAGAATAGCATTTTTCCTAAGGCTACTTTTTCGGCAGTGATCGGATTCTTCGGATCTTGTGGAATGGCATCGTAGTCTCCTTCGCCCGGAAGCAGATATTCGTCTAAAGAACCGGTTAGGCAAGATTGAATCAGGGTCTCCTCCAGATCGGAATCCAAAGGATTATCTAGTTCGTCTGCGGTACAGGCTGCGAAAAACAAGGCCAATAAAAGGATAGGGATACAGGTGATTGAGATTTTCTTGGAGTTCATTGGTGTTTTGTGGATGTTCATGTCAAGCTTCTGTTTCTGGAATTTATAATAAACAGGGGCTTATTTTGAACAAATTTAGACTATTTTTTAACATGCTTCAATACCGATTTTAGGGGAATTAAAATATGGTCTTTTTAACCGAAATGTAAAATACATCCCTAAAGTTCAATTCCCCTAATACGGGAGCTTGACGTCTTAAGATTCAAGATACCGCTGACAATTTGCTGAGTTGATTAGACGGAAGTCTGAAGCTTTACTTAATTTTACCCTTCAGTTATCAATTAAACATTATTTATCAATGTCACCAACCATTCTACATCTTGAAACAGCTACTGAAGTTTGCTCTATTTGCATAAGCAATGGAGAAAATATACTTGCTCTAGTAGAAAATCAGGAAGGTTATATCCATTCTGCCCAAATTACTTTGATGATAGAATCGGCAATGAAAGAAGCAAATATTAATTTTTCTAATCTCGACGCTGTTTCACTAAGTCAGGGTCCTGGCTCTTATACTTCTCTCCGAGTAGGCACCTCAGCAGCGAAGGCGATCTGCTATGCTTGGGATATTCCATTAATTGCGGTAGATACTTTGGGATCTTTGGCATTGGCCGCAGCCAAAAAGGAGGGCTTAAAAGCCCCTGCATATAGCATTCCGTTGATTGATGCCCGCCGTATGGAAGTCTATACCGCTGTTTTTGGTCCTGATAATGCCGTTGTAGAAAAAACACATGCTAAAATCATAGAATCAGACTCTTTTCACTCCTTATTGACCGCTGATAACAAATTATTATTTTGCGGAAGCGGTCTGGAGAAATGTAAAAGTATCTTTGATCACCCACAAATGATACATTCTTCAACCATTTGTACCGCAATTAATCTCGTAGCTCCCGCTCTTCAATCTTACCTAAATAATGACTTCGCCGACGTGGCCTACTTTTCTCCATATTATTTCAAATCACCCAATATTACAGCCAGTAAAAAGAAGATATTATAATTTTATTCGTATTGTAACTTATTATGATTATTAAAATAATCTTTTTATTTTTGGCTGAAAGTCAGATACTTTATGTTTTACAAGAGAATTTAATGTCTCCTGTTGGTATAGTTTTTGGCTTTTGATATTTCGTCATTATTTAATTTATAAAAACATCAATATGAGAAAGCAGAAAAACGAGACCGTTATTTTAAAGAAGGGAAAACGGGACATACAACTTGACTATGCTGAGCTTAGGAAAGCTGTACTTGTTCTTAGAGCAATCAACCATAAACTAAGACAAAACATAATCGATTTATTGGAGGCAAATGACCAAATGACTGTAACTGATATTTATATCAAGCTACGTCTGGAGCAATCCGTTGCTTCCCAACACTTGGCTATTTTGCGCCGCGCTGGTGTTGTAGCTACTGAAAGACAGGGAAAATTCATCTACTATTCTTTGGATCAGAACCGTTTGAACCAAATTTCAAGATTAGTGGAAGAATTAGCCGCCTAAAAGTTATATTTAGCAGTTTAATATATATAAATAACTGCTTTTACAAAATATAATCTACTGTTTATCAGCTAGTTTTACACCGAAAATTTGATTTTTCGATAGAAAAAAAATGCTGTGTTCCTCAAGGAATACAGCATTTTTTATTGGTTTTCTTTTGTTAGGTAGAATAAATGTGTCATATTTGCTAAGCAAACAATTTATACACTACAACAAACAGTAACTATGAGAAAGTCAAAGGTGACCATTAACGACGATAAGTTGCAGGACTCCTCGGAAGTACTCCGGGCTTTAGCTCATCCATTAAGAATGAAAATTCTCGAGTTTATTGACAAACACAAAACCATCAATGTAAACAAGATTTACAACAGCATGAAGCTCGAGCAATCTATCACTTCTCAACACCTCAAAATTCTAAGATCAACTGAAATTGTACTCACTGAACGCGATGGTAAATTCATCCACTACAGTGTGAACTACTCCAAATTAACTGGTGTTTTAAAGGCGGTAGATACTTTCCTTAAGGATTGACAACCTGCTCTTCGTAAACAAACAAAAGGCAATAACGACTTCTCGTTATTGCCTTTTTGCGTTGTTGGTGTCACAGCAGGTCGCCTGTGCCACCAATACATAGGTCACCTACCTGCCCCATCAACGTATATTTGTCATTCCGAGCGAGGGAGGCACGACCGAGTCGAGGAATTACAAATCAAATTTGATTCCCTGTGCCAATGGCAGCTGGTCACTGTAGTTGATCGTGTTCGTTTGACGACGCATATAAGCCTTCCATGAATCGGAACCACTTTCTCTTCCTCCTCCTGTTTCTTTCTCTCCACCGAAAGCTCCACCAATCTCTGCACCTGAGGTACCGATATTGACGTTAGCGATTCCACAATCAGAACCGGCGCAAGACAAGAACAATTCTGCTTCTTTCAAACTATCCGTCATGATCGCAGAAGATAGGCCTTGCGGTACATCGTTTTGCATGGCGATGGCTTCTGATAAATTCTTATACTTCATAATGTACAAGATCGGCGCAAAGGTTTCGTGCTGTACAATTTTGTAATCGTTCTTCACCTCAGCGATACAAGGCTTCACATAGCAACCACTCTTATAAGCTTTTCCTTTGAGCACTCCACCTTCAACAATGAATTTCGCACCTTCCGCTTTTGCCTTTTCGATAGAATCCAAATAAGTGTTTACGGCATCTTTATCGATGAGCGGTCCTACATGATTCTTAGGGTTTAATGGGTCTCCAATTTTTAATTGGCCATAAGCTTTGGTCAATGCTTTTTTGGTTTTGTTATACATTGATTCGTGAACAATCAATCGACGAGTAGAGGTACAACGTTGTCCGGCTGTTCCTACGGCTCCGAATACCGCTCCGGTCAAAACGATCTTAAGATCAGAATTTGGTGTTACGATAATTGCATTGTTTCCTCCTAATTCTAACAAGCTGCGCCCGAGGCGACCTGCAACGGTAGCTCCAACGATTTTACCCATACGCGTGCTACCTGTAGCAGAAACCAAAGGAACACGTGTGTCCGTCGTTAAGTATTCTCCAACTTTGTAATCACCATTGATGATACAGGATACTCCCTCAGGGACTTTATTGGCTTTTAATACTTTATGTAAAATGTTTTGACAAGCGATACTACAAAGCGGCGCTTTCTCAGATGGCTTCCAAACACAAACGTCACCACAGACCATCGCGATCATCGCGTTCCAGGACCATACGGCAACGGGGAAGTTGAAGGCAGAAATAATTCCGACAATACCAATTGGATGCCACTGCTCATACATACGGTGAGATGGTCTTTCCGAATGCATTGTCAAACCGTACAACTGACGAGATAGTCCAACTGCAAAATCACAGATGTCAATCATCTCCTGAACTTCACCAAAACCTTCCTGAAGGCTTTTTCCCATTTCGTAAGATACCAAACGACCTAACGCATCTTTGTTTGCACGCAGCTCATCACCATATTGACGAACTATTTCGCCTCGCTTTGGTGCTGGCATGGTACGCCATACCTTATAAGCATCCTGTGCTTTCTGGATGACCTTCTCATATTCTTTCTTAGAAGTAACACTGGTGCTCCCAATAAAAGCTCCGTCTACCGGAGAATAAGAGTCAAAGTATTCCTTTGAGCTTGCGGTCGATCTAAGACCTGTACTGGTTCCTTTATTCTTTTTGAGGAGACCTAGTTTCTTTAAAAATCCTTTATTCATTGTAATATTATTTATGGAAATGGTTTACTGAGTTTTTCTGTTGTTAGTTCACCCGATTTGAATTGGTTTAGAGTAAGTTATGCTAATTAACGGCAACGATTTCAAAGGGGCCGACTTCTAATGCGGCGCAAAAATATAAATTATTAAAGAACAATGTTGGATGTTTTAGTACAAGAAGCTTTTTTCTCTATTAGGATCATCACTCCTTATAAATGACTTTTGGCCTTCTTAACTACAAACACGGCCAGAGAATACCCTATTAAGCGATTGGTTTCGCGTATCAAGGGCTTTGAAGTTGCAGTTGAGGTTGTGCTTGAAGTTGAAAACACCCCATTTTAACGCCCTTTAACAAAATCTGGCCTCCTTTAACTTTAGGATAAGTAATATTCCACTGTCACAAAAGGTTTCTACTACGGAATTTGCAACGAGGGAAAACAGCTGCAAATTACAAACACCAAAAATCGAGAATCTTACACAATCTTACATAACCAGAACAAACGAGTATACTATGAAAAAACAATTTTGTTCAAATGAATTTGCGATAATCCAAACGCACAAGGGATGGCACTTCAAATGCCAACAACAATTAACCATTCCCGAAACCGATTTCAATCCTACTTTACCGAGTCTTTTAGCACAAACAACTAAATGGTAGAGGGGCCATCCCAATTTTTTACGCAAAAGTTATTCTAATCCGATTTTAGCATGCAATGTGGTGATACATTAATTTATTTTAGGAGGCTATTATAAAGTATCACCACTATTTCGCTCCTCTCGCACAGATGAAACAAAACACTAATACTTCATTCTTCCTATAAAAAACCAATTGAATTAAAAATTTTGTTATTAGTTATATTCATGGGACTCATTCAGGGGGCAAAGCTAGTTTTAGCTTTGCCTTCTTTTTTTTCCTCGATTCGCTGCGCTCGCTCGGAATGACAACGGTTCGATTAGAATCTGTCAAATGAGAAGTACCGTTGTCATTCCGAGTGAGCGACACAGAAACGCCCCCCTTGTTATTCCGAGTGAGCGACGCAGGAGCGAATCGAGGAATTACTTCATCAACCACCGTAGCAAAATAGGAATCAATAACAAATCTCCTACAACTGCGCTGAAAAGCGTAATACTAATCAATATTCCAATAGTCACACTAGGCGGATGTATAGAGGTCAGCATCACCAAAAAGCCAAAGAATAGAATAATACTCGTCAGGCAAATTGCTTTTCCTGTTTCCTGGAAAGTGACGGCAATCGCATCATCCACACTTAGGCCTTTGTTAATACTTAGTTTGTATTTACTTAAAAAGTGAATGGTGTCATCCACCGCAATTCCGAAGATGACGGCAAAGATGATGGAGATACCGGCGTCCAATTCTATCCCGATAAATCCTAGCATTGCTCCGGCTAAAAGCAAGGGGAACATATTTGGAATCATAGAAATAATGACCATTCTCCAGTTTTTGAATAACAGTGCCATCAGTACACTTATGATTAATACCGCCATCCCCAAGCCTTCCAGCAAATTTTTACGGATGTAATCCCCATTTTTATCCATGATCAAGCCCGTTCCTGTTTCTTTGAAAACCACTATATTCGGATCGATGTTTTCTCCGATCCAAAGTTTGATTTCCTCACCTTTTTCTTTGATCCGATCAGCACCGATGTCTTTAGCCCGAGTAGAAATTCTAGCGATCTTTTTATCCTTGCTCATTAATATTTTATCGGTAGCACCGCTTGCCTTGGAGGCTAGTTTTTTATACTTTATAAAATCTCTTTCTCTCTCTGGCATACGATAGGCGTCTTGACGATTGCCCTTATACATCTGGTTCAGCGTTTTGTAAACTGTCGTTATAGATTGAATGGATTGTAAATGATCTACTTTGCGTAAATACTGTTCGAGTTTATCGATTTCTTGAAGTACTTCAAAGTCATCAGCCAAGTATTCTCCTTGAGCATAGGCGGCATATTCTATGGGGCGAAAGCCCGCCATCTTTTCTTCGAAAAAGAAAAAGTCATTGGTGAGTTTTGCGCCTCTTGGCAGGTTACTTTCAATACGATAGTTGGTTGTTATTTCCGAAATACCATAGATGCTGAGTGCAAAAAAGAAAAGCCCGCCAAGTGCAATACGCTTCGGATGTCTTATGGTCAATCCGTTTGCCCAAGCCATTAAACCATCCCATCTACTGGCTTTTCCTGTAAGCTTAATCAATTGTTCGGTTTTAAAAAAAGAGACAACTGCTGTTGTAAAAAACAATACCGTTACATAAGCGACCATTACGCCTACTGCCGAGTTGACCCCGAAGTCACGAATAGGAATAATCTTACTCGTAACCAAAGCCATGAAACCGGTGGCTGTAGTCAATGAAGTCAACAAAGTGGCCATTCCGATTTCTTTGATGGTCACTTTTATCGCATCGTGTTTGGTACTGCCTTTTCGCAATTCATCAATGTACTTTGACATAATGTGAATGACATCGGAAGTTCCAACAATTATCATCAGCATGGGGTAAAGGGCAGACATTGCATTTAACGGCCTTCCTGTGACTCCCATAAATCCCATAAATAGCAACATACCCAGTGTAATGGAAACCAAAGCCAAGATCGTCCCCCAGAAACGACGGAAGATCAAGAACATAATGATGCTCACCAAAATACCGGAGACAATGGAAGTTACTACTACTTCTCGCTTC
This sequence comes from uncultured Saprospiraceae bacterium, assembly GCA_964508085.1. Classification (GTDB taxonomy): domain Bacteria; phylum Bacteroidota; class Bacteroidia; order Chitinophagales; family Saprospiraceae; genus CALGLS01. The sequence continues at coordinate 1,599 of CAZDTI010000145.1, read as the reverse complement.
TGCATCACAACCATTTCTTTTGCAAAAAAAGCAGAACCTAATAAATGGTAATCGTCAAATTCATGGTCTTTCAACAATTGTTCTACATTATTCACAATTTGGGTAGATTCAGCGATATCCATCATCCCCGTTTCTGTTTTCATCGCTACAATCAAGGCCTTTGCTTCCTTATCAATCAGCGTATGCACCAAACGTTCGTCTTTCAATACTTTCTCTTTGTCTGCTTCATACCTAGACGGATCATCAATATGAATAAAGGGGAGCGTCGTTATTCCAAAAGGTGTTTTGAGAGGGCGTTGAATACTCGTAAGCGACTGACTTTCAGAAATCAGCGGAAGTTGTAAAGATGCTTCGGTGAAGGCTTTTACTTTAGTTAAAAATACAGAGTCAAAAACGCCTTCTTCTCTTGGCAAAGCCACCAATAGGAAGTTAACATCTTGCTCAAAATTCTTTTCAAACTCTTTGTAATAAGCTAAATCCTCATCTCCTTCCGGAAAAAACTGGTCCAGTGAGAAAGCAAATTGTAGTTGGGTGCAGAAGTACATACTTCCTACCGCTAGAATGGAGAAAATGGTTAAAATAATCCTCCTTTGATTGTGACTCATATTAAGTTGGCTCTTTTCTTTTCGAAATATCAAGGCTTTTCAAGCATTATGTTGGGAATTCTAGTGGGCCAACATAGCGTTCTTATATAAAACCCATTTAGGTGCTTTTTGTTAAGGAATCTTCAAAGAATTTGTACCTTTAATTTTGTGTTATAGGTAACTTGCTAAGAGGATCGTTTTTCAAAACTAATTTGTCCCGCACTTTCTATATTACAAAAGGTGCCGCTCCGATGGAGCTCTAATTACCTGTTCTTACATTGTGCTACAAAAATATCGCTCCTACGGAGCGGTGAAACGTGAGAGCCGTAATAACGGCGATAGAAGGTTTTAATTTTGATTTTGATTTCCATTTTAATTTAAACACTATGATCACCCTATCCTTTCTCCCTCTAATTGCTTTGTCCGAAGTAGGCAAAATCGTAATCGTTATCATTATTGGTAGTTTTATGCCTTTGGCTGTAATGACCTATTTCAAGGTTTTTCTAAAAAGAAAAGAAAAGGAATACAACAAAACGCTTGTAGAACTCGGGATAAATTCTAGCAAAAGAGTTGAAGACTTTTATACCCCTTCCAAGTACATCCTACCCGTGGCTTTCGTTTCTGTAATTTGTTTGTTGGCCATTACTGCTTTTACCTTTGCCAATGATTACGCTGGAGAAATTAAAGACAGTCTCTTGCTCACTGGCACTTTTTATGGTCGTGAAGGAAACGAAGACTTGATTTATCAGAGTCTGGCTGTCCTGATGATGGCTTTTTTAGGTGGTTTTCTTTGGTCTGCGCAAAACATCATTCGCCGTTTGATTGCCAGAGATTTATCGCCTTCTGTTTTTTATAGCGCTGGTATTCGAATTATTCTAGCCTCTGTTATCGCACTGGTTTTATCTTTTCTAATCGGCGAGCAGAGTAGTACTAATTTCATCAATTTTCGCTCTTCTCTCTCTGCCATTGCCTTTTTGACGGGTATGTTTCCCGAGCGTATTTTGAGCTACCTTGT
>CAZDTI010000144.1:0-18194 GCA_964508085.1 uncultured Saprospiraceae bacterium | reverse complement strand
GAAAGGAACCATAGACGACGTTATCGAAACTGGTAAGAAGATGATGGCTGAAGCGGAAGCTTAAAACGGTTTACGGAAAAACGGTAGACGGTAGACGGTTTTCTGCGATCGCGGGAACCGTCTACCGAAAAACCGTCCACCGTCTACCGTATTAAATAACAGACAACTAATTAACAATGAATTTAATAGTCTTGACACCGGGAAAGAAAGTATTTGAAGGAGCCATTACTTCCGTAAAAGTACCAGGCATCGGCGGTCAATTTGAAATATTAAACAATCACGCTCCTCTTGTTTCTGCCCTAGGCGAAGGTGATGTCCGTATCATCGAAACGGGAGGGAATACACAGCGTTTTAAGATTACACAAGGCTTTGTAGAGGTATTGCGAAACGAAGTAGCATTATTGGTGCAAAGTGTTGTAGAAGAATAATAAAGAAAGTCATCTTGTTAGAGGGGACGGAGCATTCAGTTGTTTCGTCCCCTTTTTACGTGGAGGAGATCGTTTTTAGCTCCGCTAAAGAAACGAACTTCTATAACCGCCCCAAAACCAATTCCAGCCAATCCTTGTTTGCAACCACTGCAAGTTCGTCTAGTTTTTGTTTCGCCTTTGTAAGGTTTTTGTTGAATTCATTAGTTCTTAGTGTTGTCTTCTTTATTCTTAGGGAGTAAATTTGACTAGCCATTTTTATAAATTGTAGATTAGCTTCTCTCCGATAATCTGCCATCTTTTTATTACGTCGAACGTATTTTCGAAAAGCTTCTATCAAGGCAAAGAAAGCCTCCGATTCATTGGTCTCGTAATAACTTTTCACCTGAATGATCTTTGCGCCTAAGTGATAAGAATTGTCTGTGAATTCTACATTGTGTAATTGTCGCAGTGCATTTTTATATTCCTTTTTTGCATAGTAGAAAGCGGCCAGATTATACGCCACTACATTTTCTCTTTCTCCCGGAAGCAGGTTTTCTTTTAGCTGGTGAATAACTTGCTCCGTCCAATCAAAATCCTTAAGTCGAATGCCAACAGTTACAATGTTTTTGTATGCCCACTGTGGAAGAAATCCATTTTTAAAAATGATTTTATTTTCTAGCAAAAACTTGTATAAGTCTAATATTTCCTGATAATAATCACTCTGTCCGGAATTGATTTGGTAGATGCAGTAGTTTTGAAGATAAAGGTAAATAACGCGTAATTCTTCATGTGGGAATAAATGCAGATTTTCAGAAAGTAATGTTTTTAACTCCTGATAATAAGCCTCACTATTTTTGTCTTTCTCTCCTTGTTGACTTGCTTTCAGCATTTGAAGGGTCTTATAGTAAAGGCTGACGGCAGGTTGGTTTTGAATGTTAAGATCGTTTTGTTCGTAAGTCTGTAGTAGCTCTGTTAGTAAAAGACAGCTGTAGCCGGATTTGCTGACAAAGTTTCTGCTGTTCATGTCTACTGCGATTCTAAGTTTATTAGCAATATAGTAGAGGTCTAAAGAATCACTCTTTTGTTGAAGGTGTTTATCATGGGCCCGTATCCCCTTTGTTAGAAAATGTTGATCAAGTTTGTCGTTGATTTCATATTCACTGTGAAAATACTCATAGTTTCGAATGGAAGAATTGGATTGTATCTTCTGATAGCTGCGGGCGGTTCGGTCAATGTGATCATGTAGTTCGCGTTCTAACAATTCTTTTACTAGTAACTGCTTTTGCTGCGTTTTGTTCTTTTGATATTGCTGATACCCCAGAAAGTCATAGAGCAATGCCAGAAGGTTGGAGGCGAGATTATTTATTTTGAGTTCATTGTATTTTTCATTTGGAAATACTTGCGTGAAGAGGAGACGTTTGTCAATTCTAGCGGATTTGTAATTAGGAGCTGTTTTGATTATTAACTGATACAATTGCTGGATATTCTCCCGCTTATTGAAGAAGGGAGAGGCTAAGTATTCCGAAAATTTCCGTTGTTCTCCCTTAGAAAGTTGTTTTATGAGTGAAGTTACTATGGATTTATTCATCTATTTCGAATATAATTATTTTTATAATAATCTGATAATCAATAATTTATAATTATTTTTATTCTAAAATTACTTATAAAATCTCATTTTTGTACTTTTTTATGCCCTCAATCGAAAATACCTTTGTAAGGAAGCTAGTGGAGAATTATTAAAGCATGGACTAAATCCACCTTAAAAAATTGAAAATTATGAAAAAGTTACTCCTTACAACTTTGGTGCTTATAGCTGGAATATTTTGCTTAAAAGCGCAGCCCGTCGCTAATTTTGAAGTGGATGTAACGGAGGGGTGCTCTCCTTTATATGTAACTTTTGATGCAAGTAGTTCACTGGGCGATATTATATTCTACAAGTGGGACTTTTTTGAAAATGGAGGAATAGTGGAAGGTCCCAACTTGTCTACATATACCAAAAGTTTTATAAGAGGAGGCACAGATGTACAGCTAACGGTAACTGATGCCTCGGGATTAACGGCTTCGCATCTTGCAACCGATGTGGTTATGGTTCGACGGACTTCTCGAGTTACGGACTTGGATACAACAATTTGTCAAGGAGATACTTTCGTGGTGGGCGGGACGGAGTATAACGAATTTAAAACACACGGATCGGAAAGAATCCCTAATTTTGTTGGTTGTGATAGTATCATTTTTGTGAATGTGACAATCGCTTCAGATTTCGAGATTGCTAATCAAAAAATTACACACATACCCTGTACTCAGCCTGATAATGGCAGTATTTATTTCAACTTAGTTTGCGGAACACCACCATATTCCTATGAATGGACTCCTAGTATTTCAGGAGCTGAAAATAATCCCAACGGTCTAAGTGAGGGGACTTATTCCGTAACGGTTACTGATGCTGATGACAATACAGCTACAGAATCTTTCGTGATTCTAGATCCAGGACCTTTGGGTCTGACTTTAACAGGTATGCCTGGTCCTGATCCCTATTGTTTTGGTGAAGAGGCAAAGATTGAATATGAAATGACTGGCGGCCTTCCTCCCTACAGAAGGGTTATAGATGGAGTAGTGCGAGGAGGTTTTTCTTATAATATGACACACAGCTCCGGGATGCCAAATGGTACCTATGAATTTGGGATTATAGATGCCAATGGTTGTGTAGAGCACTTTCCAGATTCCATTACTTTTCTTAATGATGCCGAATACCTGGAAATAGAATCAATTTTTCCTTTTGATACGATTATCTGTCCGGAGCAATCGGTTCTACTAGGTATTGTTGCTCCTCAAGCAGCAACTTATAGTTGGAACGCCTGGCCAGGGGATGATATAGATTGTCCTTCTTGTTCCGAAACACTAGTTTCCCCATCGGAAACGACTACCTATACCGTTACAATAATATCCGATGACGGCTGCTTGTTTTCAGAGAGCATCAATGTTCTGGTTCTTGATTTTTATTCAACCATAGACACTACTCTTTGCGAAGGTGAATCTATTGTCGTTAATGGAACGGTCTATGATGAAGGAAATCCATCAGGTACAGAAATATTCCCATCATCGAATGCTAGTTGTGATAGCGTCGTGCAGATAATGTTGAGTTTTACCACTCAAATGGGAATTGTAAATGAAGTAGTTGAAAATGTCCCTCTTCAGCAAACATCAGGAGGAAGTATATCCTTTGATATTTATTGCGGAACCGCTCCATTCACCTACGCTTGGTCACCTGATATGCCTGGAGTTGAAAATATAGCAACAGATCTCGAAGCAGGGATATATACCGTGACGGTTACAGATGACTTAGGGGATACGGTGGTAGGCGACTTTGAAATTATAATTCAAGAGGATCCCGACTTTTTGGATTTGTACGATGTAGCAATTACGTATACATCATTTTGCGGAGGAGGTCCATGGTCAGTTGGTTGTGTGCAATTAGATTGGATAGGAGGTATTGCTCCTTATAAATTACATATGATTTCTGGAGGAGTCAATGATTGGTTATTTACAACTACATCAGATCATACTTTCCAGAAGTGTGATCTATACGAGGGGACTTATCAATTCTGGGTTGAAGATGCTAATGGCCTTAGGGATACATTTCCGAACTTAATTACCATTGTTGCTGACAACCCAGGGCCAGAACCTTCTATTTCGCCTGATGATCCTACAATGTGTCTTGGAGATACCATTTTATTGGAGGTCACTGCTACAGGGGCAATATCTTATAATTGGATATTTATGGGCGGATATGATATGGGCGATTATGTAGGCTGCGATACGTGCTCAAGCACTTTACTCGTGGCTGAGGGAATAGGACCTTTGGGGGCTGTAGTCGTGGTAGAAGATGCAATTGGTTGTTATGCCTTGGATACCCTTATAATTGACGTAGAAGAATGTGGTCCATTTAGTATAGAAGTGTTATCTGTCACAGATCCGGTTTGTTACAATGGAGATGGCACCGTTAATTTTCAAATAAACGGAGGGGAAGCTCCATTCCAAATTATTCAAGATGGAAACCCTCTTGGAGCTTTCTTCTTCAATACGAACCACAGCATCTCCAGACTTCCTGGAACATACGAATTCGCCATTGTTGACAACTTAGGGGAGACCGTAGATTTCCCTAATCCTATTACCTTCGTCAATCAAGCTGGGCCCTTTGAGGTAGTCTCCGTTTTTCCAGAAGACACAACGATTTGTGCTGGTGAAAGTGTATTGTTAGGACTGGTAGCTCCCAATGCGGTGTCTTATGCTTGGTCTCCAGAAGTTTCAGTAGACTGTACTACTTGCCCAACAACACTTGCTACCCCTCTAGAAACAACGACCTATGTTTACTCCGTTCAGGATTCTTTAGGTTGTACCATCGTAGACACAATTCGGGTAGACATTTATAATAGTAATTTGACTATAATCAATGATACCCTTTGCTCTAGTGAATCTATCATTATCGGTGGATCGAACGTTTATGATGTATCTAATCCTACTGGGGAAGAAACACTTCAAAGTTCTAACGGTTGTGATAGTATTGTACAAATTGATTTGACCTTCTTTTCAAATATGCAGTTTGCAAATATTATTGTTGAGGACGTACCCGCACAGCAAACCTCTGGAGGAAGCATCTCATTCGAAATTGGTGGTTGCAGTGTAGGGCCTTATACCTATGACTGGGCGCCAACTTTGCCCGGAGTAGAAAACCTAGCTACTAATTTGATTGCAGGAACTTATACGGTAACCGTTACAGATGCTATCGGGAATTCGATTGAAAATAGTTTTCTGGTGGAAGAGTCTATTTCGCCAGGCACTTTGGTCTTGAATGCTACACATGTTTCAGAGCCGATTTGTGGAGGATACAATGGTAATGGTTGTATGGAGATAAGTTGGACTGGAGGTACTCCGCCTTACTCCGTGACCGGTGAGAATATAGATACGGGAAGTGGATTTAGCGTTGGAAACACTTCAGATACATTAATTGAAAATTGTTGGGGGGCAGAAGGTAGTTATCAAATTTCGATAATAGATAGCAATGGGGAGACAGATACTTTTCCTACTCTGATTGTTTTTGTTGCAGATAGCCCATTGCCTGAAGTTTCGATTATATCTCCTGATTCAATTAATTGTCTTGGAGACACGATATCATTGCTAGCTGATGCACCAACAGCTACGTCTTACTATTGGACATATTGGGACGGGTACTTAGAATGCGATGATTGTTCAGAGACTCAAATTTCTTTAGAAGAAACGCCTACTTCTACGGCCGTGATTCAAGTAGAAGATGCCAACGGTTGTTGGAACGGAGACACCATTCATATTGAAGTAGAAATTTGTGATCCCGTTTGGCCTGGAGATACAGACACTAGCACTGTCGTAGATAACTTTGACCTTATCAATATCGGTTTAGCCTATGATACCATGGGGCCTCTAAGGCCTGGCGCCAGTCTTGCATGGTTTGCACAAGAGGCGGATGACTGGGCACAGACAAACCCTAATGGTAGCAATTATAAACATGCAGACACGGATGGCAACGGAACAGTCAACGCAGATGACACACTTGCAATCATACAAAACTGGGGGGAAATGCACAACTTCACGGGTGATCCCATAGAGCAATTTATTCCTGATTACCCACCAGCAATAAGTAACAGCGGAATAACGATGCCTTTCTATGTAGAACCAGACACCTTTGAACAAGGAGAAATGGTAACGCTTTCCGTTATCCTAGGAGAAGAGGGAGCCCCCGCTGAAGACGTCTATGGCATCGCCTTTAGTCTCGAATATGACCCTGAGCTAATCGTCCCCGGCTCTGCTTATCTAACTTTCGAAGAATCTTGGGCAGGAGATATTAACCAAGATATGATCAGCATTCAAAGGGCTTTTATTGCTCCAGGAAGAATAGATATCGGCCTTACCAGAACAGACCACACTAATAGGACTGGCTTTGGCCAGTTTGCCGAATTATTTATCACGATAGAAGACGATATTCTTTTTCAAGGCAATCCAGAAATCGAAGCCATCACAAGCGTAGAAGCATTGTTTAATGTTACCAACGTATTGATTGTAAATAGAGATGGAGAAGCGCTTGATGTAATTACAATGGAAACAACATCGCTGATCCAGGGGGAGACTTCCTCAACAAATAATATAAAGCTAAATGATCAAGTACAGATTTTTCCGAATCCTGCAAGCGATCAGATTTTTGTAAATACTAAAGGTTTAATCATTGAGGAGTTGGAAGTTTTTGAGCTGACAGGAACTTTGGTTAAACAACGCACAGTGAATGGAAATCAGGCAAAGCTGTCTACGAGTGGTTTAGAGAATGGCGTTTATATCGTTAGAATCCAAACGAAAGAGGGGGTTGTGAATAGACGTGTGGTGGTGCAGCGGTAAGGGAACGGAGATTTCCTAAGTCTAAGAAGTGAAATACGATTTAGATAAAGAGTTGTTAGCATCTTGAATGATTTTGCTAACAACTCTTTTTATCTCATTCTATCCTCAAATCTAATAATACAATGACCCAAACGTTCCCGTCAGCCTCATATTCTCGGATCACCTCAAATCCAACCTTCTCATGTGCTCGTAAAGACCGTGTATTCTGTTTAGAGACTTCGGTAATGATATAATCAAAATGTCTTTTCATTAAACGGCTCATTTCCATATACAAACCTGCGAAAACACCTTGTCCTCGATAATCTTTTCCTACACATACCTGACCCATCGTAAAGTATCTGGCCTCTTTTAATATCTGCCCCTTATATTTAATTTGGTCAATTTCTTCGAACATCGAAATCAAAACAGGAATTTCGGTTCTCCAGTTTTCTAACATGACTAATGCATAGCCCACAATTCTTTCTCCATTTTTTGCTACGATGTGCGGATGAGGGCTGTTTAGTTTTTCGAGAAGTGTTAAGTTGTGCTTTACAGTGACAAAACCTTGTTCCATTGCTTCGGTTTTGGAAACTGCAGTGGAGTGATTGGCGTTTTGGAGTAGGAGGATGCCGTTTAGGTCAGCGGTGGTTTTGGCGGTGGTGTATTTTATCATGGTTTCATGAGGGGTTGCGAAACTTCAAAATGGAAAACCTTCTTTAATGTTCTTTTTATTTTAATTGTTCTAGAAGCCATTCTCTCTGGCCAAGGATTTTTGCATTCTGGATATCCAATCTCAGTTTCTCTTTAGCTTTTTTATCGCTCTTTCTTAAATTTAGAATACGGGTTGTGAAACGAATGATATTTTGAAAGTGAGTTTTATGATAGCTCAACATTTTTTTTCTACCCAGCATGACATTAAAACTCGATAGCAACGAAGTTAATGGATCGAATTCTTTTTTCTCAAAATAAATTTTTAGTAAGATAACTTTAGCTTCTAAATTTATCAATGGATCCCGATCATCCACTTTTATTAAAAGTTCCATTGCTTTGTCATAATCCTTTCTGGTGAAATTCAATTTAGCTAAGCTGTAGGTGTAGTTACTTTCTCTGTAGCGAGGATCAAGCATTGGTTTGTAATCAGGAATGAACTTGTCCAGCCAATCAAATTCCTCAAAAGCTAATGCAGTTGAAACTATATTGTTATAAGTGAATCTGCTTAGCTCGCCGTCCTCGATTAAGAGTCCTTCTTTTAGACCGGATTTATATAGATCAAAAACTTCTTTCCGATATTCATTAACTCCAGAATTAATTTTACGGATACAGAAGTTAATAGAAGAAAAGTATAGGTATTTTAGATCGTCAGGGGCTAGTATGCTTTGATGCATTTGTAGTGTCTTCTTAAGCGCCTGGAAGCAATTAGTATTATTTTCAGAAATAGCTCGGTAACAATAGTAATAGCAAGCAATACCCGGGTCATCTAAATATGAACTGCTTTTTAAAAAATCTAATAGTAGTTCTACAAGACTGAAATCATAGTCTGTTGTGAAAACGGATCTATGCGCTCGTATAATACAGCCTTGTTTTAATTTACTCATCAAGACATACTTATCTAATGCAGTGTTAATATGTCTTAGGAAATCCTCGTTAATGAGTTTTCTAGTTTCCGCAAAAGTGAATTTTTCAAATTCTAGTTGGTAGTCTAAATTAAAGTATTCTGGACCATGCGGCATTGTTTCTAATTGTTGTCTTGCTGTTCGAAGTGTTTTTTGGAAGTGCTTGCCTAATTTCTTACTCTTGTAAGCTCTTGCTCTATACAGCGTTTCAGTAGCTGGAGTCCTCTTATATTCAGCATATGCAAGGTAATCTTCAATGCATTGGAGTAGCCAAGAACAAACGTGTCGCATTTTTTTATCAACATATGCCTCTCCCGGAAAAACTGATTCAAATACTTTTTCTTTAAAATAAGCGGGGGATCCCTCTTTAGAGTGATCTACTAAATAGCGCCATAAATCTGTTACTTCTTGTCTATGATTGAAAAAAGGAGAAGCTACAATTTTGTTGAGTGCCCTTTTTTCTGTTCCACTTAATCTAGAAAAGACAGTTATTAGTTGACTATTAATCATTGTTGTTTGTATATTTTGCAGTCAAATATACTGAAAAGCAATTAGTTATGAAAATTTACTTTTTGACAATTTGATATTTTTGTTGTTGTTGTTAGTCTAATTTGTTGTCATATTTGTATTGTAAGCAAGAAATAACTGGGAAAAAACAAATAAATGAACAAGCCCTCCACATATGGCTTTCTTTTTAAAATTGCACTAATCAGTATTCTGCTGATTGGGCAAGGTGTAGGTCTGTTTGCCCAATGGGAGGCTGTATATTTTGATTCTAATAACACACCAGATAATTTCCCAAATATAAACACCGTAGAATTTACATCTTTTGAGTATGGACTTGCTGCTGGAAATGACGGTCTTGTACTTCGGAGCAGCGATAGTGGTTTGAATTGGGAAAGTGTATTAGCAGAACCTAACGGTCTAAGGTTTGTTGATTTGAGCTTTACCACATCAACTACTGCTTTTAGTATAGCTCAAGAAGACAATGTTTCTTCTTGTGGAGGAAGTGGCGTTATTGCGCGGACAAATAATTATGGAGCAACCTGGGAGTTCACATACACTGATAACAACTTATTTGCAGTGCACTTTCCTACAGAGAGTATTGGATATGCAGTAGGAAGTTGTGATGCGGTTCATAAGACTATAAATGGTGGTGATTCTTGGGAATTGTTAAGCCCTGGTGCTGGAAATAGTGGTTTTACAAATGTTTTTTTTATAGATGAGTTAAATGGGTTTGTCGCAGGCGTAGACGATATATTTTACCGCACTTCAGATGGAGGTGAAAATTGGATAAATATTGATTTGCCAAATGCTTCCGACTATACCGAAATTACTTTTGTTGACTCAGCAACAGGATTTGTTCTGACTGGAAGTAAACTATTCAAAACAAGTGATAGTGGATTTGATTGGTCAGAGGAAATAACATTACCATCTGCTACTCAGAACTACATTACCATGTTTTGGGTTGATGAAAATACAGGTTGGATTGCAACCGATAATGAATTGTGGAAAACTAATGATGGTGGAAGTCTATGGATGTTACAGGAAGCAAACTCTCCGAACACTAACAATGCATTTACAGATGGAATTCAATCGCTATTTTTCTTAAATGAAAATCAAGGGTTTATAGCTGGAACTCAAGGATATTTCAAAACAACAACAGGAGGGACTAGCCTACCTGATCTTCAATACCTTGCAGGGAATGTCTTTATCGATCTAGATGAAAACTGTATTTTAAATGTGTCAGATTTAAGTCTGGAAGGTTGGTTTATAGCAATTACAGATGGTGTAAATAAATTCTATTCGACCACGGACTTTAGCGGAAATTACTTTCTGGCTTTGCCCACAGGTGATTATGAGGTCCAGCTTGCGGTTCCAAATAAGAACTGGACAAACGGATGTCAGTTAACTTATCAAATAACACTTGATTCACCTCTTGATACGCTAATAAGAAACTTACCCGTTCGAAAAGCAGTTGATAATTGTCCGGTATTAGAAGTGGATGTTTCTACGAAAGCTTTATTGCATTGCGCTGATAATGTTTATACCATTCGTTATGATAATAGAGGTACAGCTACTGCTACAGAATCTTATGTAGAAATAGAACTAGAGGAGGGTTTGACAATGACAAGTACTAATTGGTCCTCGGTTTCTGGAAATACATATACATTTGAATTAGGGAGTATATTAGAAGGGGAATCTGGAAGTTTGTCTTTTACAGCATTTTTAGCATGCGATCCTATTGTTGGGCAAACGCATGGAGTAAAAGCCAATATTTATCCCGATGGTTTTTGTTTACCTCCTTCTCCGCTTTGGAGTGGTGCTTCATTATCAGTCAAAGCCGTTTGTATAGGTGATTCTGTTACGTTTACTATATTGAATGAAGGTACTGGTGCAATGAATTTAACGGAGGGTTTTGTAATAACAGAAGACCACATCCTCTTCATGACCGTCCCCATCGACCTAGACGCCGACCAAGACACCACCTTCACCCTCTACCCACAAGGCACCACCCTCCGCCTCGAAGTAGACCAAGTCCCAAACCACCCCGGCAGAAGCCACCCTTCCGTCACCTACGAAGCCTGCACCACCAACAGCAACGGCGGAATCAGCACCGGCTACGTTACCCAATACCCAGAAGACGATGCTAATGTATTCGTCTCCATAGATGCACAAGAAAGCACGGCCTCTGCCGTCACTACCAATAAAAGAGCGTATCCCAAAGGCTATGGGGACGAGCATTATATCGAAGCAAACGTAGACCTGGACTACCACATTCTTTTTGAAAACAATACAACGGATACAGTTTATACGGTGATTGTTCAGGATACACTATCGCAATGGTTTAATGCTTCCTCCATACGCCAGGGGTCGTCTAGCCATGAATACGATTTCAGCCTTTCCGGAAATGGAATGGCAAAGTTCACTTTCACCGATGTCCAACTGGCACCGGGCGAAACAGGATTTATAAAATTCAGAGTACAACAAAAAATTGATAACCCCAACGGCACTTTCATTGAAAACACGGCTTGCATAAGCTTTGACTACGGGCTGAACAACAAAACAAACACAACTGTCCATCAGGTAAGCTCTGATTTTTTAGAGACAGCGAACTTAGTTCAAATTACAGGGAATATTATCAATGAGAATGGAGCGGCCATTGCGCAGGTAAACGTTGCGCAAGGTAGTCAAGACACGGTTTTGACTGATGACAATGGCTACTTCCTTATTGATGATGCAGTAGCAATGGCTCCTTACACCATCACTCCAAGCAAAGACATCAATTTGTTAAACGGAGTGGATGCCGCCGATTTGTACTATATCCAACAGCACTTACTCGAAAATGATACGTTAGATTCTGAGTACAAAATGCTGGCGGCGGATGTGAACAACTCGGGAGCTATTACAACATTGGATGTATTACAAGCCAGCGAAGCCATATTATTGTTGACTGATGAGTTTCCAAATAACACTTCCTGGAGATTTGTAAAAACACCCTACGATTTTGTAGATGTAAACAATCCTTTTAGCTCAATATTCCCGGAGGCATTCACTTTCGGAATTCCATTGAGTGAAAACGAAGTTAATTTCATCGGTGTGAAAATCGGTGATGTAGACGAGTCTCATGATCCTTTATCAATAATAGGGGAGGGGGCAGAACCAAAAGAAAAGAAAGCATTGATCGTAGAAGATCTGGCTTTAAAACAAGGGGAATCATACGAGGTTCCTGTATATATCGAAGCAGGCGAGGATTTGGCGGCGTTGCAGCTGGCATTACAGCTGAATGAGGAAGCCTTGCACTTCGAAGGTATCGAAACCGATGCCAACACAATTTGTAGATCGGATAACTTTGGATATAGATTTCTAAGGGCTGGAGTGATAACCGCTTGCTGGTTTGACCAAAACGCTGTTGAATCGAATCAACCTAATCAAAGCGACCTAACAACACTTTTTCGATTGCGGTTTACTGCAAAAAAAGAAGGAAAGTTGAGTAGCTACCTTACACTTAGTCCAGAACATGTTGACGGACGTGCGTATGAGAGAAAGGATGACTTACTAACGAAGGAATTAAAAAGGAAACTTACTTACCTTCAATTCAACGCGCCAGGACAATCGCCAACAATCGTGAATCCCCCGGCCCTGGAAATTTTTCCAAATCCTACTTCCAACAACGATCTCTTTATCAAATACAATCTCACTGAAGACAGTAATGTCAAAATAATAATCTATAATGCTTTAGGGCAAGTCGTAAAAACCATTCTCTTCAAGGAACGTCGAGCAAAAGGAACTTACACTTACAAATGGAATACCTCATCACTAGGCGAGGGCTCCTACTTCATGCAATTGCATACCAATTCGGCGAGCCCGGAGGTCAAGAAGTTTGTTAAGACAGGAAATAACTAAAGACTTCAACTCCATAAGCAACTTCATCTTCAACTCCCTTGGTTCATACGAATCAAGGGAATTTTTTTAACGATAGTGGATATTAAAAAAGAATTGGCTCGGGGCGAAGAACATAAAGCTTTGCGTACTCCCACGTTCGACCAATACAAGAACCTCTACCAAAGAGGCTTTACAATGAGGACATCTCTTCCACTTGTCATTCCGAGCAAGCACCACGGTCAAAATTTGTCATTCCGAGCGAGCACCGCGAGTCGAGGAACGCATATCAAAAACAATCCGCTTATCTTCTCCTTCCTTCGTTACCCCTTCAATCCAAGCTTCAATATGTGTCTTACTTTTCTTACGATATCCAATTCGCTGAGGAAAATCATGCGCTTCATTTTCAAAAATAACCTGTCTTGGCGATCCATTAATCAAGTGAAATAAAACAGGCTGCCCATTATTCTGATCTGACACTGTAGGTACATAATACAACTCTCCCTCCCGATAAGTAATCTGCATCGTTTCCAAAATCATGGTATCTCCATTTACCACCTTATAAGATGTTCCCAATAACCACCGATCCACCCTTGACCATTCTTCAAATAAGGCCTCTTCATTCACTTGCCAGTTGCCAATCATCCAATTTAAGTCTTCCACCAAAGTAGTCGGGTTCAACTGCGTCTTCGGCCCCGGTCCTTGATGACAGCTGCATAAAAGTAAAAGGAATAAGAGTAATTTGTTTTGCAAGAGTATTGTTTTTTATGGTAACCGCAACGACGCTACTAAGACGCTACGTAAATCTAAAATCTGAGGATATGAAAAACAAGTTATATGATGTAATCCGTATTTATAAGTACTGAATCTGAGATAACCAACTTTAATGCTACTCCTGTCATCCTGAGCAAGCGTAGCGAGTCGAAGGATCAGGAGAGCCAAATGCTTTAAAATTTCGAGTGAAGCACAGCGAAATCGAGAAATCTAACTCCTTAGTAATGAGCCAGATTTTCGATACCTTTCCATTTAAGTGGAAAACCCTTATCCGTCCTCTACCTTTGCTCCGCTAAAGTTTCTCCAACAAAAACCGCGTCATCTTATTGTACAAATGCAGTCGAGTAGGACCACCATAAATTCCATGATTTCTATTTGGATAAAAATAAGTGTCAAATTGCTTATTGGCCATAACCAGAGCATTCACCATTTCAGTGGTATTTTGAAAATGAACATTGTCATCAGCGATACCGTGAACAATGAGGTAGTTTCCTTTTAATTGATCCGCGAAATAAACCGGAGAGTTGTCCGCATACCCTGATGGATTTTCTGCACTAGTACGCATGTACCGTTCGGTGTAAATAGTGTCATACCATTTCCAGTTGGTCACCGGAGCAACAGCGATCGCAGTTTTAAACACATCGTTTCCTTTTAGCAAACAAAGAGAGGACATGTATCCACCATAGCTCCATCCCCAAATTCCAATTCGTTCTGCATCTACATAATCTTGCGCCGCTAAGTATTTAGCACCTTCTATTTGATCTATGGTTTCGTATTTACCCAATTCTTGGTAAGTCATTTTTTTGAATTCCTGGCCACGAGCACCGGTTCCTCTATTGTCAATACTCACTACGATATACCCTTTCTGTGCCAGCATTTGATGCCACCAATAATTAAAACTACCGAACTTATCCTCTACTGTTTGGCTGCCAGGACCGCCATATACGTACATTAAAACAGGATACTTTCTACCTTCTTTGAAATCCGTTGGTTTTACCATCCAACCGTTAAGTGTCGTCCCTTCAGAAGTTTTGAAATCAAAGAATTCCACAGGGGTAATACCATATTCTTTTTGCAAATCAGAAATGGAGCTATTGTCTTCAATGGTCCGGATCATTTTACCAGAGCGGTCATAGACAATAAATGTAGCAGCCTTGTTGGCTGTGGAGAAGGTGTTAACATAGTAATCGAAGGTGCTGCTGAATTGAGCAGTGTTGGTGCCCTCCGCCTGGGTCAACTTACGATTTTTTAGCCCCATAATATCAGCGCTGAAAATCTCCCGTTGCAATGGGGACTTGGTAGCAGCTTGGTAATAGATTAAACCATTTTCTTCATCAATACCATAAAGAGAAGTAACATCATAATCGCCCTTAGTCAACGCACGAACTTTATTTCCCTTCATGTCATACAGATAGACATGATTGAAACCGCTTTCCTCACTGGTCCAGATAAACTGCTTACCATCTTTTAAAAAAGTAAGGTCGTCTGTGATGTCAATGTAGTACTTATTACTTTCTTTAAGAAGGGTAGTGGTTTTTCCAGTGTTGGCATCAGCTAGTACCAATTCCAATTCATTTTGGTGGCGGTTCATTTTGGTAATGCAAAGGGTGTTGGCGTCCTGAGTCCATTTGATTCGTGGAATATATTCATAGTCGCTCCCGAGGTCCATTTTTGTAATTATGTTGTTGAATAGATCGTAGACATGAATAGTAACGATGGAGTTGTCTTCTCCTACTTTTGGATATTTGAAAGTTTGGTATTCTGGGTAAGCACCGTCTTTGTACCAGGTCATTGTAAATTCCCGAACCCGACTTTCGTCAAAACGCATGAAAGCAATTTTCTTTCCGTCAGGAGACCATTCAAAAGCTTTTGCAAAAGAGAGCTCTTCTTCGTAAACCCAGTCTGCTCCACCATTGATGATTTCATTTTGTTTACCATCAGTAGTAATTTGAACAACATTTCCCTTTTTAAGATCTTTGTAATACAAATTGTTCTCCATTCCATAGGCCACTTTATCAGCAGCAGGGCTGAAAGTCGCATCGCGTTGTTTTCCCTTTGCATCCAAAGCCGTCAAACTCTTTCCATCATAAACAAAGAAATTTGCTTTACTGGAACGACGATAAATAGCCTCTGAATTTGTTGTGATCAAAATATTTTTTTCATCCTCGCTAAAGGTATAGCTGCTGAAAGACCCCTCAAAACCGTCTGCTTTTACCTCACTTCCGTTAAATAAAGTTTTCGTGAATTTACCTGTAGTAAGATCATATTGTCTGACTTGATCTTTTTCCAGAAGGGTATAGTGCTTTCCATCTTGTTGGAAATTGAAGCCCGGAACAGATTTTGGATAAAAAGTATAATTCTGCCATATGTCTTCGACGCTAATTTCTTTAGTAGAGACCTCTGCTTTTTGGGCAGAAATTGTAGTGTTGAAGGTGACAAAAACCAATAAAACAAAGGAGAATGTATTGGATAAAAATTTCATATGATGATTATTTATTGTAAATTATGCGTAAGAAATACTTTTGGTAAAAACTTTTTTGACTAGGGACTAAGGGTACCTTGAAATCTAAGTGTATCAATAGCATAAGGAGTCAGAGAATAATAAAGTTCTGATTTAGAGGCCGTTTATTTTGTGCTGATCGAGGCAAACAAATTGAGCATAGCCGTAGCTACGTGATATTTTTTTAACGAAGGACAGCGCAAAATAAACAACTATAAATCGGAAAGTTATTATTTACTGAGTCCTAAGCACCCAAAACCAAAAATATAGCTTTTAGGTGAATACCTGTATTTTTAACAGAACTTTAAACGTTTTTTGTTCAAAACCAAACTCAGCATGCGTCACATCCTACTTTTTGCATTTCTGATCTGCGGCCTCAATTCCTGCACCACCAAAGAAACAATTTATGTAAATGAAGAAGAACAAGTCATCATTGATGGTAACGAAGCACCGCCTTATTCAGAGATAACTATTGTTCAAATTCAAAATTATGTCAATAAGTTGTACATCGACCTATTAGGCCGCGAACCGGATTTGGCAGAATTGGAAAACAGATCAAATACCCTAAAATCAGACGGCCTTTCTCAAGAATCCAGAAGCACTTTGGTTTCTGATTTGATGAACCAATCTGCTTATTATAAGCGATTCTGGGAAATTTATCGTCGCGCCTATCTCAATGGTGTTTCTGATGATTTGATTCAGGATGAAATATATGCCTTGCAATTCACCTACGATAATATTTCGCAAAACACCGACCCTACTTCCATTGCTTTGTCAAGTTTTCTTTTGTTAGAACTAGACAAGTTAAACTTACTCCTTAGCGCAAACGAAGATTACGAAAATGGGGCAATCACGATCAATGAATTCATGGCTCGAGTTGCTTTCAATAGTATATACGACGAGTTGAACATGGGGGCCGAAAATATGGTGCTAGCTTGTTTTGAAAATTTCCTAAAAAGGCAACCTACCATTGCTGAACTAACTGCTGGAGTAGAAATGGTAGATGCTAACCAAAGCGCCCAACTCCTCCTCCAAGATGGCAACGATAAAAACGATTTCGTAAATATCATTACCAGCAACCCCGAGTTCTACCAAGGCCTAGTAATCGATATTTACCAGCAGCTCCTAGCTCGAGAACCTACATCCACAGAAATGACAAATGGCACGGAAACGCTACTACAAAATAAAAATTACCAAAGCATACAACAGACTCTAGCAACAACAGACGAATACGCCGGCTTTCAGTAAAGACAATTGCAAGAACCCCCGCGTATCACACTCATAAAAAACAAATTCAGGGCCTCACATACCCCACGCAAGACTCTGGAGGAGTCGAACCACCATTAACCCCGAGTGCTACTTTGTTCTCCGAGCACCGCTCGAAGAACAAAGTAGCACTCGGGGAAAACAAAAAAAGATGAAAAAAAACAACCACATACAACTACTCTTTCTACCACTTCTACTGTTAGTACTTACTACCAGCTGCAAAAAAGAAACTACCACCATCCACAACTCGGAAGTGGACTACATCTACAATGTAAACGGAGAAAACCTTTATCAATCGAATGCCGATAAAAATAAAGAGAAATCCTCCGAACAATACGTTTCCATCCTCTACTCTAATCTCTTCCAAAATGCCATAGGCCAAAATGACCTAATCGAGCTGTCCGAAATTCGCCGCGCGATAGGCGACAAACAAATAGCCGACGAACTCATCCTAAACGCCTTCGTCAATAATAACAATGTCCAAATCCCTACAAATACTGTAATGCGAGACGACATCGACGCCTTCGTAGAAGAAACCTATCTCCGTTTCTTCCTCCGAAAACCAAATCCCTACGAAGCATACGAACTAAAATCCGAAATAGAGGAAGACAATAACCTAAATCCCGAACTCATCTATATGGCCTTCGCTCTATCAAACGAGTACAAATTCTATTAATGGATTCCAACGGAATCCACCTAAGCAAAAAATACTCCTCACGAACCCCACAAAAACCACATAAGACTCTGGAGGAGTCAAACCATCATTAACCCCGAGTGCGGCCCGGTTCTCCGAGCCACCGCTCGGCGAACCGAGTCGCACTCGGGGAAATAAAAAAGATGAAAAGAAGAAAA
>CAZDTI010000143.1:0-18250 GCA_964508085.1 uncultured Saprospiraceae bacterium | reverse complement strand
CTTCCTGTAGAATTGTCGTTTTTCAAAGCCCGACTAATTGATAACAAGAGCGTTACATTAAACTGGGATACGACCTCTGAGGTCAATTCTGATTACTTCGAGATTGAGCGTAGTCCCGACGGCAAAAACTTTGAGGCGATTATGCAAACGGAGGCTAGAGGTAATTCTGTTTTAGTAAACCATTATCAAGAGATAGACGAGGAGCCTCTAATTGGCACTTCTTATTATAGGTTAAAACAAGTGGATAAGGATGGGCAATTTGAATATTCTAAGATGGCCGTAGTGGAGCTTATTCCTCCTGTACTTACGAGTATTCGTCTTTACCCAAATCCAGCAGTTTACGATTTCCAACTGGCCTTCCTGTCTGAAAAAACAGGCACCATTCAAATTCGAATCATAAATATGGCTGGAAATCTGCTACGCCAAAGAAGACTATCGGTAAAAGAAGGCTTCAATAAATTTTCCTTCCCTGTAGATCGGTTAGCAACAGGAACTTATGTGGTAGAAATATTTTCTGAGGAGCTGGGTTTTAGGGAACGTAGATCTCTTGTTAAGAAGAATTAATCCTTCTTAATAAAAGCGATGACATGCTACGAGGAATCTTACGCTTAGTCAAAGAGTAATATTTCTCGACTCGTACCTCCCATTCGATAAGCTCGCCCGTTCCGGCACGGACTGGCTTATCGAATGGATGAAAGCATATACTCCTGTCATTCTGAGTGAGCGACGTAGGAGCCAGTCGAAGAATTACTTCAGCACCACAAACTTAGCGGCTTTCATAAAGGGCGCCCGATGAAGCTGAATGGTATAGGTTCCATTTGCTAAGGTAAGCCCTTCCAATTTGATTTCTTCTTGGCCTTTGAGGATTTGTCTTTTTTCATTGTGAACCAAACGACCATTAGCACTCCATATTTGAACCGTTGCTTCTTTGTCTACCTTATGTGCATCGAAACGAAGTGTAAGATAATCCCTCGCCGGGTTCGGAAAAACGTGAAGACTAGAAACCGATGGAAATTCAGAAGCGATACTTTCTTCTTCCTCTATACGCTCGTTCTGTTGAGCACTATTTATGTTCGTCATGTCATATTCGACGCAGAGTTCTGCCGCTTTATTTTCATCACCATCGTAGGATTCAGCAGTACGTGTACCAACGCCCTCTATGATTATAACAATGGAGCTGTTTGAATTGTAGCCTGTTTGTCCTATGATTTCCTGAAGGATGGGAGCAATGTCAACGGTTTGTTGCGAAGTACCTGACTCATTTACAGTTGGCCACTCTTCAGGCATCCAGGAGAGATAAGTATTCGTTTTAATTCGTCCAGATATATTTCCTGAATTGCTCGTAAAAGGGCCGGGGTTGTTATGTAACTCTCCATAAATGAGAAGCTCACAAGGGCTCGTATTTTTAGCTTCATCTACTGTGAATTGAATGTCCGCTGTGCTTATTAAAGCCTCTGCGGGAATTTCTAAATTCAAAAATCGAAGGCCAATTGTTTGAGTGCTACTGCTTTCTACTAATTCCAAATCACTACTCGTTAGATTAACGGAACCATTCGGTTTTTCTTCTGCATCATCGTTAGTAGCACTAATTCTGGAACAAGCAAAGCCCATCGGAATGATTCCTGAGCAAGAGCAATCGTTTTGGATGACATCGTTTATGGTAGTTGGATCGTTGTCATCACAGCTTGCGCCAAAATTCAATTCAAGACTTGGGCAATCGAAAGTAGTTCCAATAACTTCGCCTGCACAAACACAATTAGCAGATACAACATCATTAGCAGTGAGACTATTGTTATCATCACAACTTTCACCAATGTTTAATTCCAATTGAGGGCAATCATAAGTTAGCATTCCAGTGCTATAAGTCACCACTAAAGTAGCCGCATTTTGCGTTGAACCATCGAAAGATTCTGCGACCCGTTTTCCATTTCCTTCTATGAGAAAAACTAAGGCGTTATTTTCTACATAATTTGGCAGATTAATTAATTCCTGAATAATGACTGAAAGGTCGGCTGTTCTTTGGTTCATTCCATCTTCTCCTACTGTATTCCATTCCATGGGTTGCCAATTGACGGAGGCTGCTGTTCTAGGTCGGTTGCTGATATTTGCAGTGCTTTTCACGAAGGTGCTTGGATTGGCATTTGCTTCTCCGAAAATTTGTAAATTAGTTTGATCTTGGTTCACAGCTTCATCTGTTGTAAATTGGATGTAAGCCGAAACAATGTTTGCATTTGTTGGAATAGCTGAATTGACAAAACGAATTCCAACCTGCTGTGTTGACTTCTCTTCTACCATTTCCAAATCTGTACTAGACAAGGTTATTGATCCATTTGCTCTTTGTTCTGCATCGTCAGAGCTTGCTGATACTTTCGTGGAAACAGTTATTGTTGCAGCTACCGCAGTTCCAACACATTGACAGTCTGACGTAATTTGATCGTTTGTAGTATTATTGTTGAAATCATCACAAGACGTTCCAATATCTGCCAGAAAGTTCTCACAATCATAAGGAGTACCTGTACAATTACAATTTACATCCAGCAAATCATTGTAAGTAGCTGGATTGTCATCATCACAAGTCGTACCTACATCTGCTAGAAATATTGGACAATCATAAGCAGTTCCAGAACAATTGCAATTCGAGTCAACCAAATCATTGTAAGTAGCAGCATTGTTGTCATTACAAGGACTTCCAATATTTGCGTTCAAAATGAGACAATCAAATTCATCCCCAATGCATTCGCAATTACTATTGTATACATCATTCGTTGTATTTGGATTGTTATCATTACAAGGTTCTCCTACTGACCCCGGGTTATCCGGACAAAGATCATCTTGATCGCAGATACCGTCATTATCCATGTCAGGGCAAAGGAATCCATAGGTCAGTACTAGTTCTGGGCCATCACTCAAATATTTATCCTTTGAAAAAGCGACTCTCTTTCCCGAGCCTTCGATAATAAACGTAATTGGAGAGCTAGAAGAATAATCTTGTTGATCCACCATTTCCTGAATTATAGTACTAAGATCCACAGATCTTTGAGCATCTCCCATGGCACCAACGGTCAGCCAACTCCCCACATCCCAAACTACTACATTTGTCGTTCTAGGTCTAGAAGAAATATTCCCATTAGTATTACTAAACGTAGGAGAGTTATTTGACATATCGCCTCTAATTGTCAAAGTAGTCGGTGCGGAATCTATTTCATCTACAGCAAACTGAAGATAGGCTTCCACGATATATGCTCCTTCCGCAACGTTAGCCAAGGCATACCTTAAACCAATAGTCTGCTCGGAACTTTCTTCTACCATTTCCAAATCAGAACTACTTAGGTTTACTGAGCCATTCGCTGCTTCTTCTGCATCGTCAGACCCTTCCAAGAGTTTTATATTACTTGTTACTACGTTAGTTAAAGGAAGTCCGACGCAATCGCAATTTGCATTAAGCGTCTCGCCGTAAGTGTCTGGGTCATTGTCATTGCAAGGTGTTCCTATGTCTGCTAAATAAACGGCGCAATCAAATGGGATCCCAGAACAGGTACAATTTCCGTTAACTATATCGTCATATGTAGCCGGGTTATTGTCGTCACAAGCCATTCCGATATCCATTAACAATATGGGACAATCATATGGTGTTCCGACGCAATTACAGGAAGCCGTAATGACATCATCATAAGTGGCAGTATTGTTATCGTTGCAAATCGTACCAGGCTCTAAACTACCTGCGCATAGATCATCCGCATCTAAAGTACCGTCTCCATCTGAATCTTCAGGATAGATTTGATCTCCTACAACGATATGTACACTATCCGTATAAGCACCAAAATTTGTGGTAGCTAATAGTTCGATGTCATAAGGTCCATTTGCTGGAATTGTCCAATCCATTGTAAATGGAAACGTGTTATCTATTCCAATTGTAGAACCATTAATAAAAAATTCAACTGCTGAAACTGCACCTATATTCTCCGCAATCTCTGTTGTGATGATGGCATTTTGTGGAGTAGAAAACCCTTGTAAAGGATTTGTAATCTGGACTAATTGAACAGGAGCTATATCTTTCGTAATCGTAAAATAGTCATCAATGATTCCGTCGGCAGTGAGAAATTTAGCATCCAATTGATCGTGGCTGATGTCTAGGATAAAAGAACCTAGCGTTAGTGAACTGTGGTACATCACCGGATGATAGAGATTGTCTACAGAGTTGACCGTTCCGGCAGTTCCCGAGATGACATAAACTACTCCTTTTCCATTTACCTTTTGATAGGCACCATCACCATCTATTTGTCCATCTCCCATGTTGATCCCCATGGTTACAGGGTCGAAAGTGGAGGAAACATCGTAATGTCCATCAATCAAATAAGAGCGTTGATACGTGTGAGAGTGCCCCATTAGTACAAGATCAACACCATACTGGTCAAAGATAGGTACGAAAGATTCTCTCATTTCTATATTCAATGATTTAGAATCAGAATCAATATTGTATCGGCCATCATAGACCGGATGGTGGAAGTTTACGATGGTCCAGGTCTGATTATTGGCGGCTAGGTCTGCTTCCAGCCATTGTGCCATAGCACTGTTTGGTGAACGATCTACATCCCAGGTATTGAGAGAAACAAAATGAACATCTGCATAATTAAAGGAGTAATAAGACTCATTTCCGGAAGGGACACCACCACAAGAACCGTCTGTAGGATGGGTGAAAATATCGAAATAAACTCCGGTTCCATCTTCTCCATCTGCCGATTCTCCGTCGTGGTTACCATAGGTCTGAAACATTGGAATATTAATCAATCGATCTTCGTACATGTTTTCGAACCAAGCATCTTGAAATTCTTCATCTGTTCCGTCAGAATATGCATTATCCCCCATTGTTAATAATAAATCTACGGGCTCTCCATTGTTATAACTATAGAAGGCATCACGAACAGATCGTTGCGCAGTATTCTTTCTACCAGCATCTCCTAGTGCCCATATATTTATGGACTCTCCCACTAGAGGCAGTGGACTTGTTTTGAAATAATGATCTGTCGTAGCTCCCGCAATTTGGCTATCCGCGTATCCGATAGCGTAGAAGTATGTAGTATTCGGAGCCAAATCAGTAATAGAAAGCTCATGTTCTGTAACAATGCTATTATTTTCGACTACCTCCGTCAAATTTGTTGATGATTCACCATACCATACTTTGCTCGCTGTGGGGATATCTGTACGCCATCGAACAGTGATTTTATCTTGAGAAACGGCTTGTAAGTAGGGGCCTCTAATTAGGTTTTGCCCCTCAATAGCATTTAGAAACAGACAAAGAAAGGTAAGGCTAGTGTAGATTTTTTTGTTCATGGGCGGATATTTTAACCTTCCTTTTTCGTAGAAGGTCGATATGCTTGACTTCACTTTTTGAAAAGTGATGGTCACGTTTAAGAGATTAATATATTTTTAATTATAATATATATAATACTGATCTAACCAACTTTGGTTGCATTAATAGCAGATTAAGGTTATTTGCTATTTTGGTGAATTAGATCAGAGTGGCTGCCCGATTCAAGTTCAAAACATAGCCAGAAGAAGGGATTCGAAATGGCGTCACCTAACTTGTTAAATTAGAAAACAATCATTAATGGCATTGGGTTTGCACTGCTCCCTGTGTACAGAAGGTAACTCCAAACAAAGTTAAACACAGCAAAATAGTTTATTAACCTTAGAAAAAGACTAGAAGCAAATAATGGAAAATTACCTAAGACCAATCGAAATTCTCCTAGTGGAGGACAACGAAGCAGACATTGTTCTGACAAAAAATGCGCTAAAGACATTGAAACTTCAAAATACCTTGAGTGTTTGTAGAGATGGAGAAGAAGGTCTTGACTTCTTATATAAGAGAGGCGAATATGTAAATGCGGTTACTCCGGATTTAGTTTTGATGGATCTCAACATGCCTAAAGTAAGTGGTATGGAGGTTTTGGAGAAAATCAAGAATGATCCAAAGTTAAGCATGATTCCTGTGATTATTCTATCTACTTCTTCTGCAGAAAAAGATGTGATCAGCAGTTATCAGAACCATGCCAATAGCTACATCAAAAAGCCTATTGATTTCATGAAGTTTATTGAAGTAATTCAGGAGATTGAGAACTATTGGTTCTCTATAGTTAAGACGCCTAGCACCGAATATATTTCGTAGCGCCTTACCTGAATGTAGATCTTCATTTAAGAGATATTACATACTATGTAGAATATACACGGCCCAACTGGTTTCCAGTTGGGTTTTTTTGTGCCCCAAGGTTGCGACTCGCAATGCACATGGAAGGTCAACTCTTCCAGAGTCTTACGTAGTGATGGTGGGTCAGACGGGTGATACATGTTTTTAGGATACGGTTTGAGCCTTTAGGAGGCATTGGGCGTGTCACGATTAAAGGGATTTAGTTTAGTTGGAGAGGAATCATAGCATACGGCTTGCTAGTAATTAGAGTATTATTCCTAACCCACATCGGAGGGTTTTCTTTAGTGCATTGCTATAGAGAACTTTTCGACTAAACTAAATATGATGAAAAAGCAAATAAACTCGTTCTCTCTTCTAGCATTAATTCCTTTGATTTTTTTATTGAACTTTAACGTTGCAATAGCACAGGTGAACTATGAAGTATCACTGAGTGCTGTTGAACAAGGCGTTGGTTTTATACTGAAATGGGCGACTTCGGAAGATGCCTCTACCGATTTCTTTGTGGTAGAACGGTCCAAAGATGGGGAAAAATTTGAACCTATAGGAAGCGTTATAGGGAAGCAATCAGAGGATTTGACAGAATATCGTTTTAAGGATATGGATTTAGGCTTGAAAAAAGTCAGATACCGACTTAATCAAGTGAATCGCGAAGGTACTAGCAGTTTAACAGAAGCGATTGAAATGACTAAAGAGTTTGTGTATAATTTTGAGGTAGTTAACAAAGAGCAGATAACAGACGAAGTCATGGAAATTTCTATAAATAGTATCATAGATGGTGAACTGGAATGCCGTGTAGTCAACAACATGGGGGATGTAATGACCGAAGAACTACAAAAAATTGAGGTTGGCTTAAATGACTTTCTCTTTGACCTTAGTGGTGAAGCATATGGAACTTACCATATGATATTTAAACAAAAAAATGTCATGGAGACGGTCGTCTTCAAAAAAGAAATGAAGGATAAAAAGGCAAATGTAGCGACGAAAAAGGCAACGAAAAGTGGTGGATAATAAGTGTATATCTACCTTTTAACAATCCTTTAACATGATTTTGATTTTACAATTTACTGCTGCCCTTGTCCAAGAAGCACACCCAACCTAAAATCATTACTCATAAAAAATAATCATCATGGAGAACTCAATTAAAAATCGTCTGGTTTATTTATCATTAATGGCCTTCTTGTTTTGCTTTACAGCAAATGTAGAAGCGCAAGTAACCAAGCGAGTCATAACAACCGAAACCGTAACGGTACGAAAAGACGTTTGCTTAAAAGGAACCGCACATAAATACAATGCTGTCAATGGAAAAAGAGTCCTTGTCAAAAAGAGGGTAAAACCCACAGGAACGAAAAAATTTGTTTGCGCTACCGGTGGTCAAAAAGCTTTAAGAGCTAAACGGGTGGCTAAAAAAAGAACTGCTGTACAAAACAGAAAAAAAGTGGTACAGGTACAGAAAAAAAGCGTTCAACGAGTAGCAGTAAAACAGTAGCAGCCCACACTAACACTATGATACCCTAAAAGAAGCTCCAACGCTGACACGTTGGAGCTTTTATTTTATTTTTTTAGTAAATCCAGTTTCTGCTGTTTTCCAAATTGTGATTATTGCTGAAAAAATATCCCAAAAAGAGTAATTCCTAAATCTTCATAAACTAGTAATTCTTATCGTTCCACCACCAAAAACTCTCCTCTTCCAACAATACTTCTTCGTCCACGCAACGTAAAGAAATAAACGCCCGGTGCCAGACCTTGTTTATCAAAAATAATCCGCTCTTGCTCATAATCAACTTGAAGTTTAACTTTTATACCAGCAGCATTTACAACTTGCAATTTAACCTCGCCTAATTCTCCCCCCGAAAATTTAATCACCCCTTGTGAGTCTACTGGATTGGGAGTCACTTTCAATAGCGGGATAAATGGTCGAGTCAGTATTTCAACTCCGGAGACGCCTGTGCAATCAAACATTGCTGGACCAAGCGTCAAAAATAAATCATCGAAATAGGAATCGTTGTCCGTTCCAGAAGTTCTAGTTCCTTTCAATTCCACTTGTATGGTTCGTGTTAAGGGAGGAATTGCCAACCATTCGTTTATAAAAGTCCAAGAACTATTTAGCGTTGACAAATAGTCAGAGGCAGCTATTTCTACTGCATTTCCATCTAAAAATAATAAACGCATTTCTGGTATGTCATTTCCATTAAAATTGGAAAGAAAGCCTCCGTAATTAACCCTGTAATTCCCGGCATCAATTGAATCTGCATACTCAAGCACATCCACTCCTTGAATACAACGTCCGACTTCGCTATGGTCACAAAGTCCACCAACAATGAAGTAACGATTCCCAGAATGAGTTTCTACTCCATTACAGGTTCCTGCGGTTAAGGCTTCTACAACTCCCTCTGTCACGGTCCAGTTCATAAGACTATCTTCTGCTCCGGCGTTTAATAACAAATTACCGGAAGAAACGGATTCGCCGGTTGTAAACGGAGCGACCTCTGACCATTCCGACCAATTCATTTCCCTATCGCGATAACGAACGCGCCACCAGTAAGCTGTATTTTCAGACAATCCTTGAATCTTCTCATCGGTCAAATCGTCATCTGCCTGTGTATCAATTTCGTAATACCAATTTTCATAATTCTTCCAGCTTTCAGCGGCGAGCTGAGAAAAATCATTTTGACTGGTAGAAACCTGCCAGTGACTTTGTCCATGTGTAGTATTATTGTTGTTTGATAAAAACCCATCAGCCTCTAAGGTTACACATTCCGGGATTACTTCAAGGTTTACTGGGAAAACTGGCGTCGGCGTAGTTACTGTATTGGCTTCGACCCGAAGTACTAGACTATCTCTCAGTATATTATTTTCAATGACATCTTGGTCTCCCCTACCAATTCTTTTTATAGTCAAAGTAGGATCTGTACCATCAGTTACTTCTACGAGTAGAAAACCATATTCATCTTGAGAAACGGAAAATTCATCATAGTCAAAGTTTGGAAATTCTCCCCAGTTATCGATAGCGCCACCAGCAGTTGCTACGTTAATCCATACGTGTTTGTGGTCTCTGGATTGGCCTCGGGAGTATCCGTGCGTATGACCAAAAAAATGCACACTTGGTTTCCCGCAATCTGTTGTAAATTGTTCTAACCGTTCAATCACTTCTCCTGTAAAAGGTGATTCTCCCGGAGTCCACAATTCTGATTTATGCGGATGATGTAGCTCTGCAAAAACAAAATCTATGGAATCTGCCTGGCAAGTTTCGGATAAAGCATTATCCAGCCAATTCAATTGATTTTCGGTTGCAAAAGGATTGTTAGAGTTGAGGCCGATAATTCTAGTATTTCCATAGTCTTTGTACCACCAATGTTCTTCAAATCCGGCTGATCCATTTTCTGGCAGTTTAAAATATGCAAAATAAAAATCGGTATTGGCTTCGTGGTTTCCTAAAACAGGATAAACCGGTATTTGGGATAACAATTGTTCTGCGGGGTTGAAGAAAGTGTTTTTCCATTGTAAGAAATTATTTCCAGTAGTTACTAAATCTCCAGGAATCATCACCAAGGCAAGGTTATCGCTAAGGTCGCCACCAACCTGTTCTGTGAGGTAGTTAATGACTCCTTCTTCTACAATTTCTTGAAATTTATTGGGCTGACTATTGTCACGTTGCATATCACTCATCGCCAATAAACGGAATGGTTCATTATCAGAGGCGAAAGGTGGGGTTTTAAAATGGAATATCTCGGAGACTGCAGTCCCTGTTTTTACTTGGTAATAATAACGGGTGAAACGATTCAAACTTTCTAATTGTACCTCATGAATTTGATTTGTGCCATTCGAAGTATATGCGATTCCGGATACCGTGTTACCTAGCGCTTCTGTGAGTCCGTATTCTACAATGGATTCTTCGTTCGTATCTGTTTCCCAAAGGATATAAATGGAAGAGGGTTCGGCATCCTGCAGATAGGGTTGGATAGTGATATTTTGGGCATGTAATGTTATTGTTAAACTTAGCGAGCAAAGGAAGGTGAATATCTTTTTCATAGGTACTGCTGTTTTCTAGTGGGAGCTTTTGCCTCGAGGTTAGCACAAAGTTCGCGAAATGTGTAAAGCGTTTAGTCCTGGATATAGACAATGGCTTGGACGAATATAAGGATTTTTCATCTATATGTTGTAAAACGAGAAACACCACCCATAACAACTTAATGCGAGGGGTGGTGTTTTCTGAGCTAAGACAGGTCAAGGTCAACGCTGCATCATTCTATCCCTTACCTCAAATACAACATCTTTTGAAGAACAGATTCCTTCTTCGTTTTTATTTGATAGTAATATACTCCACTTTGTCCAAAGGACGAATCATCAAGGTTATAGCTATTAAAACCCTTCTCGAAAATCGCTTGATGTTTCTTCATCACTTTCCCATTTACATCAAAAACAATCAAGTCCACCAATTCTCCTTCAGGAAGATAAAATGATATGGTCGTCTCTTTTTTAAATGGATTGGGACGGTTTGGATAGACAAATAGTTCTTCTGACTCTGAGGCCATCATTGATTCCCCTTCTAAATTTTCAAACAACAAAACTACATCCAATTTTTCTGCTTGGTCATTTACGAGGCCATAGGCTTCTTTTGCCGTATAACTTGAATTGATTTGTATCGCTTCTTTCCAAGAGGTGATTTGTTTTGCTCTAAATTTCAAATTAAATAAATTAGCCTTTTCTTTAAAGGCTTGAGCCTCGCCATTCCAACTAAAAGTAATGATGCCTTCCTCCAAATGCGTCAATCCTAAATTACTAATTGATAGATTAGCCAGTTCTCCTTTTTCAAAATCCAAGAATTCAAGATCTTGTGGATCAAAGGAAACCGTGAATTGACAAGAGATCAAATCATCTAAATCGTTAGTCTGAAAACGGAGAGAATAGTCTTTTCCTTTTTCTAAATCTTGATCTTCCAGCTTTAGCAATAAATCCCCGGAATATCCATCCTGAGCTGCTGCGCTCCCCATTACTGGATTCACCGTATTGTTTACATCTCCGATTTTCACTCCTATGAAATTAGCTTCATTATAATCATATAAAATATGCGAAATCGTAACTTCCCAAGGGTTAGTATTTGGTGGAAAGGTACTTTCAAAAGGGTTCATTGGATCTGGAAAAACGAAGTCCTCATCAACGAAACGCCAGGAATCCTGCTGTTGTAACTCGTCATCAATGTGTAAAATAAGCCTTCGCAATTCTACTATATCTATGCCTGAAACACCACCTGAATTATTAACATCAGCTGCCAGTATTTTGTAAGGGGAATCCAAAATTTGTGTTTCCAAAATATGTTTTTGGATCAAAACCAAATCATAGGAAGATATCCCATTTCGCTGACCATCATCTTTACTTGGTGTAATGGTATAATCAGTTTCCGTTGGCACCTTTATAAACTCAAAATATCCATCGCCTTCGAATGGAAGCTGAAGTAAATTACTAGACAAGTCAACTTGCACACCATGTACGCCTTCATTGTATTCCGTTTGTAGCGTTCCTGTTATATCAACTTCCCTATTAGATAGTGTATGCAAAGTGGTATTGGTAATAATGGGTTCGTTGTAATCAAAATAAATGGCAGCCGTATTTTCTATTGGTGTACCCATTGGCAAACCCGATACCATTTTGATATCATACATCACAAAACCGTGACTCTCTGGTTCATTCGTTGTGCTATCCGGTAACAATATATTTTCAAAAGTAAATTCTAAAACTCGATCATCTAGAACATCTAGTTTATAGGGCCGACAAGAAGGTAGTGCTACTACGGAATTGATGTCCAAATTCGAATCCAGTGTATCGAGGATGACAACCGTAAATGCAGTATCCGTTCCTGTGTTTTGAAAACGGATGGTATAATTAATCAAAGAATCCAAGGGATGAATATATCCTTGTTCATCCTCTCCGCCAGGGATAGCGCGTTTGTCATTTGGATC
Organism: uncultured Saprospiraceae bacterium; assembly: GCA_964508085.1. Classification (GTDB taxonomy): domain Bacteria; phylum Bacteroidota; class Bacteroidia; order Chitinophagales; family Saprospiraceae; genus CALGLS01. Next base: position 6,088 of record CAZDTI010000143.1, on the reverse strand, counting down.
GTAGGATCCGGTGACTAACATGGAACATTCGATGACATTGTTACTTGGATCTATATCTCCAATGATGGGTTCTAGTGCGAAGTAATAATCTAGATTTGTCCCTAGTGGTACATCTACATCATGATAGAGATAGGCGTGATAAACCCAGACTGCTCCGGGAGGTAAATCTTCGAATTCCCAACTTACCGTATGCACGGGTTCATCGTAAACAGCTGTGCCTGGGCCACTAGTATTAACAAGTTGAGAAATGGAATCATGGACAAACACGACCGTTCCATTGGCTGGTTCATCTCCAAAATTCATGGCACAGATGATCACGTGTTGTTGAAAACCTGGTCGGGCATTCCATTTCACTACCTTTATATTTAAATCTTGAATCTGGTCATTGATGACAAAGAAATTATTGTTTTCTGAAATTGATCCAAAGTCTTGTAAATCGACGGAGATGGGATCTGTGCATAAATCCAGATATTGTGGCGTAGTGAGATTGATACTCACTTCATAGGTTCCTGGATCAACATCAAATTGATAATAGCCATCCATATCTGTGAAGGTGATGTCTCCATTATCCAATGTAACCATAATGTTATAAACACCTTCATCTACAGTAGCTGGATCACAATCCTGATTGGTATTATCCGCATAAACATAACCTGAAATATGTATTTGACAAGCCGGATCTTCTTCGACAATTATGTTTTGATGAGTGCCGCAGCCTGTTGTGTTATTGACTACGGTTACGGAGTATCCTCCGGGTGCCAAGTCGGTTTGAGTGGCTTCTGTGCCTCCATTGCTCCAGATAAAAGAAGGGTCAGGTGCTCCAAAGTTGACTGTTACTGTTGCCGTTCCATCATCATTGCCACAAGTAGCATAAGTACTTTCTACATCTATTCCAATATTTGAAAAGGCAAAAAAGTCGTCTATTATCAAAAAGGCCACACAGGTAGAATCATCATCATAGACATTGAGCGTATACAATGTATTTTCACAAAACCCTACGGGGTCTTCTTGTCCATCAAAAGCATCATCACTCCAATCAAAATTAAACGGTCCTGTTAAACCTCCAGAGACTGTAATATCAATAGCTCCATCACAGCCGCCACAGGTCGCTTGTTGGAGAACAGTGTAATTTAAGATAATATTTTCATTTACAACTGTAGTCTCCCCTACCACCGTACAGCCATTACTATCAGTTACTGTTACCACATATATGCCTTGATTAGAAACATCTATAGACTGATCAACAAATCCACTGTTCCATAAAAATTCAAAAGGAGCCGTTCCTCCGCTTATGTCAGCAGTTAGTGTAGTAGTGCTCCCAGAGTTACATTCTATGATCGGATTCCCTGAGATGTTTAGCGTTAGATTTGCGGGTGCTACAATCGATACCGTTTGCTCTCCAGTACAACCTGTTGTATTGTTGGTTACCATTACGGTGCAAGGGCCAACTGGTAAGCCGGTAGCAGTGGCTGTTGACTGTCCATTACACCAGAGAAAGGAAGGGTTGGTCCCTCCTCCGAAGCTGACTGTTGCTGATGCGGTACCGTCATTACCACCGCTGCAAGTGACGTTCGTACTGCTTACTTGTATCCCTATGTGATTGAAACCAATAAAATCGTCTATTATCAAAGAGGCCACGCAAGTTGAATCATTATTATAGACATTGACAAAATACTCTGTTTCATCGCAAAAACCTACGGGGTCTTCCTGTCCATCAAAAGCATCATCACTCCAATCGAAATTGAAAGGTCCGCCTCCGCCTCCGGTAACCGAAAGGTCTACTGCTCCATCGCAGCCACCACAGGTCGCCTGCTGAGAAACGGAGTAGTCTACGGAAATGTTATTACTAATAAGTGTAATATCGGCTTCCGCAGAACAATTGAAAGAATCGAAAACGGTCACTACGTAAGTCCCAGGAAAACCAATATCTTGAATAGTTCCATTAAAACCATTGTTCCATTGGTAAGCATAAGGAGGCGTCCCTCCGGTGGCAATAGCCTCTATTGTGGTTGTACTTCCGGAGCTGCAATCAATAAGCGGATCGCCAACAAGAATAAGATTTAGCGCATTGGTATTATCAATAACATCTACTACATCTGATGCAGTGCAGCCATTATTAAAGTCTGTTACAACCAAAGTGTATGCTCCCGCAATAGTTACACTAACCGTGGATTGATTTGCAATGAGTACTCCAGTATCGGAATACCACTCATAAGTAATTCCACCTGAAGGAATAGACCCAGAGCCATCCAGAACAACTACACCTGACCAACATTCCAGAGTCATGTCAGGGCCAGCATCGGCTATTGGTGAGGCCTGATCTATTGTTATCACCGCTTCATCTGTATCGGAACAGCCTTCTACTGTATTTTCTACAGTCAAGGTGTAAAGACCTGGCTCACAAACTATAGGGGATGGATCGTTTTCATTTGCCGGAGTAATATCAGGGCCAGTCCAAGTATAGGTAACATTTGGTCCAGTGCTAGAGCCGGAAGAGTCGAGATTGACACAAGTTTGGACACAGCTTAAGCTAATATTAGGTCCAGCATTCGCAACACATATGACATTGTCATTAGAATGCGCAATTGCACTGAAGCTGTTGACTAAGAAAAATGTAATTAGGAGTAAGGAAATTGGAAGTTTCATAAGCATTGTGTTTTAGTAAGTATCCTTGATGATTGACTTAGGAAAAGTAGAATGCTATAAACAATATGTATTTGTTTACGGCTGGCTTCATAGCCTATTTTTTAAGATCGTTGGATAACTTTGGAAGGACTAAAAAACGAAAAGCATTAGGAGCTGCCTTTGTTGCTATAGTGAAGGTAGGATTTTTTTTTGATTTTTTTGCAAATTTCATGGATTTCCTGAGTTATCCCAACGCAGCCTCCAGCCCCTAAAGGCGCGCTGAAGCTCCCCTTTAGAGGCTGGAGTTAAGAAGAGTAAACTTATTGTAAGTTCATTGTTATTAACCCATACTCATTCTTTTTAACAATTTCAAATGTGAAACAACCCCGCCCCAGTAGCTGGTTTGATTAGGTGTAATACCATGCTGATTCAAGATGTCATATAAAATTCGATTGAGCTTTGGGTAGTGGATATGATGGTAATGCGGAAACAGGTGATGCGCAATATGGTTATTGAAACCTCCCAGAATAAAGTTAGCCACTTCGCTGAAAGGGTGCATATCGTTTGAGCTTTTTATTTGATTCATCATCCAGGAAGTATTAATGTAACCATTTTCGTCTGTGGTTGGATACTCTGTTTCTTCCACATGATGTGTCATAAAAAAAGTAAACAGTAAAAATAAAGATTGACTTAAATGCATCAATAGAAATCCAAGTAAAGCAATGTACCCCTTTTGAGGGGCAAACAAGAATGGCAATAGTAGTACAAAGCTGAAATAGAAACTCTTTTGCAACCAAAAGGAGAGGTGATAAGTAAATCCTTTTTTGGTCGTAAATTCATCCTCGGAATAAAGAATTGTAAAGTCTTTAATAAAAATCCAAAATAACGAATAAGTGGTATAAGCGAGTGGCGCATACCAATGTTGATAACAATGATACCAACGATGTTCGCTATTAGGAATAATCCGTATAAGTTTTGTTATTTTTAAGTCCGAATCATAATCCTCAACATTCGGTGCATAGTGATGTGAGTTTACGTGTCTTTGTTTCCAGGCTTCAGCATGTGCACCAACAATGGTGTAGATCAATGTAAAACAAATGTTATTTAATCGTTTACTTTTAAAAATGGTGTTGTGCGAAAAATCATGAGAAAAATTAAAGGCAAAAAGCAAGGTAATAAAGCCGTAGGTCATGAAGCAACATACAAATTGAAATGGACTGAGCTCTTGGTACAGCAAAACGTAAAGTCCAAGTGATGAAGAAAAGTAAAAAATAAATTTCACCCAAATTTTAGTCAGGAAACTCTGCTCATCAATTTTCAGACGTTGTTCTACCTGCTCGTAGATGTTTCTGAGCAACGCACTGTCTTCTGGAATGTGGATGTGTTTATCTTTCATAGGGCTGGGGATTAAAGGTTTGATGAGTTCCCATCGCTTTGAGAAATCTAAAATGAGATGCCAACGATTTCCGATAAGGCATTTCCATATAAGTTAATCCATGTTTTTTAGCTAGGGATTCAAATATCGGAAGGATATCCAAATAATGAACATGACATACATTGGGGAGCAAATGATGTAAGGCATGGACATTGAAACCGCCTAATGTCCAATTGAAAAAAACACTGTTAGCATTATAGTCAACAGAAGTGCACATCTGCAACTTTGGCCAGCTCATATCCAATTTATTATGCTCATCAGGTTCTGGATGTGCCACAAAATCGGATAAATGAGAAACACCCAATACTCCTACGAAAAGGATGGAGATCATAAAATGATTGAGTAGGAAAGCCCATAGTACAGTGCTCCAACCGAAAGGCAAAAAATAAACCGGTAACACAATCATATATCCGATATACAAAATTTTGAACAGAACTAACTTCGCAACTTCTACCGGTGGAATTTCAATCTTTATCGTCCGACTAGAGTAGTTAACCAACATCAATGCTTCCCGAAAAAAGAACCAATTGAGCGAATACAATAAATATAAAAAGGGGGCATAGAGATACTGGTAGCGATGAAACCATTTCAAGTTCTGGTTATCCGTCATCCGAAAAAGGGGGTTATTTAAAACATCGATGTCACTACCTTCTATATTTGTGTAAAGATGGTGAGACTCATTGTGATTTTTACCCCAGACGTAGGCATTGTTTCCTTGCAAGTTAAAACTAAGAGAGAACAATAACTTATTCCAGTACTTACTTTTGACGGCTACTCCATGTGCGGCATCATGAGATACGTTGAAAGCGGTAAGTAGGACAGAAAGCCCCATCAATAAATAAAAGGTATAAAACCCAACAGCAGTAGTACTTGTAATCATCAGGTAGTAAAACAGAATATCTAAACTGAAATACAATAGGATTTTGAAGTGCATAATTCGGTTTCCTGTCTTAGGAATCCCTTTACTGGAGAAGTATTTTTCAACTTCTTGATGGAGTTCTTTGTAGAAAAGAGTACCCTCATCTTTGGCAAATTTTAGCTTATTCATATTTTTTGTTTTTGGGATGACGGAAGTAAGAACAGAAAGGTTGGGTAATTTCTTTTCTAACTAAATCCGAATTTACTACCTTTAAACCATGCAACTGCTACAAGATACAAAACGCCTTTTGAACAAACCTTATCCGATGGAGGAAAGCATCGTCGGTGTAATAAAGATCATTTCTGCTGTCAGTATTTTTGTGGCTGGTTTCCTTTATATTTTCACTCCATTTGATCTTAACCAAATGGAATCAGGCCAACTTCTAGTTTGTTTGGGTTTTGGTTTAGTAACCTTTCTTACTTCTATTGTTTACGAATTTACCATTGTACGTTGGTTTAAAATAAAAGGAAAAGCTGCCAATTTCACTTTTGGGAAATGGATTCTTTACATTATTGGCCTTATGCTGTGTATCAGTGTTGCCAATTTTTTATACATCCGAATCACTTACTTTGGATATATCAAATGGGAGTTTCTACCCCACATGATAAAAGGAACTTTTATGGTTGGCATATTTCCTACGGTTGGACTTGGGGTAATTGCCTTATTACGACAGGAACGAAAGTATCAAGACATTGCGGAGGAAATCAATCAGGAAATGAGTACTAAATCTGAAAGAGTAACTACTGAAGATTCCGTCGTTTTTGACATTCCAAGTTCTAAAATTCGATATATCGAGGCTTTACAAAATTATGTGAGAATAGGCCATCTCAACGCAGATGGACAGTGGGTCGAGAAAACCGAACGAGCCACCTTGAAGAGTATATTAAGTGAAGCCAAAGGAAGTGCCCTCGTCAAATGTCATCGCTCTTTTCTAATTAACAGAAAGACCATCATCTCCACTTCCGGCAATGCGCAAGGTCTCCTTCTCCAACTAGCGGATTGTGACAAAACAATCCCTGTTTCCAGAAGTTTTGTTGGTAATTTTAGGTGATATTATTGTCTATTCTACAACAAAACTAAATTATTCCTTCTTTTAGTTCACTCCCCCT